>CALXCQ010000026.1 GCA_944386835.1 uncultured Oscillospiraceae bacterium | reverse complement strand
ACACGCCTCGCCACAACGGTAAAGTGGAGCGTAGTCACCGCGAGGATCAAAAGCGCTTCTATTCCTGCCACAGTTTTTACTCCTTGGATGACTTCGCCAGACAGCTTGCTTCCCACAACCGCCGCTCCAATAACTTCCCTATGAGGCCCCTTGGCTGGCTTTCTCCTTGCGAATTCGCCGTCCAATATGTTTGACAAACCTACATCCGTTCTCTCACAGACATAAAAAGATGAAAAAAGCGGCGCAGATTTCTGCGCCGCTTTTCCGAAAAAGACTCATCGCTCACCTTTTCCAACCAGACGGTTGAGCCATTCAATATAGCTGGCATTATTGATCATGAACGGATAGTTAATTACTAACAGGTCGTCAACCCCTTGCTCTGCAGCAAAAGCTGCCAAGTCCAAATCGGGTTTTCCTTCCTGATTAAATTCCCGCGGGTCCACAACAATAATTTTACTGTAATGACTGGTCAAAAAGGGTACAAAAGCGTTTCCATAGGACTCTTTCAGGACCAGACACGTTGGTCCCTCTACATCAGTATCAATGACACAGATGGGGGTATCTCCGCTTATGAAACATAAATACTTATTGGAAACATTTTCGCCAATCGCCGTTGAAACCACACTGATGGGAATTCCGTTTGTTAAAGTTGCATCCGCATAATATTTCGCAGAAGTTTCTACCTTGGGTAGATAATACGTCACAGTATCTGGATTCTCCAGAAGTGCGTCACTTTGCGGGTACGCTGATGTATAAGTATACATGGACCCTACAAAGTTTTCATAGGTTCCAGTTTCAAATTCCGAGAGCGCAACTGGGGTAAATCCAGCGGTTTCACAAAACGCCTCATAGGCATAATAAGCACCCAAAGCTGTCCAGTGGTGATCCGTACGGAAGAAAATATACTCATCCTGATGTTGTTCCAAAGCGGAATACACATCAACTTTATAAATTCCTTCACTCATATGGTCATAACAGGCATCAATCATCGCTTTCTGATCGTGGAGCCCCGTGTGAAAGCTCTCCGGAGAATAGAACTGACCGGAATTGGGTGTGACCAAAGAGAATGTACGGACATGGGAATCCATAGCATCTGCTAAATTATCCACACTCTCTGCATACTTATCAATGATTTCATAAGTAGCGGTAGGGATATCCATCGCGTTGTCCCCTACAATAATGATTGTGTTAATCGCAGTTGCTTCACTCTCATCCGGGTATTCCCGTTCTGGTACCGTTGAAGAAGTGGTATCCTCTGGTTCTTTCTGAGCATTCGACTCCGAATCCGGTTGAGATGTCTCTGTTTCAGAACTCGTCTCTTGCTTGGAATCTGTTTTTTCCTCCTGCTCAATCTGACTGTCTGAGGCCGATGGGTCCACCTTATTAAGAGCTTCTCCTCCTTGTTCTGCCCCTCCCTGATAATCAATCGTTAAAACATTGTCGTCTCCACTGCCGCCGTAGTAATAAAAGCGGTTCAACTGTTTATTATAGCCCAGTAGTGTGTCGCGAAATGGGAACGTATCGGAATAATAAGTGTCAAATTTGGTGGAAAAAGAACCATCTAACCAGCTAGAGAGCGTCAATTCTGGTCGTTTCGACAGATTCCTGTTTTCAGCTAGTGAAACAGTTTTGTCCTGATCTACCAAAGAGATAAAACCCACGCAAAGGAGCGACAGGCAAAGAATTGCAAACAGCGCACAATAGATTTTTTTCATACTTTGCCTCCTTAAAACCGGAAATATAGAAATGGGTTGTATCCAGATCCCACCAAAGAAATGGTACAAACTGCCAGAAGGCCAAAGTCAAAGAAGAAGACACATAAAGCATAGAAAACCTGCTTTGCCATGGGTACTTCCTTATCCACATCCAGAGAATTGATTCCCAGCCAAAGTAGGCGTGGAATTGGCGTACTGGCCACGATACAAACAAGCAGAAGTGGAATATTATTGACAAATAGCATGTGCAGCTGACCGTTACTCGCTCCTGAACCTGCCAGTCCGAACATCACCTGCAGAGCTCCCAGTAATTTCTGAAAATCTGTGTAATAGAACAACGTCCATCCAATTAAAAGCAATACCGATGTCATAGCCCAACGGAAAATTGCAGGAATTCTCTTTAATGGGACTCGCAATTTCTTCTCCAGCGCAATCAACAGGAAAAAGTACAGTCCCCATAGTACAAAGTTCCAACTGGCTCCGTGCCAAAGACCAGTCAAAAACCACACTACAAACAAATTGAAAATCTGATGCCGGCGATTACCACCCAGAGGAATATACACATAGTCACGGAAAAAACTACTAAGAGAAATATGCCATCTCCGCCAGAATTCAGAAATGGAACGAGAAATATAAGGAAGATTAAAGTTCTCGGCGTACTTGAATCCGAATACCTTTCCCAAGCCGATGGCCATATCAGAATAGCCCGAAAAATCAAAATAAATCTCAAAGGCGAATAGCAATATGCCGAACCAGGTTCCACCAGTCGTCATGGCTTCCAGGCTGCCATCTAAAAGACGGGATGCGGCTTTCCCACAGTAATTGGCCAGCAGGACTTTTTTCCCCAATCCCAGGCAAAAGCGAGTAAAACCATAGAAGATGCCTTCCCATGAAGGCACACGGTGACGTAGTTGCGGTTCAATTTCACTGTAGCGGACAATCGGTCCGGCAATCAGCTGGGGAAAAAGCGTAACATAAAGCAAAAAATCACGGTAGCTTTTTTGAACTTTTACATGACCACGATATACGTCAATTGTATAAGACAGAGCCTGAAATGTGTAAAAGGAAATTCCAATTGGCATCGTAATGGTAGGAACGGCTAATTGCAAACCTAAAATGTGATTCATGTTCTCAACCAGGAACCCTGCATATTTAAAAACCGCTAAAATTGCCAAATTTAGTCCTACCGTGAGAACGAGAGTTGGCTTCGACAGGCGGGAATTACGCAGTATCCCCAACAACCGACCACATCCATAGTTAATAGCTGCGGATAACATGAGTACCAAAACATAAACTGGCTCTCCCCATGCATAGAAGAACAAACTAAAGATTAACAGCACCCAATTCTTTGCATTGATGCTGTGGCAAGCAAAATAAAAAAGAATTACCAGAGGAAGAAACAGATATAAAAAAATAAGACTAGAAAAAACCACAGAAACCGAACCCCATTACACATTTCTTATTTACATAATACTGCGTTATTAATCTACCAGACCGGAATCCCTTTTGCAAGTAGCATTTCGACAATTTCCCTTAAAATTTGTATTAAAATTATATTTAAGAAAAAAATAGCAATCTTTTTGAAAAGATTCTGTAATTTCCTAAAAAAATTTGTAAACATATGCCTCAACCGGCAATCGATGCCAGAAGGACATATGTTTACATAAAACGAAACTATTGCATGGTGGATTGCTTGAAAAGCAAATAAGACAATTCGTACAATATCGAAGCCTATTGGTCAAATTCCTCCAGAATGGGAAAATTTCTGCATATCCTCTGCTTATAACCCTTCGATCCGAGAAATATATTGCTCCCGTTTACTGCGATATTCCATATTAAAATTCGGATCAGCTCCCTGGTGCAAACGACGGATATATTCGTGCCGGCTTTGCATAAGGGTAGGATCATACTGAGACAAGGTGTAAATGGCAATATTGGAACACTGGTCTGAAATCCGTTCGGCATTGACCAGAACATCCAGGAAAATAAGACCCGAATATACGGTGCAAACACCATCCCGCAAGCGCCGGATATGATTCTTCCGCAACGCTGCCACTAAATCGTCAATGGCCTCCTCCAATGGCTCTACTTTTCGGGCTGCATTCATATTTAGCGTTGCATAGCTCTCACAAGCCAGGGACAATATTTCTTCCAGTGCGTCTGATAAAACTTTCAGTTCTTCCAATGCTTCTGGAGAGAAACTAATTTCCTTATCCCGGCGCTCAGTTGCATTTTCCGTCAGATTAACTGCATAATCTCCAATCCGTTCAAATTCTGAAAAACACTGGATATAGAAATTCAAATGGTCGTTGTGCTGTCCTTCCTTTACATATGGGGACAATCTGAGCAAATAATGATCCACTGCATCTGCCAGTTGATCAATTCGCTCTTCATTGGCCTCGATTTCTTTCACCGCTTTACTGTCGTATTGGGCGATTGTTTGAAAAGCTCTCGCTGTTCCCTCTTTTGACAACTCTGCCATTTTCAAAATAGCCTGATAAGCACTGGCCAAAGCCAAAGACGGAGAAGTAAAGAGTTTCTCATTCAGCAGACTTAACTCGTTGGCAATACTTGTTCCCACTTCCGGAGCATCTGGAATGATCCTACATGCCATTTTTTCAAATTTACCAGAAAACGGCAATAGTACAACAGCAGTAGCCAAACGAAAAATGGTATGAACATTGGCGATGCTGCCACTGGTCATTGTTTTGTCCCAAATATTGACTAAAGCGCCGAAATGATGTAACAAGAACAGAGCTAGAACTATAAAAGCTGAGCCGATAATATTGAACAGCACATGAACCAGACCCGTTCTTCTGGCATCTGCCTTTGAGCCCATGCTGCAAAAAACTGCAGTCTTTACACAGTCACCTATGTTGACACCAATTACAAACGCATAGATATTGGAAAACTGCAGAGCACCTGTGGTGGCCACTGCTTGTAAAATACCGATTGTTGCGGAAGAACTTTGCGTAATAAAGGCTCCTGCCGCACCCGATAAAAAACCTAAAACGGGGAACTTGGAAAAGCTGGCGAGCAAATCGTAAAATTCAGGAACCTGTGTCAGAGAGCTGACAGAGGCTGTCATATTCAATAGGCCGGTAAATAAGATACCCAATCCCATGGCAATGCTGCCTACTGTATCAGAGTTCCGACTCCGGACAAACATAATCAGAATAATTCCCAGAGTTGTTGCAACCGGCGCCAACGTAGAAGGCTTAACAAATTCCAGCAAAACACTGCCGCCTGAATTCACATCCAGCAGACGTATAATCTGCGCCGTTACCGTCGTACCTACATTTGCACCTAAGACAATGCCTACTGACTGATGAAAAGTCAAAATGCCTGCTCCCACAAGGCCAGAGGTAATGACAATCGTTGCAGTAGAACTTTGAATCACTGCAGTAATCGTCAATCCGATCAGGAACCCCATAAACGGATTATTGGTCACTTTTTCCAATGCTTTTTTTAAAGTTGCACTGGAACCTTGCTTTAAACCGTCGCCCATAACCCGCATGCCATAAAGAAACAGGGCCAGTCCACCAAGGAGAGAAATGACATTAAAAATTGACATTGCCGGATCCTTTCCCCCCTTTACCAAAATTGAGCTTTCATAGTCGGCCCTGGTAAAATCCAGGGCCGATACTTCCCAGAGTGGAGTATATCATAAACTCTTTGGAAAATACAGAAAGGTTATCTAAAAAATGCAAATTTATGAAATTTTCTCTGTTTCATAAAGATGAGTAATCTGGGAAAAACTTTGCAAGTTGTACCGATATCTGCAAACAACGCTTCCCTGAAATTTATTCGCCCATTTATGATAGATAATAATTTTTCCTTTTCTGCTCTTTTCTTTGAAAAAAAGTAATGGTACAATGATGCAGTTGAAAGGAAGATTCTCCATGAAAATAGCAGATATCCATACCCATATATTCCCCAGTAAAGTTGCGGCGAAAGCTACGGAAACCATTGGAGAGTTTTACAATGTGGAATCCGAAATGTTTTGCCCTGCTTCGGCAGAAAACTTGTTAAAATACGGGAAAGCAGCTGGTGTTTGTCGCTTTGCCGTTTGCTCCTCCGCTATCAACGCCCATCAGGTATCGGCCATTAACATATTTATTGCACAAGAATGTAACCAACATCCGGAACTGCTTGGGCTGGCCACCTTGTTTCCCACCATGAAAAACTATCAAGAAGAAATCGATCGCTTCCTGAGTCTGGGACTGCATGGCGTGAAAATACACTCTGATTTTCAAAAGATCCCCATAGATGAGCCAAAGGCACTGCCTATGTACCAGGAACTGGCACGCCGGGGGATTCCTGTGCTGTTTCACATGGGAGATAGACGCTACGATTACGCCTCCCCTTTTCGATTAAAAAATCTTACGCGTCAGGTGCCAGACCTGGTAGTAATTGCAGCCCATTTCGGAGGCTACCAGGTATGGGATGCTTCTTATGAAACACCGCAGGGACCTAACGTCTGGTATGATACTTCGTCCAGCCTGGCTTTCTTGCCTTATGACCAGGCCATGCGGATGCTTGACAGATTTGGACCGGAACGCTTTTTGTACGGTTCAGATTTCCCCATGTGGGATCCCAGCAAGGAATTGACGCGTTTCATGGCTTTGGATCTGGATCCGGAAACCCAAGAAAAAATTCTCTACGGGAATTTCATGAATCTTTTTCGTCTTTCCGACAATTAAAATATTGCATTGTCTTCACCGCCATATTCGTGTTCACAATATTCACTTGCCGAAAAAGCGCTCCTGTGCTGACAGCACAAGAGCGCTTTTTCATATTTATCATTCCGTAGATGGTACATAATTCAGGACAATTTCCGCTTTAAACAAGTCACCGTCAATACTGAGAGAAAACTCTCCTTTTTGCAACTCTACTAAACTTTTTGCAATATTCAACCCCAATCCGCTTCCTTCTGTGTGCCGAGAGCTGTCTCCTCTTACAAAACGTTCCATCAGTTCTTCGGCTGCCACATTAAGGGGGTCACGAGAGATGTTTTTTACGGAGATAACCATTTTTTCACCTTTTGGCTTTGCTTCGATATAAACACGTGTACCCGCCATAGCATATTTACACACATTGTTAAGCAGATTATCCAGGACTCGCCATAGCAGTTTCCCATCTGCCAGGACTGGTCTTTCTCCCTGGGACAATACCACCATCGCCTCCAGTCTCCCAGCTTCTAATTTTTCGCTGTATTCCCCTACCGCCTGGTTGATCAACTCTCCAATGCTAGTGGGAACCAGATTGACTGTCAAATTTCCAGTGGAGGCTTTTGACGCTTCTACCAAGTCTTCCGTCAGTTTTTTTAGTCTGAGCGACTGCCTATGCAAAATGGTCAGATAGTCTTTTTCCTGCTCCTTTGTGTGTTCTTTTTGTAGAAGATCCACATAATTAATAATCGAAGTTAAAGGTGTTTTAATATCGTGGGACACATTCGTAATTAATTCTGTCTTCAATCGCTCACTTCGCATTTTTTGTTCAACGGCAATTGCCATCCCATTCCCTATAGAATTCAGATGTTCGCCATGTACTTTAAAATCCCAATACATTTTCTGGGTATTTACTTTTGTATCGAAATTTCCTTGGGCCAGATTTCGACCAGCCTCTCTTAATTGCCGCATTTGCAATACTGCCAAGCAAACTGCAATAACAGCTGCACCTTGCAGCAAAAGCCACCAGAATGCCGTTGTCCCATAAGGTAAATTAATAGCAAAAACCAAATTAAAACATTCAAAGACAGCTAAAATCAGTAGCGTGCGCCAAAGCATGGGAACAGCCCGGACCGCTTTTCCCAAAGCAGTAGTCAAAAAACGCACAGCTGCCCAGAAAATGGCGCAAATGCGATAGAACAGCGTATTACGCCAAAAATGGCCAGCTTTCCATCGTGTTACGCAAGTCAAAAATACCGCCAGGCAAAGCAAGAAAACGACCGGTACAAATAAAACCAAGAACAAAAATAGTTCCAGAATCGGATCGTAGATAGAGTATGACAGGTCAAAAGCAAAAGAAATAATCCAGCCTATCAAAAGAACCATGCCACACAAATATAGATCCAAAGGTACCTTGTCCTGATGGTTTAGGAAAATTTCATTGGTTTGCCCTCTGTGGCCGGCACCACAGCACAGAAAGACAATTCCGGCAAAAAACAAAACCAAACTGATCCCTAGGATAAAAAAGAGCGTGTACCGCATGGGATAAACTAAATTAAACAGCTTATAAGTCAAATAATAGGAATCTTTGGCAGTAATCGGATCTGCAACCAGGCAGGTTATTTTCCTTCCATCTTGTTCCAGCTGTATTGTCCGGCCAATATGCGCAGGAGTAAAGTTTTGGGCCAGTATGTTTCCGCTTTCGTCCCGTAAAATAAATCCAAAATTACAGTTTTCCTCTGCATAATACTGCTGGAAAAATTCGTCAGACATCAGGTCCGGAACTTGTTCATAATTGAAGATCAGTTCCGTTGCATACCGCTGTGTAATGCTTTCACACATTTCCGTTTCATAAAATGAATCATAATTCTCATAGAGATTTCCGGCGTAGGCAAATGCCAGCGCCAAAGCAGAACCTAAAATTCCGACTACGATAAATACCAGTAAAAAGATGACAATTATTTTCGCCAACAAACTGTGGGTTAAAGGCTTCATAATTTTCACTCCTTATAATGGGTGCATACATAACGCTTGTGTCGGTTCCCCAAAACCAAAAGTGTGGCGATGGAACTCAAAATCACAAATACTTGTAAGATATGTTTCATTTTGTTAGGTCCTCCATTTTGTAACCCAGTCCCCAAACTACTTTTAAATATCTTGGATCAGAAGGATTAATTTCAATTTTCTCGCGTAAGTGCCGAATGTGAACAGCAACAGCATTTTCAGAGCCATACGCCGCTTCATTCCAGACTTGTTCATAAATCTGTGCTGTAGAATAGACACGATTGGGATTCTGCATGAGAAGTTTCAAAATATTGTATTCAATAGGAGTCAAACTGACAGGGTCACCGTCAACACTGACTGTTTTGGTTTCATCATTGAGTTCGATATTCCCAATGATAAAATGTTTCCCCTTGTTCACCTGGCCCCCTAAGTTGGTATAGCGGCGCAGTTGTGACTTTACCCGAGCCAGCACCTCCATAGGATCAAAAGGTTTTGTAATATAGTCATCAGCTCCAATATTCAGGCCTAAGACCTTATCTGTATTTTCGCTTTTGGCCGTAAGAAGAATAATCGGAATATTGGAAATCTCGCGTATTTTGGCTGTCGCCGAAATTCCATCCATTTCCGGCATCATAATATCCATTAAAATCAATTGAATATCTTCTTTTTTTATCAGGTCAATAGCCTGTTGCCCTGTATAAGCTTCCAGTAAATGATAGTTCTTTTCAGCTGAAAGATAAATTTTTAATGCGGCAACAATATCCCGATCATCGTCACAAATTAAAATGTTGTCCATATCTCTCTTCCTCCCTGCGACTTCATTGTAGCAGACCTTGTCTTTAAGAATAAAGACCGGAAGCTCTTAAGAATTGTTTAAGGCCCCAAAATCTTATAAAAAACTTAAAGAAAACGTCACATTAGATTTAAAAATACTATGTTAGCATGGTGATACTCCGAATTGAAAGGAAGATTCCCATGTCTATGTCTGATTTTGCGTTTTGTCTGGGGCTAATTTTGAAAGGCTTAAGTCTTTACTTTGTAGTAGTTGCCCTCTTTTGTATTCGAAAACCAACGCCCTATCCACAGGCCGAAGCAAAAAATCGCTTTGCGATTCTCATCGCAGCCCGAAACGAGCAAGCCGTAATTGGAGAATTGGTACATAGTTTACAGGTGCAAGCATATCCAAAAGAGCTTTTTGACATTTATGTGATTCCCAATAACTGTACAGATAAAACTGCACAAGCTGCGGAAGATGCCGGCGCACAAATACTCAACTGCACCGCTTCCGTCCACTGCAAAGGGGATGTTCTGCACCAGGCTGTCGGTCAGCTTCTGCATGGCCTGAAACCTTATGATGCGTTTGTTGTATTTGATGCAGACAACATTGTAGACGAGCATTTCCTGGCTCGCATGAACGACGCTTTCTGCGCTGGCGCTAAAGTTGCTAAGGGGCGGCATCTGGCCAAAAATCCGACTGATTCTTGGGTTGCGGGTTGCTATGGTTTGTATTTTTCAACTTTCCATCTGATTTTTAACCGCGCCAGAGCCAACTGTGGCCTGTCCGCCAAACTAGTTGGTACCGGATTTGCCGTACACAGAGATGTACTGGAGCAGCTGGGAGGTTGGAACACCAGAACTTTGGCAGAAGATGCCGAATTCGCCGCCCAATGTGCACGGTTGGGATATCGGGTTGCCTGGGTCCCCGGTGCCGTTACCTACGATGAAGAGCCCAACTCCTTTTCAATTTCACTGCGCCAGCGCAGACGTTGGTGTAGCGGTATTATGGATGTAGCCCAAGCAGAACTTCCATCCCTTTGGTCTGCTTGGAGGAAAAAGCCTACTATGCTTCTGATAGACAGTATGGCCAATCTGTTGTTTCCATTTGTACAAGCGCTCTCTCCCATTCCTCTCCTCATCACCGCTTTTGCAATGAATCCCAGCACATTACTGGTGGCATGGGGAATCACACTCTCCCTCTCTTATCTGGGTTCGGCTACCCTGTCTCTCGTTGCTTCCCGGAGAGAGCGCCGTACAGTAAAGGCAGTTTTGACATTCCCCATTTTTATGGCTACCTGGCTGCCCCTGCAAGTTATCTCTCTATTTCGGCGTACTACCGTCTGGAAACCCATCTCTCACTCCCGTAGCATTCGCTTGCCCTCTGTCCGGCCAGCAATTCCTCGCTAAAATCTTTCTTCCTTTCACTCGGTCTTTCTATAGATAGTGTGCCCTTTCAAAGGGCACACTTTTTTACTGCGCACACAGCTATTAATCCATCGATAAAATTTTAAAAGAGTACCATCCGAAACAAATCCGGCCCATCGCATCCCAGTAAGGGTATCCTTTTCTCAGTGAGACTAATGGAAGCCTTCTGCGTTCCCCTATTGTCTTTTCACGGGGATAGAAATTTTGGTGAGGTATTTTGCCCGGTCCTGCTGCGCAATTTCATCTATAATCCCTTCCTTATAAGCGCTTCCACAAACTTCTCTTCCGGATTCTGCTACTTTCTCCAACAAAGCGGAAAATGCGCTCTCTGCCTGAAGGTAATCACCCTGTAAATAAAATGTGGCATACTCACCAGCTGGTTTTTTGACCCAGTTGGCATTTTCTAAAACCTTGTCAGTTTTGGTAAAATAGTATGCGTAGACGTCAAATTCCCCTTTTTTAAGGCTTTCTTCTGCAATCATAGCCCCAAAAGGATAACCGATATTTAAACGCATCTTATGGCATAAGGACAGGTGATGATAAAGTGCTGGAGCGGTTATCGTTGGCTCTCGACTGTGGATCGGTTGACTTAAAATTAAAATTTCTTCCGGCATCTGCTCAAATAAGACAACATTGCGTGGAACCGCTGCCCCTAAGGACAAGAGTGACTTCTTCGTTGCAATCATTTTTTGAATTTGACGTAAAGAAGACAGTTCAGAAGCAATTTTGGCCTCTTGAAGCGCCAGAAGTTCCTGCAGAGCCTGAGGGTTTCGGGTGTCCAAATAGGCTTTTATCTCTTCCAGGGGCATTCCCAGCTCTTTCAATGCTGTAATCACTAAAAAAACGTCATATTGGTCTTCGCGGTAAAATCGATATCCATTTTCCTCTCTCCCCGCCGGAGAGAACAGCCCAATCGCATCGTAATGCAGGAGTGTACGGCGGGTTGTACCACAGAGTTTTGCAAAATCGGAAGTACGTATTTGCGCTCCCGCAATTTTTTCCATATTTATTTGCTCCCCTCTTGACTGTTTCGTTACAGTATAGTTTATCATACTATTCAAATCCTCTATCGTCAAGGAAAGGAAGACCACCTATGCCGCAGTTAAGCCGCCGCATTGAGAAATTTACGGACTCAGTGATTCGCCGGATGACACGAATCAGCGATGAATACGATGCTATCAACCTCTCACAAGGATTTCCGGATTTTGATCCGCCAAAAGAGATTTTAGATGCACTGGCCCAGGTAGCCTATGGAGGTCCGCATCAATACTCCGTAACCTATGGTGCACCAAATCTACGGGAAGCGTTGGCGCAAAAGCACGGAAAGGCTATTGGGCGAGTTGTGGATCCTGAAACAGAGGTACTTGTCACCTGTGGCGGGACGGAAGCCATGATGAGTATTATGATGACAATCTGCAATCCTGGAGACAAAGTTATTGTTTTTAGCCCTTTCTACGAAAATTATGGTGCAGATGCTATTTTATCTGGAGCCGATCCCATCTACGTACCTTTGGTACCACCTAATTTTGAGTTTGACCCCGTTGCTTTGGAGGCCGCGTTTCAACAGGGGGCGAAGGCAATTATCGTCTGTAATCCCTCTAATCCCACAGGAAAAGTCTTCCGAAAAGACGAACTGGAACTGATCGGACGACTGGCTACCCAATATGATGCTTTCATCCTGACAGACGAAGTCTACGAACATATTGTGTTTCCTCCCTATCACCATGTACACATGGCTGGTTTACCTGGGTTATACGATCGAACAATCACCTGCAGCTCTCTATCCAAGACTTACTCCATTACAGGTTGGAGGCTGGGGTATCTGGTTGGTCCAGCCCAGGTAGTGGAAAACGCAAAAAAAGTGCATGATTTTCTCACAGTGGGGGCACCAGCTCCTCTCCAGGAAGCCGCCTGTGTCGGCCTGAAATTCGGCCCGGACTACTATCTGGGATTGCAAACACTCTATTTAGAGAAACGAGACTATTTTTGTCAGGCGTTGGATCGCTTAGGTCTGAAACACACAACCCCTCAGGGAAGCTACTTTGTTTTAGTGGATATCTCTGACTTTTTAAAGTTACCACAATTTTCGGGTTGGACCGATTTGGAATTTTGCGAATGGATGATTCGGGAGTACAGGGTAGCGGCGGTACCTGGTTCCAGCTTTTTCCGGGAACCAGTCAACAATTTCATCCGGCTCCATTTTGCCAGAAGCCGCGAAGTTCTGGACGAGGCTTTGTATCGGCTCGGTAAAATGGCATCCATTTTAAATCAGTAAGAAAGGAAAGTTGTCATGAATATTAAACCGTTTCAAGTTGAACAGTGGATGAATGAATATGAGGTTGGTGCAAAATATAATATTGCGGAAACTTGTGTCGACTCCATCTCTCTCGATGAGTTGTTCGCGATTACGAAAGAAGACAAAACGGCATTTTTCAATACACTTTCCAGCCGTCGGCTTACTTATGGAGATATCTGGGGTGTTCCAGAACTGAAAAATGGCATCTGTAAATTGTACCAGACCCTTTCACCTGATCATGTTGTCACCACACACGGTGCTGCCGGAGCCAACCATCACGTGTTCTACTCTTTGGTAGAGCCTGGTGATAAAGTCATCAGCGTGCTGCCTACCTATCAGCAATTGTACTCCATACCGGAATCCTTTGGTGCCAAAGTAGAATTGCTGCCCCTGCGTCAGGAAAACGGTTTCCTCCCGGATTTGCACCAACTGTCACAAATGGCTACCCAGGATACCAAGGTAATCTGTCTTAACAACCCCAACAACCCCACCGGCGCGCTCTTATCCAAAGAGCAGCTGGAAGAGATTGTGGCAATTGCCAGGAAAGTAGATGCGTATGTTTTATGTGATGAAGTCTACCGAGGCCTCACTCAGTCCGACGAGCCCAGCGTGTCTATCGCTGATCTCTATGAAAAAGGAATCAGCGTGAGCAGCATGTCCAAAGTATTCTCTCTTGCAGGCATTCGCTTAGGTTGGATTGCCTCACGGGATGAAAAATTTATGGAATCCTGTCTGTCTCATAGGGACTACGACCATATCAGCTGTGGTATCCTGGACGAAGCGGTAGCTGCTTTGGCACTGAAACATGCGCCGGAGCTTTTAGCCCGAAATCGCGGAATCGTCCGGGAGAATCTCGCCCTTTTGGATGACTGGGTCCGCTCTCAGCCCCATGTTTATTATACCAAACCTCAGGCCGGAACCACCGCCTTGGTATATTACGATTTTCCCATTCCCTCCTATACCTTCTGCAAGCAAATGTATGAAGCAACCGGAGCGTTTGTCACACCAGGAGACTGTTTCGAACAGGCAAACTGTATGCGAATCGGGTATGCATGTGAAAAACAGGTTCTGGCAGACGGTCTTCGGGCAATTGATGCCTTTATCAAACAGCTGGAAGCATAAATTCTCATAAAAAGTGGGCGCCGAACAGACATTCGGTGCCCGCTTTTTGTCAACTTCTTTCCCAGGCTTGAAGATATTCTGAAGCCAATGGTTTTAAGGACACATTGCCGTTGTAATAGATCATTTCTACTTGCGTATCCTTCTGTAGAAGAAGATATTGCTTCCCTTCTGTTTGACTGTATACCCCATAGATATCTTCTCCAAGCGACAAAATTTCCTCTTTACATCCCTCGGATCGGGGGTATTTCACTAAGAGTTCATACCCCAGTCTGCTGGCAATAGCACTGGATTTCGCCTGGTAATATTCAACCCAATAAAAACCTCCCCCGTCTGCCCGCGGTGGAACAGTGTCTGCCAGTTGGGTCAGCTTCCACTGTTTGGGCGCCAACACATCACTTTGCCACACCAGATAATTCCCTTGATCACAGCCATCGTAGAAGAACCCCCCGATTTGCAGTGGTTCCTCTTCAAAGTCTGAAATCTGTAAAAAAGGCAGATTGCCCTCGTACTCTGGAAGCTGCATCCCTGTCTCTTGATTTCCCAAAAAGACTGGGTAAAACAGCAAACTGATGATCAAAATCATAGTGGCAGCAAAGGATAAGTACCACCTGCGTACTTGTTTGCCATAAACCGCCCCGCTGCGGATAGGTTTTCCCTTTTTCAAGCTGGTTTTCAATTTGGAATAATGTGCAAACTGTCCAACCAAACTAAAAATTTCGATCAAGAGCAGAATTACCACAATTGCACACTGTATGGTACCGGCCTGAATCCAATTCAGAAGTGGATAGCCATTCCAAAAAGCTGCAACAAACAGACCTACCAGGTTGGCCAGCCAAAAAACAGCTCCGAACAGCGTCCAAAAGCATCGACTGCGCAGGCGCTTTCTCATGGGAATTGCCAGCGTGTGGGGATCTGTGTACAACTCTCTGGCGTTCTCATCATCTGCCATAAAAATATAGTATTCATTGCTCCAGGTTGCCACATAATCCCATCCATATTGTGCATATAAGTCCAGCTTTTCTTTATCTGGTTCTGCTTCGGCAGCCGGTTCCAGACGATATCGAATAGTTTGGGGCGTTCCGACTGTAAATTTTGCCCAGCGCAGTATAAAGCCTTGCAGGAATAATCCCTCTTTGGCACGATCTTCCAGCCAACTTTGTATGGATTCCAAATCGTACATTTCAAAAGGAAATACTTTCCATACTATTCGTTTCGCCCTTTTCATTCTTGTTCCTCCTGTGCATCTTCCAAACACTGTCGTAGCCGCTGAACTTCTTCCAGATAGACGGTTGTTCCCAGTTGCGTGATCCCATAGGTTCGTTTCCTGCCGGTAACCTGGATTTCCCGAATCCACTTATCTTCAGCAAATTTTGACAAAATCGTATATAGCGTTCCCGGCCCCATTCGTATGCGGCCTCTGGTCCTTTTTTCAATGCGCTCCGCAATTTCAATTCCACACAGGGGACCCGACTGCAAAGCCATCAGTATATAAAACATTGTCTCTGTCAGAGGTCCCCGGAACTCCTTACGCATTTACAGCCCTCCTATATCGACCTTCGATATCGACATTCGATATTATAGCTTCTTATATTTTGTTTGTCAATGTCCCTTGATGGGGAAGCTTCAATTTAAAAAGCAATTTCATTCCTGTCGAGCAAAATTTCCCCTCTGGTTTTCACCAGAGGGGAAATTAGCAAACATAAAATAGGTAGTGTCAAGGAATTTTCGCAAAATGGTTTGCAGAGCCTGGCATGAGAGAAGTCAGCCGGCAATAGAGGCATCCTCAAGGGCGGCCTCCAGGTGCTTCATGTTCATGTACTTCTTGTTGCCCCACTGGGTGCCGGCCACATGGCGCAGCCGGGCGCAGACCAGCATGAGGGCGGAGTTGCCGTCCGGGAAGCTGCCCACCACACGGGTAC
>CALXCQ010000025.1 GCA_944386835.1 uncultured Oscillospiraceae bacterium | reverse complement strand
TACTCCCTGGATGACTTCGCCAGACAGCTTGCTTCCCACAACCGCCGCTCCAATAACTTCCCTATGAGGCCCTTAAACTACTGCTCGCCTTCCCAGTTCGCCGTCCAATATGTTTGACAAACCTACATAAGGTATTCAAAGTATACTGAATTTAAGGAGAGACGAAGGAAACTATTAGTTGTTCCACAGAAATCTATGCATATGCTTCCAGGTATGAATATAAAATCCAAGTGAAAGAAACGAAAATTTGGAACTTTATGGGAAACGATACGTCTTTATAATTGCATACCCCTTTGAGAAAGGAGGTCATCTGGTATGAAGAAATGGGACATTTTGTGCATTCTGGCGTTATGTATTTCCTTAATTCTGACTGGCTGCAGCAATGCAAGCTCGGAAATCCCTGCCTCCGATGGAATCTCTCAGACCGTGGATCTTTCATCCGGGGAACTGCCATCAGGGCTGGAGCAAGAAGAAATCATATGGGATACAATACCGATGGTAATGGTAAATGGAAAACTTTACTATGACACAGGTGAGGAGAGTACGGTCGACGGACGTTGCGGCACACCAGATGGAGAGATAACTTCTACCGTGGATGGATCTGAAGTACCAGAAGAGGACAATCAATCTAATTTTGGAACCGGATTTACATATCAATATGGCTCCGACGATACTCTTGAGATCTTTATGAATGACAAATGGGTCATTTTTGAACATAGAGCAGGAGATGGGAGCCAAGTTCGCTTCGGAGACAAGATGGTAGATGCTTCTGGCCTTTCACAAGAAACTCTGGAGTGGCTTACATGGTACAATGACCTGTCGGAAGAAGAACAATTAGAAGTCAGCTCTATACCAGAAGATTTGGCACACAATCTGGAACTGACGGAAACATCAGAAAAAGATACGACCGTGGAGGAGGCCACAACAGAAATCTGCGTTTATCCTACCGCAGAGAATCTGCTAGGTTAATTAAGGGTTGAAGGTACTGTAACATGGGAAAGTAAATCCATACGCAATCAGAAAGGCTTCACCGCAATTGGTGAAGCCTTTTGTCTATCTTTGGAGGCACTTCCTAATCTGGATCTGGTTGTGTCAGGGCGGCTTAACCTCTTGTTGAGGAACAGGTTTGAGCCGTTCTTACAGGCGGCGCTGGGCTTTCCCTTTCCTTATTTCCTGAAGGAATCCCTCAGGGTATTGCTCCACAACTGGCGCTCCAGCATGCACGCTTTCTTTATTCCTCAAAGGGGCATCAGCATGCTTTAACCGCACTGCAAAAAGGACTTTCCTTTCTTTTCCCTGACAAAAGAAGGGGACGGGAACGGTTCTGAGGAATATGCCGCCAAGGGACAAGAAGAAAAACACCATTGGAAAAACACTGTATAAAAGGGAAGGGAAGAGAGGAGAGACAGGCATCTATTGCTCAGATCTGGTGAATTTTGAAAGGGGATTGGCCTCTGAAGCAATTTTAAGCTCTGTATTCTCAATATGTGTATAGATTTCAGTTGTATTTAAATGTTCGTGACCCAAGACTTCTTGAACTGTTTTGACATCGACACCATTTGCAAGCATTAAAGTTGCGGCTGTATGGCGAAGTTTATGCGCTGAAAACTGGGTTGCATCCAATCCTGCCTCTAACAGATATTTTTTTACCAGACGGTGAACTGCGGAAACACTGATACGATTGTGATCCCGCGATCCGAAGAGCGCTTTATTATCAGACAATATAATTTTGTTGCGTTCGATCAAATACTCCTCAATGGCTTTTTTACAAGTGCTGCCCATATACACAAAACGCTCTTTATTTCCTTTTCCCACAATGCGCAAACGGTCTTCATAAATATCTGTAAGATTCAGCCCAACCAACTCCGCTCTGCGAATCCCACAGTTCAAAAAAATCATTAGAATTGCAAAATCCCGTTTTTCATTTGGCCCACGGACGGCCTGTAAAAGCCTCTGGGACTGTTCCAAGGTCAAATATCTGGGTAATGACCGTTTAATCTTAGGAAATTCTAAATCTTTTACCGGATTTTCTTCCAACTGCTTGGTTCGAACGGTGAGATATTTAAAAAAAGATTTGATAGCAGACAACTTTCTTGCACGGGCCGCTGCGCCGATGCCAGACACATCTTGCTGGGCACCAGTGGGAAGTTCTCGGTCGTTGGCCAAATATGACAGGAAATCATAAACGTCCGTAATGGTTATGGTTTTAATAAATTCCAAATCAATATCTTGAATGGATATTGTGTCCAGAGCAGTCTCATAAGGCATTTCCTGTTTCATCAATTTTAAAAAGCGAAAAAACATTCTCAAATCCAAATAGTATTCAGAAATTGTTTTTTTTGATTGGCCTTTAATTGTTTCATGATATGTCAAAAATTCCCGCAGAATCTGCGGGCAATCTTGATAATGTGCCACAAGAATCACCCAGCTTTTTAATTTTTTTGTTTTCTACAGACAATATATCATATCTCCATCCTTAACGCAACAAAATTTTTATTTTGTTGCGTTAAATGAGCCAGTTCTTTTTTAATTTTTTAAAGACAGCATTAACAAGTTATCTATCTCTCAATTCTCATAAAACGGGTTTATTTTGACCACCTCCTATCTTATCCACATATAACACTTTTTAGCGCTTTTCTTTTTTCTAAAATGTTCAA
>CALXCQ010000024.1 GCA_944386835.1 uncultured Oscillospiraceae bacterium | reverse complement strand
CTACAAAAATCCTCAAGGTCTGATACTGCTGCCCAATTATGACACGGTCGGGGAGGCCATGGAGTTAGAGATGGTCCAGCTGCGCCAGGATTTCGAGTTGAGCTGGGCGAACTGGCGGAAGGCGGTGAATGGGGAATGAGACCGCCGGGCGGATATACCGCAGTTTGGCATCTGTTGGAGACGGGTGCTGACAATATCCTTTTGAGGAGTATTGCTTGGGATGCAATTGACGGCACGGAGTATGACCCTGGACTGATTTCCTTTTTTTGGTGTGGCACGGTACTGGCGGCGCTACGGGACTGGGCGGACAAAGAAACAACGGTCCGTCCCCCTCTCTGCTCTATCATTTCCGAAACCTCCAAGCACTATGCGGAGGCGGTGAAGCTGATGGGAGTTTTTGCGTACAAGTACATCAAAAAGGAGGATGGCCAGTAGGTCATAATTTATAAAGGAGGCGGTAAGGATGTCGGAAGTTAAAAAAATGGGCAGTTGGGACGTGGAAGACTGGGCAGCCTTTGCAGTGGATCTCAACCGACTTCGAGACAGCATTGAAAAAGAGCCGGAGTACGTCAGCATGATTGTGGATATTCTTGCCGATATGAAAGAGGCCGTCTATGGTACCAACATCCCCCTGCGAATCTACATGGCCGATTTGGCCCAGTCGCTGGCAACCCTGGGGAGTTCTCGCCTGCAAAGTTTGGCCGGGGATCTGGTGTGGCACGCCTCACGGATCGATGACAGTGATGACGATGATGCCGACTACGAGCCTGACCCGGATGCCCTGGAGGATTGGGGACCGCCGGGACCTGACTGGGACGTGATGGCGGAAGATCCGGATGGTGCGGATGATCTGGACTGGTCGGACAGTCCCCCGGACGATTGAGCAAGTGGTGTCCGTAAAACAGTATTTTGAAGAGATAGATCAAACGGGAATCGAGAAAGAGTAACGAAGCCATTTCCCCTTCGATAGCCCTGCACAGTTCCTTCAGTTACACCAACGATAGTTCTTGTGTTTTTGACAGAATTACAAAATTGAGAAGATAATTACCTCACCTCGGATTCCCAATCCCAGAAAAAGTATGAAAGAGACGGACGCATATGACCGTTCTCTTTCCCGGGAATTTATTTATGACGAATTTGAAAATATTGAGAACAAAAATGTATTAAAAAGGAAACAAAAAAATATAGCAGCACAAATCAGAAAGGATATTTATGATATAATTTTGATGCCGTCTGGCTTTGGTATACCTGGGAAATATAAGATGTTCCAAACGCAGATGGATAAATTATTTGAGAGAATAAAAACTTCTGAAGCGGCAGAATTTTATCAAGAACTGCGAAAACTATATCAGAAGCATAAATACGAATGGTATAGTGCAGTTTCTCTGGACGAAACTTTTGGAGTGAGTGATTGGATCGAAGAACTAAGAGACCTAATCAAAAGATCAATAGAGTATAAAATCGAATTTAAGCACTTGCTAACTAAAATATTATGGGAAATACCGAAAATCTTCGAAAATATTCAACCATATAACTGGAAATGGGGACTATGACAAATCCAACCAGTCATGCTATATCTTTTTCTTGCGGAAGTGCCTCAGCTGTAATGCTTCGTCCGATTTGCGACGAGTACCTGATTATGCCGATGGTGTGGGCTCAAAACAAGTATTTCCTGATCGTAGGGTACGGTGATGGGATCTATTGTAGATATGATACTGTAAAGGGCACACCAAGAGCCTTGATAAGTTACTTTAACAAACAGACTATGTGGGAGCACAACGAAATTAAGCGAGTCTACTGCCCCTTTGACACAAATGTGGTGTACGCGCTGAAACCAATTTTGTATCAGTCAACGTTGCTTGTGGACGGCAAGGATCTGGTTGGCAGTTTTGCGGGAAAAGGCATTTCAATGATCGAGATATATGCGGTTGTCTCGGCTGCCATATATGTTTTTGATTCGGATCTGGATTCCATTTCCGAGCGGTATCCCACCTGGGTTTCCAGACCTCCGTGGTTGGCTGAGCCCAGGCCGAATCCTTTGGAACTGGCGGAGACAGGTTTTTGCTCTGAAGAAGAACTCCGGCAGCTTGAGGATATATATGCCAGGGTGTCTGTGGCTCCAGAGCTGCTTTGGAATTTATATTCCCCAGACAAAAAGCTTGCAAAATATCCGGAGGCGCAGCAACTCCAAAAACTCTCTCAAGTGAGCGAAAGTTGGAGGGGGTTTAGGAGAAAGGCGATGGAGGCCAAATTGAAACAATGTATCGAAACCGCTGACGAACTTGCGGGGCACCGTATCCTGATGGGCTATGCTGATGTAGAAATCGACTTACAGATGCTTTTGGACTATCTGAATGGTGAGGTTGAACAGGACAAGTTCCTTCCATGACAGAACTAAATCTGATGGTATATGGCAGAACAGAGTTGTCTTTGATCGCAAAAAACAAAAGAGGTATTGAGATACGCCCACACCGCATCAAGTGGGCGTAGAGTTTCTCGCCCGAGGCAACAATATCTGTCTCCGGGACTGGTGCAGACCATGCCTTGAGGGGCTCTAAATCAACAATGGCGTCCTGAGGATCGGTAGCAACGACATAGACCAGTTGCATATTGTGGGC
>CALXCQ010000023.1 GCA_944386835.1 uncultured Oscillospiraceae bacterium | reverse complement strand
AATCCCCGGGGCAGTGAAGGCAAGGGAGATGCCTTTGCAGATGTTTGGGGAAAAATGGGAACCATTGACTATCAAGATTTAATGGAATTTGCAGATCATGCTATTGCCGAGAACCCGGATATTGATGTAACCCGTATGGGAGTGACCGGCGGCAGCTATGGCGGATATATGACAAACTGGATTATTGGTCACACAGATCGCTTTGCTGCGGCCTGCAGCCAACGTTCCATTACAAACTGGATCAGTTTGGAGTATGCTACATCAATTGGCTATTACTGGAGTAAAAACTTCAATCACTATCGTACGACAGAAAATGTGGAGTATTTGTGGAGCGCTTCCCCTCTGAAGTATGCACACAATTGTAAGACACCGACCTTATTTATCCATTCAGATTCTGATAATGTTTGCTGGATGGCAGAGGGAATCCAGATGTATACTGCAGTGAAGATGGCAGGGGCACCGGCCAAACTTTGTCTGTTTAAAGGAGAGGGGCATGAGCTGTCCCGCTCAGGAAGACCTCAACCGCGGCTAGGTCGTCTAACAGAGATGTACAACTGGATGGAGAATTATTTAAAATAAAGTGATTAACAGTTAAATATGAGGAATACTACCGGAGCAGTCTGCTCCGGTAGTATTTTATCTTCCATGAAAAAAAGGAAATGTTATGTGGTACGTCAAGAATACATTGGAAGAGAACTGCTCATGTTATAAAGGAAGTTATCGGTTGAGATACAGAGAGAAATGTAAAAGTTTGGGACACACTAGTACTATCATGCAAGAGAAATGAGGTTTATTTCTATGAAAAAATATGAGGTAGTTTACCAAATTTTTAATCCATGCTCCGGAGATCAAACTGCGAAAGTAGATATCCAAGAAGCGTTCATTGACGATTTAGATCTTTATGTGAAAAGAAAATTTAACAAGATACCGTTAGAATATGAAAAAGAAGAAACCTCAGACGGTGTAACGGTTTATCACATTAAAGCTGGTGGTATGCTGGAGAAAATGACATTTACGGTGATCTAAAAGATGTGAAAAGCGGGCGGAATTCATTCCGTCCGCTTTTCGCGTTATATTCTATTGGACACGCCCTAAGGGGGCGTAAGATTGACAATTACAATTTCAGGCCGGTTAAAGACCCGGGGCAGAGAATTTCGGCATAGCCCACGGCTGACAATCAATGTGGAATTTTCAATTGTGTAACTGCCGCCGGCATACTGTGGGAAAAAGCCCTGGCCAGGAGCAAACAGCCCATTTACCAATCCAGGAAGCCGGACTTGTCCACCATGGGCGTGTCCAGAAAGAATCAGGTGAAACCCATAGTTTGCATACGTTTGAATGTATTCCGGACGATGGGAAAGCAGAATTGTCAGTTGGTCTTCTTCTGCTTGTAGGCGACAGGCATTCAGCTGTTCGGTCCAGCTTTTATAAGCGGAATTATACTGTAGATTTGAATTGACAAATGAACTGGGATCATCCACTCCGCACAGGCAAATAGTCTGCCCCTGCACAGTTATTTGCTCGCAAGTGCCTGACAAAATATGAATCCCGTATTCCTCCAGAATTGGCCAAAGAGTACTCACGTCTTCTCTACGCCATTCATGATTACCAGTTACATAATAACATGGGAACTTTGAGCCAATGGCTTGAAATAGCGCGGTAGCGCCCGAAAGAGGAGCTTTGTCATCTATAATATCTCCAACCAGAACAACAATATCGGGGGATTGTTGTTCCAGTGCGGTAACCAGCTGAGACTGTTCGGGACCGTATTGGGTACTGTGTAAATCGGTCAGGACTGCCACACGCAATGGGGCAGTTAATTTCTCGGTAGGGAATGTATAGGATGTGATGGCCAGGCCTTGCCATAGAGCCGCAGTACAAAAAGCTGCCAAAGATAAAGTCACTGTAAAAAATGTAGCTGTCTTTTTCTTATGTAATAATTGCATTATGACCTCCCTATCTACATAATTTGATAAAAGCAATTCTATAGATGCCAGTATATCATATTTATGCATAGATGTCATTTAACGGTATTTATAGAAAGGTGGAAATAACTTTCGATTTCCTTGGCTGGAAAATTTCCCGGAAAATTAAACGGGAAATAATACCGTCGTAAGAAAAAATATGGTAGAATAAGAGCCTGAGATGATAGCCGGTTTTTGTTAGCAAAGACGATAAGACGAACAAGGAGGAAAAAATGCGGCCTAAAATTTTGCTCTCATTGCCCTCCACAGGGCGTACAGAAAACTATTTGGAAGCTGTGGAAGCTGCGGGTGGAAATCCAACAGGACTCTATGCACCGGAAGTGGATTTGCAGTATGATGGCCTTGTTTTATGCGGTGGCCCGGATTTGGAGCCGGAGCTATATGGCCAGAAAAATTGCGGGTCGGTGGGAATTGAGGCCATTCGTGATCAAGCAGAACTGGCGTTGGCCAGGGTTTTTATTGCAATTGGAAAGCCTGTATTTGGAATTTGCCGAGGATTGCAGCTGCTCAATGTTGTATTTGGCGGGACTTTAGTTCAGGATTTGCCTAACAAAAATTTGCATACATCCGGAGGGAAAGGCGATTTACTTCACTCCACATGGACAGCAGAGGGAAGCGTGGTTTACAGCCTATTTGGGAAGAACCCAATTACCAACAGTGCACATCATCAGGCAATTGCATGTTTGGGGAATGGATTGATGGCAACGCAGTGGTCCGAGGGAGGCGCAGTGATTGAGGCCTTTGAACATAAACTTTTGCCGGTTTTGGCAGTGCAGTGGCATCCGGAACGACTGTGTTGTCAAAACCGCCGAGGAGATACTTTTGATGCTTTGCCGATTTTTGAGTATTTTGTGGCGCAGTGTCAACGGTAATGTTTGATATCATAAAGAAGAATAGCCAGACAGTCGGACGTCTTTGAAAGAATAATCGAGACAACCTGGGGGAATAAAGCTAATGTAGCTTTGTTCCCCCAGTGGTTTTATTTTTTGGCAACCGTGTGCAGACCCGTAACGAAGGCCAATGGGAAACAGGCGCCCTTTCGGTAGCTATAAATTTTTTTCAAACGATCTGATTGAAAAAATTGGCAAAGTAACCTGGGAAAAAGGGGTATTCTCAATGAAAGACATTGGAAATTTGAAAGTATTCATTATGAGGTAGAGATTGTAAACAAGAATTTGAGCCTGGAAACTTTATTTTGACAGTAAGAAAGCTATGAGAAAATTTTATCCAGAGCAGCTTGGAAAATTCAACATACTGTTTCAAATAGTATGCCAAAAAAGAGTAATACAGCTGGGTAGCCATACCCATTTTTAAACTGGCAGTGGTGATGCAAAACAATTTTTATGATATCATATGAAATCCAAAGTGTTTTGGATTGGATTCAAATGAGAGAAGAAGTTGCGAAAACAGCATACAACTGTACGCATAAGTGTTTCAATATGTCAACTTGAAGCAGTAAAAGCCGTGAAACGGCTTTGTGATAGGGGCGAAAATGCCTGGATTGTATCAAGTGCACTGGACAGAGGAACTTATTTTGTCTTGTGTGCTAGCCTGAAATGTATGATGTCAGTAATCCATGAGGTAGCTTGCAAGTTGCCCAATTTCGTAAGGAGTTTATTTCTGCGCAAGTATTCGGAAAATAGAGCATCGGAATACTGTTTTTTACGATTGGAAAATGGATAAAGGAGGCAAAAAATGGGGAAGAGATGTTTGGCAATCCTGATAAGTTTGTGTATGGTTCTGTGGCTCGCACCGGAAGCGGCTGAAGCAAAGGAATCAGAACGAGTGTATGTAGCCCTGGGGGATAGCATTTCCGCTGGGTATGGTCTCCCTGATGGTGAAGATCCTTTTACAAAACAGATTGCAGATAACAATCACTATACTTTTTATTCTCTTGCGGAGAGCGGGGAAACATCGGCGTCTCTATTGGAAAAACTGTCAGATCCCACAGTGATGCAAACTTTGGCGAAGGCAGACATCATTACAATCACTATTGGTGGAAATGACCTTATGGGTGGTTTATACGAGTATTTGGCCAATGTGTATAATCAGGACAAAAAACCTAGTGTGCTTTTCACTGCTACGGATATGCAAAACGCAATCGTAGTGAAAAAAGAATGGGATAAGCTACTCTTTGCCTTAGAGAAAATAGTGGGATTTGACGGTTCAGAAGAGGTAACTGCTTCTATCAATGATTTCATTGTGAATTTTAACAGCGTAATTCAGAAGATTCAGGCAGAAAATCCTGAGGCCATTATTGTAGTTACCAATCAGTACAATCCATACCAGTATGCTGCAGAACAGTCTACTATGGAGGAGGCAGAAATTCTTATGGAAGCATTCGAAAATGGTGTCGAGGCATTAAATGATGCAATCGTCAATTTAAGCAGTCAAACGGGTTTTGCGGTAGCGGATGTATACTCTGTATTCCGGGATGCAGAAGAAAATCCTTGTAACGCATCGTTCTCCTCCCTTTTTAATATAGAATTAGATTTTCACCCGAATGCTTATGGTCATAGTTTAATTGCACAAGTTGTAGAGAAAACTTTAGCGGATTTGTCAGTACCGGGGACTAGATCCATGTGGGAGGCAAAACACTGACCCACCTTGACAATGCCAACCTTTGCCGGCACAGACGACGATGGAAAGGTGACGGTCTTGCCGGAGGAACTTTTGACGGAAATGGTTATGGTACCGGAGCTTAGGAGATCTGACCATTGACTTGAGGGAAGACAGTGTCAATACTGTTTTGGGAGGAAAGAAACAACATCAGGTGCCAGCTGTGGAATCTATGCAGAAGGGAGTCTTGCTATCAGAGGAGCTGGCTCTCTTACTGTGGTTGGAGATCAGCTGGCCGGTGAAAAGAGATTTGCAACATATACGGTAGAAAATCACTTGTCTGCTTCCTCCCGAGGCAATATGGTGGCCTTCGTGGAAATGGGAATGGAAGGAATCAATACAGAAGGGACCGCAGATTTCTCTCACAGGGTACAGACAGAGCTTTTTTGGGAAAGAACCGGTACCTCTGTTACTGGTCACAGGCACTGTCCCTGCTTTTACCTGGGCAGTGCAGAATGGGATGGTAAGTGGCTATGATGACGGCAGTTTTAGGCTGGAAGCCGGAATGAGCCGTGAACACAGAGCGACAATGCTTGATCGGCATGCTGAATATAAAACTATGATTGGAAATGTGGACAGATTTACTGATGGGGGAGAAGTATCCACTGGCACCCAAGAGGCTGTAATTTGCGAGTCGGCAAGGAAATGCTGCCAGGGATGGGAGATGGCTTTTCAATCCATAGGGAACGACCAAACGCGCCCAGGTCGCCAAAATTCTTATGAAATTCCACAAGGACCAGGCAAAATGAAAACCGAGCGGGGCTGAATTCTTTCAGCCCCACTCGGTTTTTCATTTGCGGGTATATGTTCTGTCTATCAATATACAGGTATCTGATAAAATTATTTCCTCGTGAATATGGTGTAAGCTTTTGATGACAGGACAAAAATGTGCCATGAAAAGTAAATGACAATTGCTTTTTTGAATTGTGATGACTACATAACGACGAGTACATTGGGAGATGCCAGGTGATTTTCATTGGATGTGCACATGGTTATTGATGTGATCCATACAATAACAGTAATAGCCATTACAGCGAGAGCAATATCGGAATTCCAGATCAGGATAATCGGTATCCGTTCGACCGCAGACAGTGCATTTATGATGGTAGGGCCTTTGACCTGCGGCATTCCGATAGCTATCGGCCCAGTTCGCATTGGGTTGTCCGGAATGCTTTTGCTTTGCAGTAGTTTTCGTGTGAAAAGAGCTGCCAACACGGAAAGGACGTCCACGAATACCAAATACATTTTTAATGTCGGAACCAAAAAAGAGAAAATAATTCAGTAAAGCGATAAGCGGGAACAAGTTGTAGGGGAAAGACCCGAAAATCACAACGACTGCATTATAGGCCAAGTAGAACCACGCCAAATATTTTGCTTTCAGGGGAATAATAAAGAAAAGAAGGAATTGAGCTTCAGGATACATGGTTGCAAAAGCCAGGAGTAAACTGAGATTGAGATAGTACGTAGTGGCCGTGCCATGAAGAATGAATGCTGCAACATCCGTCAGAATGACTCCAGTGAAATAAAAGAGGTTAAAGCGAAAATATCCCCAATGGCTTTCCAGTAACTTTCCAATTTGATAATAGAAAAACAGAAAGATTGCTAAAAAGAAAACATTATAGGTGTCAGGGATAAAAATATAAGAAACTAGTCGCCAAACTTGGCCAGAAGCAATTTTATCGGCCTGAAAAGTTAATATATTATAGACTGCATTGCTGGGATCGATCAGCTGTAATAGATATACAGCTAAATTGCCAATTGCGATTACTAACATCAGATTGGGAATACCCCAATTCTGGTGTCGTAGACAAAAACGCTCAAAATTACGGCGTAGATTGTGCATGGAGACTCCTCCTTCCAGAAATACCGTTCTTATTGTACAGGAAAGCCGAAATAAAGTCTATAAAGAAACTGTGAATAATTCCCATGAAATGGTGGCCAGGGGATTCTTTGTAAGGTTCAGGATAGTATTGCCGAGAAAAAGGTGGGTTTAAACAAAAAACAGCAATAGAAGGGAAATCGAAGCAAATTTTTGGAGATTTTTTAGAATTCTAGTTGACGATTTTGGACAATCTGATATGATAAATACAAATTTTATACCTTATCAAGAGTGGTGGAGGGATCGGCCCAATGAAACCCGGCAACCTGCAAAGCAAGGTGCTAAATCCGGCGAGCGATTCGACAGATGAGGAAGACCGTTATTTGCGCACTCAGGTCGATACTGAGTGCGTTTTTCTTGGTAGGGATATACCAGAAAGGATGCAAATACATATGAGGCAGCAGAAAAGAATTTTTACATCAGAGTCGGTAACGGAGGGGCATCCCGACAAAATTTGTGACCAGATTTCCGATGGTGTATTAGATGCGATTTTGGCGCAGGATCCTATGGCTAGAGTTGCCTGTGAATGTGCCACTACAACGGGTATGGTTTTGGTCATGGGCGAAATATCTACAAATTGCTATGTGGATATTCCTGCGGTAGCCCGTGAGACAATTTCCAGAATCGGCTATACACAGGAAAGCGGATTTGATTATAAGACTTGCGCTATTTTGACATGTATCGATGAGCAGTCAAGTGATATTGCCATGGGTGTAAATAGCTCATATGATGACGCTAATCAAACTGGAGCTGGCGATCAGGGAATGATGTTTGGATTTGCTTGTGATGAGACGAGGGAATTGATGCCAGCGCCTATTTCTATGGCACACAGATTAACCCGCCAATTGGCCCAGAAAAGAAAAAACGGACAGTTGCCGTGGCTGCGGCCAGATGGGAAGAGCCAGGTTTCGGTACAATATGATGAGGAAGGCAATGTGGAAAGAGTGGATACTGTAGTTGTATCCACTCAGCACAGCGAGGAGATCACAATTCAGTCCTTACGGGAGGCTGTTCGAGAAGAAATTATTAAACCCACACTGCCAGAGCATTTGCTTGATGAGAATACCAAAATATATGTAAATCCAACAGGGCGATTTGTGATTGGTGGACCTGTGGGAGACTCTGGACTGACGGGAAGAAAAATTATTGTAGACACCTATGGCGGTTATGCCAGCCATGGTGGAGGCGCTTTTTCTGGAAAAGATCCCACGAAAGTGGATCGCAGTGGTGCTTACATGGCCAGATACATTGCCAAAAATATAGTTGCATGTGGACTGGCAAGAAAGTGTCAAATTGAATTGGCGTATGCTATTGGAGTTGCACAACCGGTCTCTGTTTTGGTAGAGACGTTTGGAACGGGGAAAATTCCCGATTTCCGCTTGGGAGAAATTGTAAGGGAATGTTTCGACTTGCGTCCTGCTTCCATTATCCAAACGCTTGATCTGAGACGCCCTATTTATACACAAGTTGCGGCTTACGGTCATTTTGGAAGGCCCGATTTAGATTTACCCTGGGAGCGGACAGACCGGATGACGGAACTTTTGGCTCGCGCTTGAGGTTAAACTCCCTGTACTTAACACAAGGCTTATGTATCTGAAACGCATAGGAAGTATTTTGGCGGATACAGTTTCTTTATGCAGATCAAAGGATAGGTTACCGATGAATTTACTTTCAAAGCACTATCTTTCTCCTATTGTGCATATTATTTCATAAAAAGTTTACCGTTTTCAGAAATTTTATGTTATACTATACACAAAGAAATATGAATCCAAGGTGTTGATTCCCGTGTAAGCTGCGGGAATATTGGATTCATAGAATTTTAATTGCTGGTAAAAAATCTTAATCCCGGGTTTATGCGATTGGTAATACAATCCACTATATATCAAACGTGTAGTCCGGGAAAGAGCACGTAAGGAGGTATCACTATGGAAGCTTTAGAAACAAAGAATAAACTGGTATTGGCTATTGTTCAGGAAGATGATTACGATATTACTGTAGAAAAACTCAATGAAAATCGACTCTTTGTTACAAAATTAAGTTCCAGTGGTGGCTTTTTGAAGAAGAAAAATGTCACAATCCTCATTGGCGTGGAAGAAGAGCGTGTAGAGCTTGTTTTGGATATTTTAAAAAAATATGCTGGGCGTAGAAAGCAAACGGTTTATACGGTTCCGGCTCCCATGGGAGGTGCCTACTGTGTAGGAGCAGAAATGGCAGTTCCGGTAGATCAACAGGTTGGAGGGGCAACCGTATTTACTTTGAGCTTGGATAGTTTGCAGAAATTCTAATTTTCGAAAACATAGTTGTAGATGAAAAGAGCCTCTGGGTACGAAAGTATCCAGAGGCTCTTTAGAAAATGTGGTCTCATTGATGACTGGATAAAAGAATCGGCTGTATTTGAATACCCTGCAATGCAGAGGAGATCGTGGGAACGATTTTCGTCATATCGGCAACCATGGAATTTGGTTTTCCGGAATAGCTGTCCTGACCGAAGGGGACAAAATAAAAGTGTTTCCGCGCCAAAAGGGTTCCGATATTTTTGGCGTTTGCGCCTAGGGCATCATTGGTAGAAACAGCTAGCACTACAGGGCGGCCATTACGTAAGTGAGATTTACAAGAAAGCGTAACGGTAGTGTCGGCAATCCCGTTTGCCAATTTGGCCAATGTATTTCCAGTGCAAGGGGCCACAACCAAAATATCCAGAAGTTTCCTGGGCCCAATTGGTTCAACTTCTGAAATAGTTTTACGAATGGGCTGACCACAGATATTTTCAATTTTGGTAATAAACTCTTGAGCCAGACCAAAGCGACTATCTGTGGAGTAGCTGGTTTCTGACATGATCGGGATTACGGTTTCATAGTGTGCTTTCACATCTTGCAGTGCATCAATAACCGTATCAAATGTACAAAAGGAACCAGTCATTGCAAAGCCTACACAGGCATGTTCCATAAAAACACCCTTTCTAATGATTGAAATCCAAGTAAGAGAGAATGGTTTCGGCGATAATTTGTCCGGCAGTGGCTGGGGCAACTTTCCCGGGAAGTTGTGCACCTGATATTGCGGCCCGCCCCAGATCTTTGCACTGTGACAGATCGAAGCCACCAGGGGCAGAAGCCAATTCCAGTAGCAGACATTGAGAATTTGTCTGCGCAATTTGGGCTTTTGACAGAATACGGGCGGGCACAGTATTTATAATGCAATCATACTGTTCCAACCCACAATGATAGAGGCCTGTATAGTCACTTTCATATCCAAAAGCTTCAATCATTGCAAGATCGGCCTCTTTGCGGGCACTGACAGTTACATAAGAACCGAGTGCTTTCAGTCGGTGTGCCAAAAGTTTTCCAATCCTGCCATAGCCGATCAGTAAACATCGGGCATTATGCAGTGTAATGGGCAAAGCTTCCATGAGCAGCTGGATTGCGCCCTCAGCAGTTGGAACGGCATTGGCGATGGCCATTTGCTCCATTGCGGAATAATCTATTGTTTGATAGCCTGCCTGTTCCAGGCGAATGGCTTGCTGACCAAATCGTGCGCCAAATAAGCAAGCGGAAGGTGCTAAGGTGGATATGAGAGTTTCTATATGTATGGGTTGGTCCCCATCTTCTTGCGTCAGGTAGTCGTCATGAAAAGATGGTAAAGGCAAAATGCAATATTTCTGATCTTTTAGGCAATCAGCCAGAGAACCGTACGTGTCAGGAAATTCCGGGACATGAAAAGTACGGATATGGAATCCTTGTTTTTGTAAATATCGCACCAACCAGGTTTGGCGGCGATCTCCCCCAAGAACAGTAAATGATGTTGCAATTGACAAAGTATTGCCACTTCCTTTCTCATACCAGTTTATTCTGGAAAAACTTACCGGTTACAAAATTTCGAAAAAGTGGAACTGGTGGAGTGGACTTTCGTCTTGTTAAATGAAGACAAAAAAGGCCGCCCTTGCGGGCGGCCGGAGGTCTGCGGTATTAGCTGATGAACCACTGAGTCCAATAATTCCCTTCGGCTACATAGCCAACGCCAATAGAGGTATAGGTGCTCGACAAAATATTGGCTCTGTGGCCTTCGGAATTCATCCAAGCTTCCACCACTGCGGAAGGTGTTGTATAACCTTGGGCTATATTTTCACCAGCAGTGTGGTAAGAAATACCGAGAGATTTCATTAGATCAAATGCAGTGCCGTATGTAGGACTGGTGTGACTGAAATAGTTGTTTTTCTGCATGTCTTCCGATTTCAGTCGTGCCCCGGCGCACAGTTCGGAGCTGATACTAAGGGGTTCCAATCCATATGCGGCACGCTCCTGATTGACAAGCTTTACCACTTCCAATTCGTACGGGAGAATACCTCTATTCTTATCTGGCGTTTCGTTGGGAGTTGGAGGTGTTTCGTCCGGAAGGGAAGGCTTTTCGTCCGGAATGGAAGGATCTTCTTCCGGTACGGAAGGTTCATTGGGGGTTTCTGGATTGGAAGGAGTATTTCCTTCCTGACCAGGAACCTCAGTTTCTCCATCGTGATTATTGTCACTATCGGGTTCTTCGTTGGGAAGTTCAGGGTCGCTCATATCTTGGTCTGGCCAGCAAGAGTCTGGAACGTCAATACACCACTTCCACAGCCAGCGGGCACACTGGCTTGTAGTTCCGTCGTTTCCGCTTGTACACATGGGCTGAAAATCAGCCGCAGAAACCGAAATTAGTAAACTGCTAACCAGTACGAGAGAAAGAATGAATGATAAAATTTTGTTTTTCATGGTTTTTACCTCCTTATTTGCACTTTATAGGAAAATTTTGTTGGCCGCAAGCTGTAAATTTTTCCGGTTTTTTCAATACTTGTATACTATGGGAAAAAAAGGTATACTAAGGGAAA
>CALXCQ010000022.1 GCA_944386835.1 uncultured Oscillospiraceae bacterium | reverse complement strand
AAGATTAAACTTCTGTTAAACCGTTCCAGCCGCAAATATCTTTGCCGCTTGGCGGTTCGATCAGGTAAAAGGCTGACAGCATTAACGGCATCAGCATCGCGCCATGTGTGTCTGTTCATTTTCTTTTCACATCGCTCCTGAGGTTCTGGACTCAGTGGAAATGGTTTAAAAAGTTAGACAAAACCGCATAAAATGGACATTTTACAGTCCGTATCGTTTCAACTGGTACATGGTGTTTTGCACTGTTTCTGGTACTAATTCTGGTACTAAAAGTTCCGCGGGGTACAAGTGTTCCGCGACCTTTGGAAAAGGCCACACAGAATGGACAAAAACGGCAGATTTCAGACGAAAAAAAGACCTGAAATCTTACGATTTCAGGTCTTTTTGGTGGAGATAAGCGGGATCGAACCGCTGACCTCTTGAATGCCATTCAAGCGCTCTCCCAGCTGAGCTATACCCCCGGGTGCGGTACTTATCATAGCAGACAAACGGGAAAAATGCAAGTACTTTTTTTCATTAGGGGAATTTTTTCAGATTTCTATTGATTCAGGACAGCTGAGTGGTTTCCCGCAAAGGGGCAAATGTAATATGGGTTGCCTGTAAAATCTGCAAAACGGCAGTCAGGTTTTCTCCGGTACAATACATGAGATGGCTGGGTTTCACGCTGTTAACTACCTCCGTGGCAGTGAGACGGGAGGAAGGGAGCGGAAAGACGGCATAGCCGGGGACCGGACCGGAGCCGGCCGGCACCAAAGCCAGCATACTTCTGGATTTACATACCAGCTCCATCTGACTGTTGGCGTTTTCCAGTTCCTGAAGCAGATCCGGACTGCCTTCACTGGCAGTGATACCCACGGGGTAACCCTTTGCCTGCAACTGGCGGATCAGATTGGCATATAGGGGGATTTCCCATTCCGCAAAGAAGAAGGCGGCAGGCAGATCTTCTGCCTCCACAATTTTCAAGGCGTCCTCCATAGTGGAAGCGTCTATAAGGATCAGATAGACGGTAGTAGGGTCTGGATCCTCTGGTGTAGAGGACTGGTCTGTAGTGCCGGGGTTGGAAATGGGAGGTTGAGAGGTCCCGGAATCAGGAGGTTGCGTTTCGCTGTTTGCATGCTCCATTTCGTACTGATTGACCCGATAAGAAATGAGGTTTTCCGCATAGCGGATAAAATCCTTGTCGTCATAGACCTTGGCGGCCGTTGTAAACCGTAGGATAGGGTAACCGTTGAGGCTGGTAAGCAAAGAGACTTGAAAGTCAAAATGGGGGGCGCAAAGCCCGACGGGAAGAAAGACGACGCCGTTTTCCACATAGCAGGTCACATGGGTGAGCTCTCCCGTTTCCGTGGTCATAGTTCCCGCATTAAGGTCGAAGGTCAATCGACGGTCCCGGCTGTATAAAATCAAAGTTCCACTGTCTGCGTTATAAGAGGAGACCACCTGCAGGGCCGAGGGCTGGAAGGCCGTGTGGGGGACATAGAGGGTCCCGCGGGCGTAATAGGGAGCCTCGCTGCCAGACAGGGTGATGGGAATTGCCTCATCCACCGCCACAAAGGCCAGATCTGCACCCTGCACGGTACCGGAAAGCATGGCCAGAAGCAAACAGGCAATGAGAAGGATGGTAAGCTTTCGTTTCATAAAATCCCTTTCTATGGAGTCCTAGGAGGCAGACGTCTGCTCCGGGGTTTCCCAGTCGAAAAACTCTATGGGTTCGTCATAGTAGCTGTGTCCAGTCTCCAAAATTTCCCCATCACAAGTGAGGCGGACTGCCGCAATGTCCAGAGCCTGGGTCAGCGTGTTGACCAGGCAGGCAAGATACATACTCTCACCGGCAGTTCCGGTAGCCTGTAAAGCAGAGGCAAATTGAGAGGACAAGTCCAGCTGTCCGGTGCCATCGGCTATGGCAAAGCTGTTGACCTGGGTCCCCTCCGGCAGGGCACCATGCTGCACCAGGGCATCTACCAGGTTTTCAGCAGTTGGTTCCAGTTCTATTTCCAGCTGTTCCAGGCCGTCAGCCGTGTCGTTGGGCAGGTAAAGCACTACCGTTTTGACAGTAGAATCCGGCTGTGCGTCATCCTGGTTTTCAGAAGTGCCGCTGGCGGTCGTATCTTCAGAGGTTTGCCCTTGCTGGCTTCCAGAGGGGTCTTCCGATTCCGGAGCAGACGTAGTCTCCGAATTGGCAGACTCCTGGGAATCGGGAGCGGTATCAGACGGACTTTGACAGGCGCCCAGGGAAATCAGCACTGCCAGAAGGAAAAAAAAGGAAATCAATTTACCCATAAAAAACACCTCCCAAAAGAGAATCAATAAGCCGGTTTTCACGGGCAGGACGGGGGTTGGGAAGAAGCGATTGGTTTTTCAGACGGAAAAAGAAAGGATCGGTTCCCGGCCTGCCTGGCAGGTTACGGGCAGATAGGCCCTTTGTGTAAATTCAGTATACCATAAATTTAGAAATTTGAATAGCGGGCGGCAATCGGGGGAAACTATTTCCAAAGGAGGTTAGAAAATGGTAAAAGGAATTTCCAAACAAGTGATTGTAGTTCGTCCACCGGACAGTGATTTGTTCGATCAGGCTATTTTTATTTTACGGGACAAAAACAGACGGGAATTGTCGGAAGAAGAACTGGTGAAGCAGGCCAATAAGGCAGTGGAGCACTATGTCCATAACAGTGTAAAGGGAGGGTGGAAAGGCCGGAAAAAGGCCTGGACGCCCGTTTTCTGGGGAATGCTTGGGGCTCTGTGTACAGGCCTGATCTGGCTTGTGACGGTTTTGCCATAGGGGAAAGCAGAGTCGTGCCCCAAAAGAGAATGAGAGCGCTTCTGTCCGGCAAAGGTTCCGGCAATTCTATCGCCATATTTTCCAAACGCCCTTCCATTTGGTGGGGCGTTTGGATTTATTCTTGGCAAGCCTTGCGGACTGTGGTATAGTATGCCATAGACGCGCCAGGAAGGCGCAGCCCTGTGGGAAAGGAAGTGAGGGCGTGCAGTTTGGGCCCTATACAGTTTCCGGCCATACGGTACTGGCACCGATGGCAGGCGTGACCGACTATGCTTACCGCACAATCTGTGCCAAATTGGGCGCAGCCGTGACGGTGACGGAAATGGTGTCTTCCAGAGCCCTTGTATACCGGGATAAAAAGAGTATTGGTCTTTTGCGAAAAACGGCCACCGGCTTGTGTGGTGCCCAGATTTTTGGAAACGATCCTCAGATTATGGCGGAGGCTGCGGCTCTGGCCCTGGAGTACAGCGGGTGTGATTTCATTGATATTAACATGGGTTGTCCCATGCCAAAGATTGTAAACAACGGAGACGGCAGCGCCTTGATGAAAGACCCGGATTTGGCGGGCAGGGTGGTCCAGGCGGTAAAACAGGCGGTGAAAGTGCCTGTCAGTGTCAAGACAAGAAAAGGCTGGGACCGGGGAAGTGTCAACGTAGTAGAGCTGGCCCAGGTTTTGGAACAGGCGGGAGCGGATGCGATTGCCGTTCACGGAAGGACCAAAAGCATGTTATACTCCGGCGTTGCCGACTGGGATATTATTTGGCAGGTTCGTCAGGCAGTATCCATCCCGGTTATCGCCAACGGCGATGTGTTTGACGCCCGGGCAGCGGTACGGTGCGTGGCCAGAACCGGTTGTTCTATGGTGATGGTGGGCCGGGGAGCCTTTGGAAACCCCTTTGTATTTTCTCAAATTGAACAGGCTCTGGCAGGAGAAGAAGTATCTGCCTTGCCGCCGCTGCAAGAGAGACTGGAGGTAGCCTGGGAGCAGTTTTTGCAGATGGTGGAGGACAAAGGCGAGCATATCGCCTGCTTGCAGGCCAGAAAGCAGCTGGCCTGGTATTTGCGGGGGGTGGCCTACAGCGGCTATTACAAAGAACAGATTTCCCATTTATCCACGCAAGAAGAAGTCTGCGCGGTGGTGCAGGCGATGAAACGGGATTTGAGGTGAGACAATATGGCGGATGAGAGAAGTTTGATTGAACAGGCAATCCAGGGAGACACAGGCGCGTTTGAGCAGCTGGTTTTGCAGCATCAGAAAGCCGTTTACAACCTGGCCCTGCGGATGGCAGGCAATCCGGAAGATGCCCAGGACTTGGCCCAGGAGGCTTTTTTGAAGGCATGGAGAGGACTGAAATTTTTCCAGTTTGAATCCGCTTTTTCCACATGGCTCTATCGGCTCACATCCAACACTTGTATTGACTTTTTGCGCAAGCAGAAAAAACAAAAGCAAGTGTCTACTACGTTCCTCAATGAAGATGAGGAAGCGGAGGAATACAGTTTGCCGGACCCGGAGCCCCTTCCGGAAGAGCAGGTGCTAATGCAAGAGCAAAAAGAAGAGATTGCCAGAGCAATGGACCGGCTGGAAGTGGAATATCGAGAAATTTTGACATTACGGGTGATCCAGGGCCTGAGTTACATAGAAATCGGGGACATCCTGGGACTGAAAGAGGGAACGGTCAAGTCCCGGCTGGCCCGGGCCAGGGAAAAAATACGCAGGGAGTTGTTACAAACCGGGAACAAAAACTTGGAAATCTCGTCAAGTTATCATAGAAAGGGGGAAGATGTCTGATGCAGTGTGATCAAATGTTAGAGCTGATCAGTGGGCATATTGACGGTGTCAATACCCCAGAGCAGGAACAACAGCTGCAAGACCATCTGTCTTCCTGTGAGGCTTGCCGGAAGATTTTAGAGGCGTTTACCCAGATTGACAGTGGTCTGGCCCAGTTACAGGCAGAGCCGCCGGCAGACTTGGCGGCCAATGTGATGAAACAGATTGAAGCGGAGCCGGTGAAGCCGGCAAGACGGAAATTCTTCTTTGGTCCGGGAACTGCCATTGGTGCAGTGGCCGCAGTTTTGGCCCTTTTGTTGGGAAGTGGTGTGGTCAGTCTGCCGGATTTGACTACGAGTGCAGACAGCGCGCTGGACCAAAGTGCACCGGAGAATACGGCCATGATGGCGATGGATTCGACAACGGCACAGACGGCGGATGCGGCAGAGCCGGAGGAAACGGAAGATACGACCGCTGGGGTCGCCGAGGAAACTCCCGCCCTGTTAAGTCCCAATTTGGCGACTCCCGCAGGCGAGGCGCCCAGTGTCCAGAAGGAGGGGACACAGACGGAAGAATCCACAGGTCCGCGGCTGCAAACCAGTACCACTGTGGCCGATGAGGCAGAGGAATCCATAGAGTCCCGGCACATTGTGTGTGTTCTCTATGACCCGGATCAAAAGGAAGCACTGATTGCCAATTTTGGGTTACAGTTTGAAAAAATGACTTGGACAGAACGTCAAGAGGGAGTCCAGGCCGAGACTACCGTTGCAACCTTACAGGAATTTTACCAACTTATGGAAGAAAATGGGGTGGAAATCCAGCTGCAC
>CALXCQ010000021.1 GCA_944386835.1 uncultured Oscillospiraceae bacterium | reverse complement strand
GGCTTTGTGGACTGGACTTTCTATAATGTCAGCAACGGCGAATATGTTATCGGCCATGGCGGTGGTGCTCGTATGCAGCACACCTACTGTACCTCTATCTCCTGGGAGGAGGCCCAGCCCGGCGATCTGGTATTCTATCCAGAAGATACTCATGTCGGTATTGTGGGTGGCAGGGATGAAAACGGCAATCTGTTGATCGTTCACTGCGCCAGCGGAGCCAACAATGTGGTCATCACCGGCCTGGAGGGCTTTACCTCTATTGGACGCCCCCTGTATTACGGGGAATAAAATAAATCTCACGGTGAGACGCAATTCCTTTTGGAATGAGGTCTCGCCGTGAGATTTTTTAATCTTCAAACAGTTTGGAAACTGGAATCTCCAGCACTTCCGCAATCTTAAACATAGTTTCCATAGATACGCCGAAAGCCTGGGTGGGACTTTCGATCTTTGCAACAAATGACCATGATTTGCCGATTGCATCAGCAAAGGCTTCCTGGGTCATGCCATGCAGTTTTCGGTAGTATTGCACTTTCAGGCCAAACCGTATGAATTGTTCCCGATATGCTGTCTCCATAATGCACCCCTTTTTATTAAAAGGGTATCATCAAAACAAGAAAATATTTATGGAGAATAATTGCCATTTATAGCAATACAATGATATAATCAAGCAATAGGAGGGAAATGAAAGAGGCGATAGTGCGTGAGATAGCAGCAAAAAACAAAAACCGACGGATAAGAATTTTCCATCCATCGGTTTACTCAACTTTGTTCATCTGGAAGATACTCTACAATGTCCGCCAAAGAGCAATCCAATAATTTGCACAACGCCTCTAATGTATTGGTAGAAACAGATTCCCCAGCTTTCATGCGACGAATGGTAGAACTGCTGATACCGCCCTGGACCTGTAATGTATAGGTGGTTGCCCCACGACGCTCCATTGTTTCCCATAATGGCGCATAAGAAATCACACAGCAACCCTCCTTTCGCTTGCTATATCTCTATTATTGCCTATAATGGAGATAGACCGTTATAGGCAATATTGCCTACATGATGTGAGAAAGGATGTCAGCCATGCAGAAAAAAACTTGTTTCTTTATTGGCCATAGGGAGGCACCGGATTCCATTCTCCCCGTATTGATTGACGAAGTGGAACGGCATATCACGGTGTATGGCGTAAATTCTTTTGTTGTGGGTCACTACGGGCAGTTTGACACTCTGGCAGGTCAGGCAGTCATTGAGGCCAAAAAGCGCCATCCCGAAGTATCGCTTATTATGCTGCTGCCCTATCAGAACTCTGGCCGTCCAACCATCCCGCCGGAAGGATTCGACAACACTTTTTACCCCTTTGGCATGGAGCGCGTACCGCCACGGGCAGCCATTCCCAAGGCCAATCAATATATGGTTGACCACAGCGATTTTCTGATTGCTTATGTATGGCACACGGGCAGCAATTCACGGAAAATACTGGAGGCGGCTCTAAAGCGTCAGGAGCGCGGCCTTACTCGCGTGACAAACCTTGCATAGCAAGGAACAGGGGATTTCCGTGGGCCGGACCATATATGAGAAAGAATATCCCAAGGAAACTCTTGAAGAACAGACATACGATACGGAAGGATGGAAGATACCTGATATATCTTCAAGTAGCTAAAAGTATCTAATATGTTAGTTATTATAGAGATAGATACATATAGAGCAAATAACCTAATTCCCTTTTAATAGGGTTATCGTCCTTTTTGTTTTTTGCTGTCTGCGCAGGACGTTGACACGCTTTAGTATACGGGTTTATGTGAGGTTTGCGTTTCAAGTGTATTTTCGTTATAATCGTTCTAATGACAGATAGAGAAATGCGAGGTGAGCGGAATGGCACAGATACTTTTAGTTGAAGATGACGCAGCCGCTTCCGAGCTGATTCAACAATACACGGAGGCATTATACGGTAAGCATCAACTTACAATATTCTCTACCGCAACGGACGCCCTTAACTGGTCGGGTAAGCATTCTGTTGACTTGTTCATTTTGGATATTCAACTGCCGGATTACCGTGGGACTGAGCTCGGAAAGCAAATTCGTACTCTGCCCAAATACCGATTCACGCCAATTCTCTTTACAACAGAATTGGCAGGAGAGGAACTTGGAGCCTACCGTGAGATCAAATGCTATGATTTTTTAGTAAAGCCGTTTACACAGGAACAGTTCACCAATGCCGTTTCTGTTGCTCTTGATATGGGCAAACAAATGAAAAAGACTGTTCCTGTGCTTCGAATCGAACAAAAACAATTTTTATTTGAATATGGATTGGAACAAATCCTATATATCGAGTCTTTCGGGAAAAAAGCTGTCATTCACAGCATATCACAAGGGAAGGAATTGAACGATCAGATTTCTGGTTACAGTCTGGTGCGGCTGCTGGAAATGGCCGGGCCTGGAAACCTGATTCAATGCCATAAAAGTTTTTTAATCAATCCTATTTATATTACGAAAATTGACAAAGGGTCAAAAACACTGTGGCTGAAAAATTGTAAAGATACAATTCCGATTGGCGAAAAGTATCAACACAATTTGAGGGAACGAACTATATGACGAGCATTGAATTATTTGTCCAAGTTTTTCTGGATGGAGTTTTATTGAACCTTTGCGTATTGGGGGTGCTTGGCCGACCCAAGAGGCATCTGGGCGGATTGCTACTATTGAGCAATTTGGGAGTTTGCCTGGTATCCCGTCTTGCGGGATACAGCACAAACCCCGTGGACTATGTTGTGCTTCCGTTAGATAGTTTTCTCTTTTCTCCGTTTTTGGTCTTGGCTGTGCTCCTCTTGAACAGTATTTACTTTGATTCAAGGGAAGGACATATTCTTTGGGGAACTGTAACGCAATTTAGTCTTTTTCTCCTTTTTCGAGAGGTATGCTTTGTTTTACTTGGGCTATTTGGCCTGAGTACAGGATTTTGGCCAATTTATGGGGCGCGTATTCTTTCTCTTCTCCTTTGGGCGGCTCTATGGTGTACCGGGATGCTCCGGTGGATAAAAGACCAGTTAGAGGAAGGCGACATACCGCTCTATATCGTTGCTGGGAATACCTTTCTTGTTTTGCTACTAATCCTGGGTGTGTGGAAAAACCCCTCATTAAGAGATTATCTATGGCTCCCAATCATGGCGGCTATTTTGGCATTGTTAGTGCTGGTAGATGGCATAGTTCTCCTGTGGGATCAAAATCGCATTCAATTCCAACGCAGAGGCCGCCTATTGGAACAATATCTGCCTATGGTGGAGGAACTGGTGGAGTCTGTGCGAGCCCGCCAGCATGAATACAACAATCGCATGATGGCAATATCAGCGGCAATGGTGACCTCGGAAACACTAGAGGAGGCCAAAATCAAGGTTGCTGAATTAGCTGGGCAGGTCAGCTTGGAGGCAACAGATCGAGAATTACTAAAGTGCGACAGTAAGGTGCTGTGCGGGATGCTGTTCGGTAAAGTCAAACAAGCCCAACTGCATCACATTCAACTTCAAATATCTATAACAGGCTCTTTTCTTCACCGTTCGCTATCTGAAAGCGATTGGGTGGATTTGCTGGGAATTTTGCTGGATAACGCTTTGGAGGCGGCGTCTGCCGGTGATCTTGTATTTCTTCAGGCAGAGGAGGAGGAAGGCGCTCTTTGCCTTTTGGTATCAAATCCCTGTCCCCCTATGTCCCGGACAGAAATGGCGCAGATGTTCCGCCGTGGATGGTCTACAAAAGCCAATCAGGGGCGGGGCTATGGGCTATTCAATGTCCGCAGAATGGTGGAGCAGCACGGCGGAAAGATCATTGTAAAAAACGAGGAGAAAAATGGGAATAACTATTTGACGATCGGTGCGCTGATTTCATAAAAATGATTCACAGGGGTTTTGGAGGATTTCATTCCTCTAAAACCCCTGTTTGTTCCCACAACCTTGTGTTTACCGAGAAATGCAGATAAGATGAAGCGGAAAGGATGTGATGTCATGCTGCGGCTTTTGAAATTGGAACTAAAAAAGCTCTCTAAGACAACGCTTTTAGCGATCGCTATTTTAACAGTTTTAACCTGTATCCTTACTTGTACGATGTATCGAGAGTATTCCATCTACTTCAAACTTGATGCTTGGGAAATTGGAACGGAATATATAGGACTGTTTTTCCCTTTGTTTGTAACCGTACCAGTGTG
>CALXCQ010000020.1 GCA_944386835.1 uncultured Oscillospiraceae bacterium | reverse complement strand
CGTCCATCAGGGAGATGGGGTCCATGGTAACGATGCTGGTAAAATTCTTCGGGCTGCTGGACCAGATCAGCTGGGCAGCATTCTGCAGGAAGTAGCTGACACCGATGGCGGTAATCAGCACCGCCAGACTTGGGGTACCCCGCAGAGGCTTGTAAGCCAGGCCCTCAATGGCAATGCCCAGCACCGTGCAGACCACAACCGCCGCCACTACAGACACTGCCGCGGGGAGGCCAAGATAGTTGGTCACGCAGAAGGAGATGTAAGCGCCCACCATAATAATATCGCCGTGGGCAAAGTTCAGCATCTTTGCAATTCCATACACCATCGTGTATCCCAAAGCAATTAGGGCATAAATGCTGCCTAAGCTCAGACCGCTGATTAGAGTTTGGATAAAGTGAGTCATAACGCACATTCCTTTTCACAGTTTTTCCTGGCGGGGTTTATGCCCGCCAGGAACTTTATCTTAATAGATTAGCCTTCGTAAATTTCCGCTACACCGTCACGAATAATCATAACTTTTGCCTGCTTATTGGCTTCGCCATCAGAAGTCCAGGTCATGGAGCCTGTGACACCATCAACCGTAATTTCTGTCATAGCAGCGATCATTTTTTCATTAAACGTATCGTCCACTTCTGTGATGCCAGTTTGCTCCAAAGCGGCCTTAATAGCGTAAATTGCGTCATAGCCATCCGCTGCAAATTGGTCTGGGGTAGTATTGTGTTGCTCCTCGTATTGAGAAACAAAAGACTGAACGTTTTCAGCCGGATCGTTGGCCGCAAAGGGGGTCAGCATCAAAACGCCTTCCACATAAGACGTATCGGAAACTTTTGTCAAAATACCATCTAAGCCGTCACAGCCAAAGAAGGTCATGCCGTCCAATTTACCATTTGCCTGAGTAAGGAAAGTAGCTGCTTCGGCTGCATAAATGGGCAGGAAAACCAAGTCAGCACCGGAGGCTTTAATTGCGTTAATTTGGGTGGAAAAATCAGTGCTGGTAGAGGTTGTAAAAGTTTGTTCCTCTACGATTTCAATACCCCGATTGGCAGCTTCTTCTTTGAATGTTTCATACAGTCCTACAGAGTAATCATTGTCGCTGGCATAGAAAACAGCAACTTTGGTTGCCAGATTATTATCTGCAATGTAAGTGGCAGAAGCAGTGCCCTGACCGGGATCGTTAAAACATACACGGAAAGCATTATCGCCACCGGAAATGGAAGCTTCCGAGGATGCCGTAGGAGTGAGAACCAGAATCCCATCTTGCTGGGAGGCGGCTACAATGGATTGTGTCTCACCAGAAAGTGTACCGCCCAGAGAAACCTCCATACCGTTATCCATAAGCTTTCCGTACGCGGCAACGGCTGCATCCGGATCGCCCTGAGAATCCTGGAAATCCAAAACAAATTGGAAGCCGTTTACACCGCCAGCTGCGTTGATTTCATCTACTGCAATTTGTGCACCGTTTCGCACGCTGTTGCCATAGTTGGCATTATTGCCAGTCAAAGGTCCAATTCCGCCAATGATTAATGTTTTTTCACCGTCGCTGCTAGAATTGTTGTTTTCAGAGTTGGCAGTATTCCCGGTGTTTTCAGAATCTGCGGTTTCATTTTGTGCCGTTTCATCGTTGGTCTGTGACTGGCTACAGCCAGACAGACACCCCAGAAGTAACGCAACAATCAAGCCGATACTTGCGAACTTCATAAACTTTTTCATATTCATTACCTCGTTTTTCCAGGATTAAATTTATTTCAGCCGCAGAACTGCGACAAAAATACAAGAAAAGCGGCTTTGCCCAAAAAAGCAAAGCCGCAAATTTCAATCTGTTACTCTGTGCTTAGTGCACGCTAACAGGCCTAAATCTAACAGTTTGCCTTTCTGGAATCTCAGTAATAAGGAGCAGGCCGACCAGCAAAATAGCAAGCATTAAAATCTGCCAAATCCCAATCAGGTCCATAATTCCAATAAGCCCAATAATTCCGACAACCAATACAAATCCCTTGAGAATCATAAATACAAATACAAAAATGGACACTGCCGAAACGGTAGTGTCCAAAGTAATCGTACCAAAAGAATTCATTTGCGCATAAGAAGCCGACGGTGCAAAAGCATCGTTGGAAGAAGCCATATTCCTGCTCATCTTTGTTTGCCTTACCATTTCCGTAGCCCCTTTCGTCAAGAATTATCCATAGTTTAATCAGAAAAAGTACTAAAGTCAAGATTGGGGATTGACAAAACTGGCACATATTTTCATGAAAAACTATGCAAGTTACACAATTTTGTGTGTTTGAGCAGAAAACTAAAGTCCCTACTACATGTAATTGACGATGGCATCCATCTTTTGTGCGGCTGTTTTTTCCGTGGAAAATATGATAATATATAACTAATTGTCGAGAGGAGGCTTGCCTCATGTTAAACCTACAGTTTGGAGATAATCTGCGTACCAACCGTGAAGGACTTCTGCAATCTGTTTGCGGCAAAGCACAAGAGGGGATCACAGGGCAGATTCTCCTGGTTCCGGAACAGTTTTCCCACAGTATGGAGTATCATTTATGTCAAACTGGGGGACCGTCGATTGGCCGGTTTGCAGAGGTACTCAGCTTTACACGATTAGCTACCCGCGTTTTTTCCTTATACGGCGGTATTTGCCGGGAGACTTTGGATCCTGGAGGAAGACTCCTGGCCATGAGTCTGGCAATCGCACAAGTGCGCTCACAGCTCCGGCTTTTTGCGGGGAACAGTTTAAAAGCAGAATTTCTTACAAAACTTTTGGCAGTGGTTGATGAATTAGCACATGACCGGATTTCACCGGCCATGCTGCGCAGTGCGGCCCGGGTCTCTCAAGGGCAGTTTGCTTTAAAATTGGAGGAGCTAAGTTTAATTTGGGAAAGTTATCAAACCGTTTGTAGTAGTGACAGAATTGATCCCCGAATGCGTCTGGAATTCTTGCGGGACATTCTGGAAGGAAATCCTTTTGCCGCTGGTAGACAGATCTGGATATGGGGGTTTAATGATTTCACAGAACAGGAATTGTCTATTTTGCAAATTCTCATCCAACAGGCAGAAGATGTCACGATCAGTCTCCTTGGCACAGCCTCAGGTTCGACAGTAGCCTTTCAAAATATACACGATACAGTCAATCGCTTAAGAAAAATTGCAAAAGATCTGCAAATTCCCATAACGGTTTCCTCATATGAAAAATCTTACAAAAAGAATCCTGCGCTTGTTGCGCTGCAAACGTATCTCTTCTCCCCAGCATCGATACCAATGTCCAATCAGATGGAAGGAATTTCAGTAGAGAAGTACATCTCTATCACACAGGAGTGTCAGGCGGTCGCTGGAAAGATTCTGCGTTTGTTGGAGTCAGGGGTTCGCCTGCGTGATATCGCTGTTGTCATGGCGGAACCGTCCGGCTATCGGCAGAGAATGCAGGCGGAATTGAATCGTTTTCAAATTCCAGCATATTTTTCTGGAAACACACCTTTATTGGAAAGGCCCACTATGCAGGCACTGAAAGCATCCCTCATGGCGGCCGCTATGGGTATGGAACAAGAAGAGGTGTTGATCTATTTAAAATCCGGCCTATCACCATTGGAGCAGGAAGACAGCGATCAAATTGAAAACTATGCAATTTTGTGGAATATTCATGCAAACCGATGGGAGCAGGAGTGGACCTTGCCGCCAGAGGGGATGGATCAAACTTTAGACGAACAGGCAAATGAAAAATTGCAACATCTCAATTGGGCACGGAAACTGGCAATTATGCCTCTCGCCCAGCTCCGGGAATCTTTGGCACAGAAGTCTACCATTGGCGAGAAAACGTTGTCCTTTTGGACCTTTCTGGAAACAATTGGCTTTTCTAAAACGTTACGGGCAGAGGCTGAAAGATTAGAGGAAGCCGGTTATTTTCAAAAGGCCCAGGAGCAGGCACAACTATATGAAATTGTCTGTCAGGCTCTGGAGCAGCTTTATCAGGTGTTGGGGCCTATTCCCAGCACTCCCGAAGAATTTGCACGCCTGGTTGTCACACTTTTTTCCCAGTATGAAGTAGGGACAATCCCTGCCACACTGGATGCGGTAACGGTAGGAGATCTGATGGCAATGCGGGACTGCCAGTGTAGTCACTTATTCGTTTTAGGCGTGTCAGATGGTAATTTTCCGTCATATCGGACGGAAACGGGCCTGCTTACGGAAGAGGAAAGAAGTCGCTTACAAGGCCTTGGACTGCCGGTAACTCAAGAGAATAACCATGCAATGGATCGGGAGTTTTCTGCAATCTATCAAATAGTCTCTGCTCCCACACAGGAAATTTGCTTTACTTTTCAGGCAGAGGCTCCCGCTTATTTGATCACTCGGATTTTGCAGATTTTTTCCTTGCCCGTAAAGACAGAGCCCCAGGCGCCGCAGGTGGCATTTTACTATCATCCCAGACAGTTGGGGGCTCTTTTAGCCCAGAAAGGAATTCCCGAATCTTATTTGAAGGCCCTTCCATTGGAAGTGCAAGCATTCTCTTCGCAGGTTCGAGAAAAAGCCGGGTATAACATAGGGAAATTAGATCTGGAGCAGGTTACCGGATTGTACGGCAAGACACTGCGGCTCTCTGCTTCCAGAATTGATAAATATGCAGCTTGCCGCTTTTCCTATTTTCTGGAATATGGTCTAAAGGCCAAGGCCCGGCGTCCTGCAAAAGTGGACGCACCCCTATATGGAACCTTTGTGCACGAAGTTCTGGAAAAAACCGTGAACCAGGCACTTTCTGAAGGGGGATTTCAGGCAGTATCTCCAGTAAGACTTGTGGAGATTGCCCATGAACGTATGGAAGCCTATATAGTGGAAGAGTTGGGTGAGACTCTGCAAACAGAACGTGCTCAGAAACTTTTAAGAAGGAGTTTTCTGGAAGTTCAAGGTGTTGTGGAAAATTTGGCCGAAGAGCTAAACCAATCCCGATTTCAGCCTGTCCGGACCGAACTGGAATTTTCTGCTAGAGGAGAGATTCCTCCCGTTCGTTATCATACTCAGAAGGGAAGCTGTGAGATCTCCGGCTTTGTGGATCGGGTGGATCTCTTTGAGCAGGACGGGCATGTATATGTGCGGGTTGTTGACTATAAAACAGGAAGGAAAAGTTTCGACTATACCGATATTTTAAATGGCATTGGACTACAGATGCTAATTTATTTGTTTGCTTTAAAACAATATGGAAAAGACATTTTTGGTCAAACGCCCAGCCTGGCCGGAGTTTTATATATGCCGGCAAGAATGCCGGTTCTCACAGCCACTTCCAAGCTGCCGGAAGAAACGATTCGCAGTAAACGTGAAACAGAATTTCAGAGAAAAGGATTGGTAGTCTCTGATCCTGTTGTTCTGGAAGCTATGGAGCCTGACTATCAAAACGGATGTCATTTTATGCCGTACAAACTGGATGGGAAAGGAAACCTGACAGGGGATTTGGCGACACAAGAGCAGATGGATTTATTGGAATCCTACGTGGCGAAAGTTATCCAGGCTATGACTGACCAGATACTGCAAGGAGATGTGACACCAAATCCTATTGTAAGAGGTTTGGATCAGGGAGTGTGCAGCTACTGCCAGTACTCCCAGGTATGCCATCTCAATAGCGATGTAGTAAAGCGAGTGATGGAGAAAACGGAACGTGATGAATTCTGGAAACGGCTTGAAGGGCAGGTGAAAAGACATGGGTGAGATAAAACTGACGCCGTCGCAGCAAGCAGTGATTGAGAATGAAGGTGGAACTCTATTGGTATCGGCAGCCGCTGGCTCTGGTAAAACAAAGGTATTGGTGGACCGTCTTCTCCGTAAAATTATGGACCCTGTGCGGCCATATCACATCGACGACTTTCTGATTATTACCTATACAAAAGCGGCGGCAAGCGAACTGCGTGCCAAAATCTCAGCGGAATTATCGAAAAAGGCTGCTCTTCACCCAGAAAACCGCCATTTGCAGAAACAGCTGCGTAGAATTTATCAGACAAAAATTTCCACCATCCATGCTTTTTGTAGCGATCTTTTGCGAAGCTATGGGCATATACGGGATATTTCTCCAGACTTTCGGGTTGCGGAGGAAGCGGAAACCAGACTTCTACGCCAGCGAGTGAAAGAGAAAATTTTAGACCAATTGTATTTGGACAAGCAAGAGGATCCGGATCTACAAGCCCTTTTGATGCAGTTGGGCTATGGAAGAGACGACCGGAATCTGGAGCAAATACTATTTACCATCTATGACCGCGTGCAAAGCTATCGGAATCCGGCACAGTGGCTCGATTGGTGCTACCAGATGTTAACAGAAATCCCGGAGCAGGCTGCGGAGAAAACCCTGTGGGGAGCGTCTCTTCTGGAAGAAATGAAACTATTTTTAAGTACTCAGCGTGCTCAGCTGGAAAAAGACCTGGCTCTTGCGCAAGAAGATCTTGTCTTGCAGAAAGCCTATGTGCCCACTCTTTCGGAAAATCTTTTACAATTGGATCATTTGATGGCCTGTGACACATGGGATGAAATGGTACATAACCGCCCCACCAGTTTTGGCAGACTGTCTAGCGCGCGAAAATGTTCAGATCCGGAGCTAATGGAGCGCATTAAAGCGGACAGAAGTCGCTGTTGGGAAGGCTTGAAACAGCGATACAGCTATTTCTACGGGTCCAGCCAAGAAGTTCTACAGGATTTGCGCCAGTCAAGCAGCGGACTCAAAGGTGCAATCCGGTTAACGCAGCTGTTTTCTGATGCTTACCAAAAGGAAAAAGCTCGCAAAAAAGTGTTGGACTTCAACGATTTGGAACACCAATGTTTGGCACTGCTTCTACAAAAGGGAACTGATCTGCCCAGCGCTTTGGCCAAAGAGGTGTCAGCACAGTTTGCAGAGATCATGGTTGATGAATATCAGGATAGCAACGAAGTACAAGATCAAATTTTTTCTGCCATTTCACAAGATGGACACAATCTGTTCTTTGTAGGCGATATGAAACAATCCATCTACCGTTTTCGAATGGCAGATCCGAGAATTTTTTTAAAAAAGTACCAAACTTTTTTACCGGCATCCGCCGCAAAAGATGGCCAGCCACGGAAAATTCTGCTTTCAGAAAATTTCCGCTCCCGGAAAGAAATTTTAAGTGGGATTAATCAGGTATTTCAAACAGTTATGTCTGTGCAGGTAGGGGATATGGCCTACAGCGAAGCTGAGCAGCTGAAACCCGGACTTTCCTGGCCACCAATTTCTGAACCAGCCATCGAACTTCACTGTATCGCGTTTGCTGGCAGTTCCGAAGAGGAAGGTGCAGACAAAGTACGTACTGAGGCAAAATTTATTGCAAAGAGAATTGCGTCCATGCTGCGCGAAGAGAAACTGCAAACCCTACAAGGGGAACGGCAAATTCAGCCGGGAGATGTCGCCATTTTACTTCGTTCCGTTTCCAATACAGCGTCTGTCTATTTATCAGAACTGAAAGCTTTCGGCATCCCGGCAGTCAGTGACAAGGCTCAGAGTATTCTGGATACAAAAGAGGCCGAGATATTTCTGGCCCTTTTGCAGATCGTGGAGAATCCTCACCAGGATATTCCGCTGATTACTGCTCTGGCAAGCCCAGTTTTCGCTTTTCAAGCAGATGAACTGGCAAAATTGCGAATGGGAAACCGCTCTGTAGACCTGTATACTGCGCTTACCCAATACCGAGCACCATCCCAAGCGGATCCCCTTGCCTTTAAAACAACACAATTTATAAAGGTTCTGGAAGAACTGCGTAGGAAATCCCTTTGGTTTTCGGTTGGGGAGTTAGTCGAAGAAATTCTGCATGTCACTATGTTTCCGGAAATATTAGGGGCAATGGAAGGCGGCTCCGAAAAAGTCGAAACACTGCAAACTCTGGTACAGCTGGCCTGTGGGTATGCTGTGGAAGAGGGAGCGACACTTTTAGGACTGGTAGAATACCTTCAGGGATTGCGAGATGCCGGAATTCATGTTGTTGCCCAAGATGCTCAGCAATCCAATTCCGTCAAAATTATGAGTATTCACAAGTCAAAAGGCTTAGAGTTTCCTGTTGTTGTGCTCCCGGATTTATCCCGTAAATTTAATGAAACGGATTTGACGCAAGAGGTCCTCTTGCATCAAAAACTCGGCCTAGGTGGCAATTTCTTTGACGCCCACTCCAGATTCAAATTTCCTACGATTACGAAAAAGGCGATTGCTTTGGAAGCACAGCAGGAAAATCGATCTGAAGAGTTGCGAATTTTGTATGTAGCTATGACGCGAGCAAAAGAACGCTTGGTTCTGAGTTACTGCAGCCGTTATTTGGAAACGGAACTCAAGGCAATCGTTCCGGAAGTAAGTTTTCCGGCGCCGGTTATGCTGACAAGCCGAGCGAAAAGTCCGGGCAGCTGGATTCTAATGGCAGCTTTATGCAGAAGCGAAGCCAATGCATTGTTTGCATTGGGGGGACAACCAAAAGCTCTTTGGACATTTGACGATCCCTGGAAAATTTGTACCCACACCTATGATTCTATCTGGAATGACGCAATACAAGAAGAAGTTGGCGTTGTGACATCTTCTGAAATTTCTTCGCAAATTCCATCGCCGACTGACTTGGAAAAATGCCTGTCCTTTCAGTATCCTTATGCGCAGGCCACCCAGATACCCGCTAAGCTGACAGCTACCCAATTAAAGGGGAGAGTTCTCGACGGGGAAGCAGAAGCAGGGGCAATGCCGTTGACAAAACAGAAAGTTTGGCGAAACCGGCCGGCATTTTCTCGGAGGGAAGCATTGTCTCCGACACAGAAGGGAACAGCAACCCATCTATTCCTGCAATTTGCCACGTATTCTTCCTGTACAACTCCGGCGGATATCGAGGCAGAAAAACGCAGGCTGGTTGAAAAACTTTTTCTAACGCCGGAACAGGCAGAAGCAGTACAAACAGAATCGATTTTGAACCTGTTTTCAGGGGAATTGGGACACAGAATTTTACAGGCACCTCAAATCATACGAGAGTGGAAATTTTCCTGCCTGGTTCCTTCAGAGCTGCTATATCCTCAGGTTACTGGAGAAGAAATTATGCTGCAAGGAGTGGTGGACTGTTTCCTCATTGAAGATGATGGAATTTGTGTCATCGACTTTAAGACTGACTTTGTCACACCAGAAACTGTGGAACAGAGGGCCAGGTATTATGCCCGTCAAGTAGAGGCGTATGGATTGGCGCTGGAAAAAATGTACCACCTTCCAGTAAAAGAAAAAATTTTGTATTTTTTCCATTTGGATCAGGCAATTTGTCTATAAAAAATCGCCCGATAGGATATCGGGCGGTTTTCTTATTTGCAATTGTTGGTGTTTTTCTTATCCTGTGCGTTGGGCAGAGTCTCCAATTGACTTTTGCTCTTTTCGTTTTTCTTGTTTGTAGTATTGTTGTTTGTGTTGTTTGTTTGATTGCAGTTATTCTTGTTAGCCATTTTAGGTTTCCTCCTAATTGGATTATTACAGTAATAGTATGTCAATTTATATGTGATTCTATACTACGACTTATCTTTTGGATCGAAAAGAAGTGCAGCCAGATAACCGAATACAATGGCGGCCGCAATGCCACCGGAACCTGACTTTAATCCGCCCATAAACGCCCCCCAAATGCCATCTTCACGGACAGCCTCTTTGACTCCTTTGGCAAGGTTGTATCCAAATCCGGTTAATGGAACAGTAGCCCCTGCGCCGCCCCACTGGACAATATGCTCATAAATCCCAAGTCCGCCTAAAATGACGCCGGCCACAACGTAGGAAACCAAAATACGGGCAGGTGTTATCTTGGTTTTATCAATTAAAATCTGACCAATTAAACAAAGAATTCCACCAACTAAAAAGGCTCTTACATATTCCATGGTTTAACTCCTTCCAGCGGAAATTGAAACTGCATGACATACAGAAGGAATGGACTCTCCTTGTTGTGTAGAAACAGGTGATAGGAGTGCTCCCGTTCCGCAAAACAGAATTTTTTGATACACACCTTTGATCATCTGCGGTAAAAGATATCCGCACAGTACCGCGGCACTACAGCCACAACCTGAGCCGCCGGCATGTACATCCTGGCCTTTCAAATCGTAAATCATGCATCCACAGTCGTCGTACACACTGCCAATATCCACACCTTCTTGTTGAAACAGGTCTAGCACGATTTGTTTCCCCAGAGAACCCAAGTCTCCGGTAACAATCAGATCATAGTCTGTCGGGGTCAGGCTGAGGTCTTCCAAATGTGCACGGATTGTATCATAGGCTGCCGGAGCCATGGCTGCGCCCATATTATTGGCATCTTTGATACCTTTGTCCACAATTTTCCCAGTGGTTATTGCCTGAATATAAGGACCGGCACCGTCAGGTGCTAAAACAATGGCGCCGGAGCCGGTTACCGTCCATTGGGCTGTTGGCGTTCTTTGGCCACCATATACCAAGGGAAACCGATACTGCCTCTCTGCAGAGGCAAAATGAGAAGACGTCATAGCGATAACCTTTTCTCCAAAGCCTGCACTGACTGCCATAGCTGCCAGTGAGAGACTTTCTGCCATGGTAGAGCAAGCACCATAGAGCCCATAGACTGGGATGTCCGTTCCGCGCAGACAAAAGCTGGTGGAAATACACTGATTTAGCAGATCTCCTGCATAGACCATATCAATCTGGGATGGCGAGAGCTCTGCTTTATTTAAAACACCTTGTAAGCATAAAAGCTGCATTTGACTTTCTGCTTTTTCCCAGGAGGACTGGGCAAATTTGGTATCTTGACTTACCAAATCAAAGTAGGAATGCAGCGGGCCCTGTCCTTCTTTTTTTCCCACTACACTGTAACTTGCCAGAATTGACGGTTGATGTTCCAAAAGAATACTCTGTTTGCCCTTGTGTAAACTTCTCATGACCCGATCTCCTGTCACTTGCATTTGTCTTAGTATGTGTCGCTTTTCCGGAATTAAACAATTTGGGTAAAAATAAGCTCCATTCAGCATAAGTGACTTCTGAATGGAGCTTAGACGCTGGTTTGTTTAAAACTGCAGCGCACCATGTTAGGAAGCATTCTTTGGAAAACGAATAGTGGCTGGAAAACAGCAATTAAGATAATACTCTCTGTGGGTATGATTGCATTTGTGGTTATTTGGGGTTTTCCTAACAACACTATGGCATAATGATATCCGAATGAGCAGGGCTGGCTTCTTTACAAAGCAGCCCTGTTTTCAGACAAACTTCTTTTCCTCTGTGTTTGTTTACCTCCTGGGTAGCAGAAGCACAGTCAGAGCCAAGTAAAGAATTCTATCTGATGTTTTATCGGAAAGTGAGCCGGGAATAGGGCTCGAAGCAATCTTCACAGACTTTTTTACCACCTTGCAAGTGTATTTTATATTCGACAGATGCTTCTCCGCACACTTCACATACAATACTGTCAAAAACTTTGGCTTGTGGGGGCGCCTCATATTTGGGCTCTGAAAGGACCATCAGTTTTTCTACCGGTGCCGTCAAAAGATACAATCGCTTTTGCTCCCGGTCCATTTCCGGAAGGAATAAATTTGGCTTATATAATATTCGGAGTTTTTTACCGGTTTTTCGCAAGAAAAACGAGTAGGCCATCTTTCCAGTATGACGAAATACCAGATTTCCTTTTCCTACGGTACAACCGGACAGGTACTGGATAGCGTCTACACCGCATGCGTCGTTCTCACTGACGCATACCAGATCCTCGTCCATATTGGCATGAAACATTACGCCGAAAACAGACTGAGCAACTTCTACGGCTCGAAAACCGTAAGCTAAGCCAGGGCAGGAATGGCCATGGAATTTCACACAGGCTTCCCATTGATCCTGATTCATAAATCATCCTCCATTTCTATCTGAATGTAAAAGAAACTCACACCATTTTCGATATCGTTTCCCCAATCAGTGTGTCAAAAATTCACAATACTTTCGGAATTTGCCGGGTAAATCCAGTATCCTTTGAACTGGAGGGGAAAATCTTTCAGATCCATTTTCGGTCTTCTAAGTTATGGTGTTATCCATCCTATTGCGACCGTCCGCTTCCACTACAGTTATCATAACATTTTCTCATCAAAAATACTACTCTCTTCAGACAGGCAGGGGAGAGAGGCAATAAAATACCGCATCCGGAATTTTGAAGTGACCCCCAAAAGTTAGACAATATTTGAAAAAGAAAATTGTTTAAGCAGCCGAAAGGGCTTGTTGTCTGTGAATTGCAGGCGGCAAGCCCTTTAACTTTGCCTTGATGCGGCGGTTGTTGTA
>CALXCQ010000019.1 GCA_944386835.1 uncultured Oscillospiraceae bacterium | reverse complement strand
GATAGTATGAGGCAAAACTGGCTGGAGAAAAGAATGATGCCTTTCTCCTCAAAAATACTTTTAAACTGCGTAACACTTCCATGCAAACTGCTATTTGTTTAAACGAATCCTTTTTCATTCTGCTATCCACCATTCCTTAATAAGAATAGGAAAAAGATACTCGTTCTGTAAAGTTTACCTTTTTCTTCATGAAAAAGACAAGGAAGATTTTTCCTTTTCGGAAATATCCCGTTTTATGTAAACCAGGATTGAAAGATTATCGAATTTCAAGAAACCAATATCTGCTCAGTGTTGCATTTTCCCCACTTAGATAATCCCTGGAATATTGACTCACGATTTCAAATTCAACTGGCTTATGAAATATGGGTCCATCAAAGACGAAAGAATGATATTCTCCATTTTCACCACAAGGATCTACGCCGTCGGGCAGATCATTGAAAAAAGTTTCGTCAATGATCCGGCCAACAAAAGATTTGTCAAGTACAGAGCCATCCACACAAGTTACGATGCTCTGAAACCCCAGTGACAGATAGTTCTGCAGCAATTCTTTCGGTTTGCTGTTCCACAGAGGAAACTCAGCTTGAATATCTTGCTGCCGGCAATTGGCAATTCTTTGATTCCTCAGACTCTCCAAATATAAATCTCCAAACAGCGCGACGTCAATTCCGCTCTTTTTGAATTTTGCCATCTGCACTTCCATCAACTTCTTATATTCCTCAGAGGGAGCGTTTGCGTCATACTCCAAAGTTACGAAAGGTATCCCAATAGCGTTTGCCTGTTTTTGGATGAGTTCAATGCCAACTTCGTGCATCGCAACTTTAGAGCCCTCTTTTTTAATTGTTGTGAACAGCGTCTGCACATTATAGGTTCCCGATTGCAAAACCTTAAAAAGAGCAAAAGCGGAATCTTTCCCACTGCTCCAATTAAAATACGCTTTTTTCATCTTCCTTTCCTCACAATATTGAGTTTATCAATTTCGTTAATATACCCATGAGATTACGCTTCTACCTCGGCCCTTTTCTGTGCAAAGTAGCAGATCTCCACGTGTCAACTGTAGAAGGCGCAGTCCCTGCCCGCTGTTGACTGGATAAGCTCCTTGCTGTTTGATCGCCAAAAGGACAAAAGAAACAAATTCTTTTACTTTCACATAGCAGAATCGCTACTCATAATATTTTATATTGCTTTAGGAAATTGGGAAACTAAGTACCAGATCTTATTGCTGGTTAAGCTAAATAATCTGCAATCTGCGAAAAAAGTCAGTATTGGTAACGCTTCCCTCAATTTTTATTTGTGCCATGCCATAACCAGTCTTTTGGTACCTTCATCAATCTCCTCGTCCTTAAGTCCCCCAAAGCCGAGCAGCACCATAGAAGACTCCGGAAAGTCCGTCATAAAAAACGGACTGACTGGATATACCCGTACACCTACATCCAGAGCCGAACTCCACAACTGTTCTTCCGTCATACCATTTCTCACCTGGAGCGTTAAATGCTGCCCTGCCAACTCTCCCACAAGATCCACGGTATCACGCAGAGGCTTTAGACCCTGAAGCAGCCTTTTGCATTTATTTTTATAGTAGGTTCGCATGCGATTTAAATGGGATTCGAAAAAGCCTCTGCGAATAAACTCTCCCAGGGTCAACTGCTCCAATGTGGAAACACGACAAACAAAGTCTTTATACGTTTCGTGATAAATTTTCAAAATGGAATCCGGCAACACCATAACACTCAGCCGCAGAGCCGGCGCAACAGACCGGGAAAAGGAAGTCAAATAAATGACCCGTTCATTTTGATCAATACTCTGTAAAGAGGGAACCGGTTTGGCGTCATATCGAAATTCCGAATCATAGTCGTCTTCCACAATAAACCGGAATTTCCCCCGTCCTGCCCAGTTCAAAAGCTGAATCCGCCTGCCTACCGGCATACTGGTTCCCAGGGGATATTGATGGGAGGGAGTTGTATAGACCAGCAACTGGTCCAGGCCTTCCAGTGGCTCCGTCATCACGCCTTGTTTGTCCACCTGTATCGGTACAACTCTGTGACCCATACGAGAAAATAGCCGGTATGCCTTGGTGTAAACCGGATTCTCCATGGCCAAGGCCCATTGATTGGGTAAAATGTAGCTGAGAATCTCCAGAAGGCTGTCGGTGCCAGCTCCAAGAATCACCTGCTGGGGGGTACATTCCACTCCCCGCTCCGTATAGAGGTAGTCTGCAAGGATCTGGCGCAGGCCCAGGTCTCCTTGCGGCGGCGTACGCTCCAGGGCTCTCGGATCTTCCAGACAGCTGCGCAAGCAGCGATACCATTGCGTAGAAGGGAATTTTTCCTTTGCAATGGCGGCAGGCGCAAAATCAATTGCAACATTGGCAGGTACAAAATTATTTTTTGCCTCCTCTGGGTTCTGATCACACTGTTTTTCCAATGGTGTCAACATTGGGTTCCCCCTTTGGGAGCCTATTTTTTGCAAAGATTCCATATTGCAAACATAGAACCCGCTTTTGGGTCGCACTTCGACAAAGCCTTCCAGCTCCAACTGCGTATAGGCCGTACGGACTGTGTTCACACTCACCCCAAGTTTTGTCCCCAAAGTCCGCTGGGAGGGCAATTTGGTTCCCGCGGGAAATGCTCCGGACTCAATTTGTTTTTTCAGTTCTTCATAAATCGCTGCATAGAGAAATTTTCCCGCCTTTTTTTCCGGAAGACAAAACATCTTATCACATCCTGTTGGCTTATTTTCCATTTTCTATCATATCAGTTTCCCTTCCGGGCCACAAGTCTCATCCTGAAAGACCGGTTCCATCCTTGACAAGTTTCCGAAAATGCTTATGATGGATAAGGAGTGTTTTGCCTGTTATCGTTCTGTAGAAGAAAAGAGGAGTCCATGAATTCATCCATTTTAAATCCTTCAAAAAAAGAGAATATGATTCGCGCAATTATTGCCCTGGCCTGGCCCACAGTCATGGATCAGGCCCTGCAGACCATTGTGCAATATGCGGACACCGCCCAAGTTGGCGCCATCGGTGCCAATGCATCCGCGTCTGTGGGGCTAACAACGACTATGATGTGGCTGGTAAATGCCCCCATGTTTGCACTGTCTATGGGTGTTTTGTCCTGTATCTCCCGGGCCTTGGGTGCCAAGGACTCCCAAAGGGCACAAATAGCTGCCATGCAGTCTGGCTTGATTGTGCTTTGCCTTGGCGTTATCTTGGGCGTATTGACCTTGTCCATTAGTCCCGTTCTTCCCAAATGGCTCGGTGCTGACCCCGAAATCCGGCGGGACGCATCTGTCTACTTTGGAATCGTCTGCGCACCTATGATTTTCCGTGCAAGCAGTATTATTTTTGGGGCTGTTTTGCGGGCCACCGGTAATACCAAGACACCCATGCTGATCAATACTGTTATGAACTTTCTCAATATTACCCTGAATTTTCTTTTGATTAACCCTTCCAAGGTGTGGAATTTAGGTCCTGTGGCGATTCCCATGTGGGGTGCCGGTTGGGGAGTTACCGGTGCCGCTGTGGCAACGGCTATTTCTTATGTGGTCGGCGGTACTTTAATGGCTGTCTTTACCTATCGCAATCCGAAACTAGGATTGCGGGGAAACCGGTTTACTTATCACAAGGAAATCATGTCTCAATGCATTCATATTGGCATGCCTATTGCAGCCGAACGGGTTACCGCCTGTCTGGGGCAAGTTGTCTTTACTGCCCTAATTGCCCAGTTGGGAACCATCTCCATAGCGGCTCACTCTATTGCCATCACGGCTGAGCAGGCCTTCTACATACCTGGCTATGGCATGCAGGCAGCGGCTGCCACATTTTCCGGACATTTTGCCGGGGCTAAGGAAGAACGAAAACTGATGCAATATTCCAGGGCCATTACTGCTATGGCTATGGTTCTCATGGGCCTTCTGAGTATTTTTCTGTTTTGCTTCCCCAAAAATGTTATGGGAATTTTCTCCCGAGACCCGGAAGTGATTGCACTGGGAGCCAAAGTGCTGCGTATTGTCGCCGTCTCAGAGCCCTTTTTTGCCGTTGTGATTATTATGGAAGGAATTTTCAATGGCGTAGGCGATACCAAAATGCCTTTTGTCTTTTCCTTGATATCCATGTGGGGTGTTCGAATTGTATTTACCTATGGGTGCGTGTCTATCTTCCATTTGGGCCTAACTGCCGTATGGTGTTGTATGGTAGCGGATAATATGACCCGGTTTGTTTTGTTGGTCACTCGCTATTTAAGAGGAAATTGGAAAGCGCATTTAGGTCTTCCCACTGTCAAATGCGCCCCCCCTCGCAAGCGCTAATGTTTCCTGTCTTGTAGGCCTGCAGGCAGTTTATGCCATGCCTTCTCGCACAAAAAAGCCTCGGCACGGATGTGCCAAGGCTTTTTTCTATTCTGTTCTTCTTTTGCTGATTACAAAGGTTCGCAACGGAATCCCTGGCTTATGTACCGGAAGGGCCGGCAAAAACTGTTATCTGCCACCGAATCCGCCGCGGCTGCCGCCTCCAAAGCCACCGCCGCCGAATCCGCCACTGCGACTGCCGCCAAAGCCACCGCCGCCAAAGCCTCCACGACTGCTGCTTCCGAAGCCGCCACTGCCAAATCCTCCGCCACGCCGGCTGCTTCCAAACCCTCCGGGAGGTGCACCGGGTCCTCTGGGCGGCCTGGGTCCCCGCGGTGAGCGAGGCCACCGTGGTCCACCGCCAAACCAGAACAGCCATCCACCGCCGCGCCGGAAAAGGTTAAAAAGGAAGATAAGCAGAAGGACAGTCAGTACAACTCCCAAAAAACCTTTGGACGAGTTGTCCTGCTCAGATTGCCCATTCTCTGGCACCGTTTCTTTATACCAATTATCCAGCCCTGCATAAAAGAGTAAAATATGGCTGTCGGCACTGCTGCCAAATATATCCTCCTGAAGAGACTCTGTTGCTAAAATCTGCAAGGCATTGTCCACATAGTTGCCCATGTTGGTCCCATAGCCTACATACCACTGCTGCGTCTCCTGATCCAGCACAATGACCAGATCATTTTGACCAAATCCCATGCTGTCGCCCCGGTTATAGGTAAAGTCCTGGATGTCATCTCCATTGAGACTCTTCACCGTGATCAGCCCGGCTATGCTGCCATAGATATAGTCAAATTTTGCGTTGTATTGGGCCAGGGTTTCTTCTGTGGCATCGGAAAATAAGTCTGCCTCATCGGAAACCCATTGCGTATACTGACGGTAATTCTCCTGAGCCCATTTGGCAGCTGCCGACTGGCTCTCAGGCTCGTAAGGCGAAACCGCGCCACCCGGGCCCTTTATCTGACCAATGACAATCGACGCCACAATGGCCAGAATCATAAACGTATATGCTACGGATTTCTTTTTCAAAAAACTCATACTCTGTTACCTTTTCTATCCGCTAGTTGCGGATTTCCAAAAGCTTTTGTTTTAACTCGCCTTCAATTCTCCGCAACTCTGTTTCTGCCTGGCGGCGTTTCTGTGCGCCTTCCGTCTGGATTTTCATGACTTCATCCAATGTGGAAATCAAACTCTCATTGGTGTGTTGCAGTGTTTCCAGATCCACAATGCCCCGTTCCGACTCTTTTGCCGTTTCCACTGTGGCCATTTTCAGCATGTCAGCATTTTTCTTTAACAGCTCATTGGTCATATCACTGACTTTCCGCTGCGCTTCCATGGCCTTCTGGGAATTGTGAATTCCCAGAGCCAAAACCATCTGACTTTTCCAAAGAGGAATCGTATTCATAATGGAAGTCTGGATCTTTTCCGTCATGAGCGTATCATTATTTTGCAACATCCGAATCTGAGGTGCCATTTGCAGAGAAATTACCCGAGTCAATTCCAGATCATGCAGTTTCTTTTCAAATCTTTCACATTGATTGGCGAAATCATTGGCTGCCTGAGCATCTTCTGCCAACCCGGATTGCTGTGCTTTGTGCTGCAAGCTTACCAACGTAGTTTCTCTTTCTTGTTTCAGTTTTTCCTGGCCGGCCAGAATATACATGGTAAGCTGTTTATAATACTCTAAATTCTTGTCGTACATCTGCTCCATGACGGCAATATCCTTCAGTAGCGTTACCTGATGTTTTTCCAGCTGCTCTACAATTTTATCCACATTATCTTCCGCTTTGCTGTATTTGGCCTTCAAAGCTTCCACGGAATTTCCGGCTTTTTTAAACAGGCCCAAAAATCCCTTTTTTTCCTCTGTAGCATCAAAATTCCGCAGTTCTACCACTAAATTCGACACCATATCGCCTACTTCGCCCATATCCTTGGTACGAACGGAACCCAGAGCGGTTTCCGAGAAATCCGCAATATTCTTTTGGGCCGCCGCACCGTACTGAAGTACCTGTGTTGCATCGGTCAAGTCAATTTTCTGGGCAAACTCTTTCACTGCTTTTTGCTCTGCCTCTGTCAGAGCGTTGAATTCAGGGCCGGCCTCGGGAACTGGCGGTGTATTTTGCGTCATCTGTGTTTCTGGCGTTACCTCTAAAGATGGGGACTGTGTCAAATCTGGCGTCAGCGTAAGATTGGGAATTTTTTCTTCCAATGTTGTCACCTCTTAAAAATCTTTTTCCTTGGTAAGGCCCTGGCTTGCCATCATGTTTTCCATGACCTGAATATCTGCCGTAATGTCGATTACCTGGCTGGCAAACAAGCCATCCAGCTGCTTTTGGAATGCCACGGCTACTGTATCCAGTAGCCCCTCAATCTGCTCCATTCCTTTTTGGATGTTCTCGCCATGAATTCCCTGATTGAGCAGCTCCACATACTGCGTCAGAAGCTTTACCGTTGTGGGCAGATAATAGTTTAAAAACTGGCGTACTTGTTTCCGGGCTGCAGCATCTTTCTCCACTTGCTTTAAAATCTTATTGGCCAAGATTTCAATTTGCTCCAACTGGCGCACGACCTTGACATTGGTAATCTGCGCCCGCAACTGGCGGATTTGCCCCAGCTGCTTTCGTCCCTGATCGATCAGCTCGTCCAATTCCGCGTCACCAGTGTTTGCCGGTTTTTGCGTCTGTTCTACCATTTCCCCGGGAAATAATTTTCGGAGCACCAGGTATACCCCCGCCGACAAGAGAATACACGCCACAAAGTCGCCGGGTTGATATAGACCCATAGAAGCTACACAAAATAACCAGGTGAGTCCAACCCCATAAATAGGAACTACCGAGGAACGACGGACTTGTTTCAACTACATCACCTAATTTCATTTCTGGATTCTATTTGCATTTTATCCTGAATACGCCGGATAGTCAAGAAATCCGAGCCCAGGCCTGTCCTGCCCGAAATCATCACCACCAAGCAGGGCAGATACTATCAGTTGACACGGTCAGGGTCCGGTATGCAGATGGAAAGCAAAAAAGGACGGTAATGACCGATTGACACAGGAAATGGCCAGTATTATAATTTTAGTATTGTTAGAAAAACGGATAAATCCCCAATGGGGCTGCCCATAGGGCAGCCCCTATCTAAAATGCGGCTGGGCGGCATGCATGCGCAGGTGTTGAGAGCCCTATGGCTGCCGCAGCGCCGCATATCCATTACTATGCACAGGGCGCGTCGTCCTGTGTCTACTTCCCAAAAAAGAAAGGGGTTTTCTTTATGGCAGAAGTATCGCCTTCCATTTTGTCGGCTGACTTTTTAAACTTAGGCAGAGAAATCTATAAAATTGTACAATCTGGTGCAGATTATGTGCATATCGACGTGATGGATGGACAGTTTGTTCCCAACATTAGCTTTGGAATGCCCATTGTAAAA
>CALXCQ010000018.1 GCA_944386835.1 uncultured Oscillospiraceae bacterium | reverse complement strand
TCCCCTTGAGCTTGGGCACCTTCAGGGTAACGTCCCCGGATGTAGTGGTGAGATTCCGGTTGTAGTGGCCGCTCCGGTACCCCTGGCGCTGCTCATTGCGCTCGTACCGGGCTGCTTGGGTCAGCTTCTCCGTCTCGGCTTCCAGCAGTTCGTTGAGGGTCTCCTCTACGCTGCCTCGCACAAGTTCCTTGAGCTGCCCCTTGATTACTCCCTCGTTCAGCTGTACAATCTTCTCGGACATGGTTTGCTGTTTCCTCTCAGAATGGTGTGTCGCGACTTCATTCTACCAGGAGGCTGCTAACCATGTCTTCTTTTATCCTCTTTTCAATTTACGAAACTTATTGTACCCTATCCTCTTTTGTGGCGCTTACATCTATTTTTGCCTGTAAATATCCAAATAAATTACACGCAATACACTACCAAGTTTTCATACAAATTAGGGGCAGTTCCACAGGCGGAACTGCCCCTTCGGTCAAGCCGTTCTTTACTTACTGCTTACTGTTTGAAACTTAATACGCACTTTTCGTTGTAAGAGTCTTGTTCAAAACTATTCCGCGTTCTTTTCTTCTGTGACTTCAAATTTCATCAGGGCTTCTTCCCCTTCGCTCGGGCCTTTCCCAGACAGTAAAACTTCATCGGAAGATTTCCAGATATAAATTAATCTCCCAACAACACAAATGACTAGCCAAACTGTCCCTATCACAAAGCCAAGCGTAATCAAACCAGATGGAAACTGAAGCACAGGTGATAATTCATTTCCGGCGAACTGTTGAATCATAGTTTCAAACGACTCATAGGCAAGCAAAACCGCCACTAGGAATACCACCAAAGACTGGAAGGTTTTTAGCAAACGATACCAAATCTTTTTGCTTCTTTTTTCAAAGAACTCCTCCAGCAATGTGATGCCGATTAGTTTGTCCTCCTTGTATGCAAGCGGCACCGCCAGGTAAAACACCCACACGAATACAGCTCGCAGCAACTCATCACTCCAGGGAGACGGTTTTGAGATAACACGGGCAAATACAGAAATATTACAGAAAATTAATCCCGCTAAACTAATCAGAGCTAATACAGTTGCTGTAAATCCATCAATTCTTTTAGAGAATCCTTTCATCTCCCACTCACCTCTCCTCCAGTGCTACACAGCGAATCTGCGCTCCGTCTGTATGGTCGAGTTTCAGCGGCAGGCCAATAAACTCCACATTGTCCCCTGTAATTTCCCACATATTTGTCATATATTCAACCATCAGAATCTCATTTTTCAGCAAATACCGATGTGTAATGAGATCGCATTCGTGTTCATCAACTGTGCGCAAACGGCGAATATCATAATCTTGCGGGAAATCATACCCAACCACTTTAGGAGAGATACTCAGCAAAAATGCCGCGCCATCTTCTGTAATATACGGTGCATCATCCCAAAACTCTTTTGTTGTCCAATCGCGCTGCAAACCCCAAGATGTCTTTACCAAAATAATATCAGCTTTTTCGCACTTTTGATATGCTGCAGACAAATCTTTCTCGTGAATTCCCTGGTTCGGCTTTACGTAAGATACATCGAGAACCGCTGCCTTACCAATCAAGCGATCCAGCGGGAAATCATCCAGAGTCTTTCCGTCTGCGACTACATGTTTTGGTGCATCAATATGTGTAAACATATGGGTCTGCAGATCAAAGTACGTCACATTGGAAGCCGCTCCCTCAGCAATGGTGTGAACAGGCCTGCGCTGATTACTGTACCTCCAATGTCCCACAATAATTGGAAGGGTCAAATCTATAACTTTTTTCAATTCTTCCTTCCCCCTATCATACTCCGCAATTAGGACTCGGTGATAATCTTTACAAGTGTATCCCCGCAGTCAGCTGTGAACATCTCCCAAGTCTCTGGAGCCTTTTCCTGGAACCCACTCAAATCCGGCTCCATGACTACCTCGACTCCGCTCTCTTCAATCTGTTGGAGGCCCTCCGCCTCAATCTCCGTCAGCTTTTCACGGCAGGCCGCTGTCGCATCAGCCATTGCTTTTTCCACAGCCTCTTGCTGCTCAGCAGTTAACTCGTTCCAAGTCGCTTCACTGATCGCTACCGGGCTGGGGGTATAACAGTGATAGGTCATGCTCATATACGGCTGAATCTCATAGAACTTCATAGTAACGATCTCGGAGATCGGATTTTCCTGGCCGACAACCAGCCCCGTCTGCAGTGATTGATACAGCTCAGAGTAATCAATCGCCGTCGGCAATGCGCCAAAGGACTCCCACGCAGCCACCTGATATGTGGAAGGGAGCGTACGAAGCTTCAGCCCCGCGACATCCGCCATAGACTCAACCGCGTGCTCGCTATTTGTCAAATGGCGGAATCCAATATCCCAAAAGCTCAGCAGCTTCAGGCCTGTTCCTTCAAATTGTTCTTTGGCATACTCTCCTGCCTCACCATCAACGGCGACATGCGCTTCATCATATGTGGAAAACATAAACGGCAGCTGGAATGCCTCAATTTCGGGGGCGTATGTGGAAAAATAGGAGATACCCGCTGTAACCATATCAATCGTTCCCTGTTTAACGCTTTGGACCTGAGACGCTGTATCTCCTAACTGAGTATCATAAAACAGGTTCACTTTGATACTGCCATTGGAGTATTCCTCCACTTTGTCCGCAAAAACGCTCATTGCATAGCCGTTTTGACTAGACTCAGTCATGCCACCAGAAGTAAAAGAAAGTTCAACCGCGCCAGATGTTCCAGCGGGCTCTTCAGAATCTTCTCCCATACATCCGGTGAACATGACCAGGATTAAAGAAAGCACCATCATGAAACTCAAACTCTTTTTCATAAAAAGGCTCCTCTCTATTTTTTATTATTCCCCAATCAGACCCGGGAGGAATGTCGAGATACCCGGAATGAAGGTCACAACAATCAAGCCAATGACACAGAAAATAATGAAGGGGACTAGCTTGGGTACCAACCGATGGACTGGCCTTTCCGCAATTGCGGATGCCACAAAAAGGTTGACACCAACCGGAGGCGTGACCAGACCAATAACCAGGCCTACAACCATCAGTACGCCGAAGTGGATAGGATCAACCCCAAAGCTTGTTGCAACAGGTGCCAGCAGAGGCGCATAGATCATAACTGCCGGTACAGGGTCCAGGAAACAGCCGGAAATTAACATCAAAATATCGACGATAATCAAAAAGACCCACTTATTCCCGATGGTCGTCGTCAAAAACGATGCAATATCCTGCGGGATCTGTTCAAAAGTCAGCACCCAGCCAAATGCCTGTGTGGCAGCAACAATCAGCATGATGCCGGCCGTAGAGATCATGGCCGTCTTCAAAACGTCGACCATCTTTTTTAGCGTCAGCTCTTTATACACGAACAGTCCTACGATGAGAGAATACAGTGCAGCTACTGCGGCAGCCTCTGTCGCCGTAAAAATTCCGGAATAGATTCCTCCCAGAATAATAACAGGAGTAAAGATTGCCCAAATCGCACTCTTAAAGCTGCTCCACAGATTTTTCAATCCTCCTGTGGTCTCTTTAGAGCGATAATTATTTTTAATGCACACATACATAGCGGGAATTGCTACCATCACGCCCATTAACAGTCCAGGTCCGATCCCGCCGATGAGCATTGTGCCAACGGATACATTGGTAGACACAGAGTAGAGCACCATTAGAATACTTGGCGGAATCAGCGGCCCGAAAATTCCCGCTGTGGCTGTCAGTGAAGCTGCAAAGTCTTTGTTATAGCCGTCAGCAACCATTGCCGGGATCATAAACGTGCCAATAGCAGCAACAGTTGCAGCACCCGCGCCCGTCATTGCTGCGAACAACTCGCACGCTACAATCGTGACCAGCGCAAGGCCGCCGGGAATTCTCCCAAGTAAGACTTTGCAGAAGTCGACTAGGCGTCTGGAAATCCCTCCGTGTTCCATCAGAGAACCCGCAATCATGAAAAACGGAATTGCAAGCAGTGTGTACTTGTTGACGCCGGCAAGCATCTGTTGTGCGATCACCACCAAAGGTATATCCACAAACATAATCATATACAAAATGCTCGATGCTGCCATGGATATTGCAATGGGAACTCCCACCGCCATCAACACCACAAAGATGATGAAAAGAACGATTGCCATATTTACTCCTTTACATCTCACAACCCGTGGTTGTTACGTTTGCACTGTGGTTCTTATTCCGGCATACCCGTGATCCTCTTGAGAATCTCACCGGCACGCTCCCAATTGAAAATTCCACAAGTGCACGTTTTCCCGAGTTCTTTCCCTCCTTGCGTGCATGTCATTCGTCCTTCTTGAATCTTCTTAATAATATCCCGAATGCGGTTTACCGAAACCATGCCATGTCCGCACATGGTATTGATTTCCATTATGGGCTCCTCTGCCAGCATCTCTGTATCACCCCAAATTCCGAGAGAATATTCTACGGTATGAGGAGACAGGCCACTTTTCTTGCAGCATTCACCCAGCATATCAAACAGACCAGAAACCACCACACTTAACCCGAGGTCTTCTTCCTTCAATGCTTTCATCATCTCAACTGCTTTGTCTTCGTCGTCAAAAACGCAATGGACAGTTGCCCCTTCGACTGTCGATTCCAAAACTTTATCCACTCCACCCAACGTATCAACATTTCCCGTTGATGCATTTCCGATATAAATACACCCTTTGGAAATGCCAATCTCCATAAAACGGCGCAGCTTTGCTCCAACCTCGGCCATCGGAATGTCCACATCATTGATTCGATGGGCAGGAAGCATTAAAAACACAATGTCTCTTTTAAGGCTTTCTACGTCTCCGCGTCGATGCAGTGTATGCGACATATCAAGAACCTCCTTTAAAATTCATGCCGTGGTTTCCCAAGGCCAAGATTCACCTTTCCGTTCGGTCGAGCCGTAATCCCGCACTCCCTTATGATTTCCCAGACTTTCTTGTCCTGAAAATCTTTGGTTACACTCGCAACATCCAAGCTAAATACCGTTCCGGTTGTATGTTCGGCAATTTTTTTGCATAACTCAAGAATCTGGGGCAGCTTTTCAATTTCCACTGCAAATTCCAAAATCGCCGAATAAACCCGTTCATCTAGAATATCTTCTTTGAAATAGCCGGTTCTATTGTCAATCATCATAGAAGTAATCGGGTTACACGGTTCAAACTCAACAAGACCACTTTTGGCAAGAGCTGTCGAAATATCCTGTACCTGTCGGAAGGAACAAGCCGCAACAGGGCGGCCAACCTCAAGCGCTACGCCCACCCAACCAGGCCTGAACCGCCCAGTGACTTCATTTGTCTTCATCTCTTCTGTGCCACGCCCACTGACACCAGTATCTTCAAAAATCGTGAACACATCGCTCATAATCGAGCGCACTACGCGTGGCCATTTTAAATCATCTTGCTGGATGGCTCCCTTTTTGCAGACATTGCTGCGCTTGCAGCAACTGCATTCCACACATTTGTCACGGTCAATTGAGGCCTTGCGCCCTGTCACCTCGATTGCCCCTATAGGGCAGTACGGAACGCATAAACCACAGCCTACACATAACTCTTGATTGATGATCATTTCGGTTTCCTCCCTTCAATTATTGTATACAAATATATAGTATAGAATTTTATACTATATTTTGTATACAATTAGAGGATATGCTATATGGTGTACTTTGTCAATATTGGATGGTGTTTTCTAAATTTTTTTGTTTACTTGTCTAAATTTTCCCGCATTAGTTGTGAAAATACACCGTTGTATTCCTTTTGGGAACGGCAACCCCTATGCAGTTCCTTATAGCTGTTCTTGACCGATTGAAAAAACCGACTCTTAAAGCATATAAAACACAGATCTAATCCGTGAAGATTGAGATATAATTTTCCTTACTCTGAAAGATTCACTTTCTGTTTAAAATCATGTTCTTTTACACACACAATTCAGCCACTTTTGCGGGGTCTGCAATAATACTGCAGGCAATAATTCAATCATTTTGGATAACAGCGATATATCAATATGGATATTCCTGTATGAAATTTGTTTTTGATAAGTTTACCTAGACATTTCCTGTGTCTATTGTTAAAATATAGATAAATATGGCCAATATGCATGGTTCATGCGAAAGGTAGTGTAAGTAGATGGATTATACTAAATTTGACCGCTCCGTAAGCGATGTCGACTTTGC
>CALXCQ010000017.1 GCA_944386835.1 uncultured Oscillospiraceae bacterium | reverse complement strand
CTTCGGTTACATGGAACAGATTGTTTTCAGGATGCTCCCAGTCGATATACCGCAGGTTGAAGCTGAGAATTTTCCCTTCGCCCACGGTCTCAGGGTAGCTTTTGCCCAAAAGCAGCGCATCGTAGATCTTTTCGCTGGCGCGCACCAGACCGTCTGCAAGAGGTTCATCCAGATCGTCCATGGCGCGTTCGATGTTGGCGGCGGAAAATTCATTTTCCGCACCGGCAAAGGTATACCGGTTCAGCCGGCGCAGCTGGCCGCGCAGAATGTCTTTCAGCAGCACGTGATACCGGCTGCCGCGCTGCGCTTCGCAGTCCTGCGGGGAAATATAGGTATACCCGATGGACTGCAACAGATCGAGCGCGGGCTGCTGGCTGGCAGTCTTTTCACTATACAAATCGGTTGTGATAGGAAAATCCTTCATGACTGATCTCCTTTTTCCCAAATGACATCTTCAAATTGGCGCTGTTGTATTGTTAAATCATCGCTCTGTAAAATCCGCTGCGAAGACAAGTCGATGGTAATGGTGGAATCGCTGATTTGCACTTCTGTCAAGACATACTGGGAGTCATGGCGATAAGCAACGACATAGGAAGATTGTGAATCGGTATAGATCCAAAAGTCGTTTTCTGTAGTTGCGATGGCCGTAAAGCATACACTGACAATCTCTGTTACAAATACAGCAGCAACAAGGATCATGTAGCGGGAAAGGTTTTGATCGGAAAAGCGACGCTTTTTCTTGCTATTTGCCAATAAAGTGCCACACTTACCGAGGCATATAGTAAATTCTTCTTCAGTCAGGATACTTTGAGGTGGACAAGTGGGATTTTTTGTGGCTTTTCGGAGAGCCTTTCTAAGTTTTTTGTTTGGAAAAAACTCTTTATTGTCTACGAATGCTAAGAAAACTGACGATACGACGATAATAATAAGTAGAAATATATACGCTACTACCAGCGGTGGTGAAAAAAAGTAAAAATTGTCTGTAAGAAGTTGTTGAGTGAAAATAAGCAACGCATAGATTAAAAACGCAAGAAGACTTTTGGGAAAAATTAATGAGTTCCAATCCTTTTTCAGTTTTTTTATGCCGTCCTCGGTAAGCCAGGATTCTGAATGTGGGAAATATTTTGCCTCATTGTTGAGACGAATACATTCTAAGTAAGCATAAAGCGCGTACGAAGAAAAGGCGACTTCAAAAATTTGCAACGTTACATAGCAGAGACAAAATACAAGCAAGATATATAGTAAAGACAGAGCAGGGTAGTAAATAGTATTCCCTTCAAAAGGAAGGCCCCACTTTAGTATATTGATGTTCCATTTTTGCAATTTGATATATTGGTACAAAAATGCCAGAGCATTGGCGACAACTGCTAATACGGCTGTCAAGACAGAAACGGCGGATAATAATATACCTGGACGCTCTTTAAAATAATTATAAACGTGGTAGGTTTCTTCATTGGCGGAAGGCTTTTCTTCAATTTCCATCTGGCAAACCTCACAGAAGATGTTGAAAAGTTATAGGGGAAAACGAGTTCGACCGTGTGCGCATTTTAATCAAGAAATAAAGTGATAAAGCGTGACTACACAAAATAGCAATAGGGATTCCTTTGAATGGAAACTACAAGCAGTTATTTCTTCTCGAATGCCCCATGAGCGCACAAACTACATAAAGATCGATACTTTAAAAGCCCGGTAAAAGCGCTTTCACTGATTCGATGCTGAGAATGAAGAAGTTTACAAATGTCATCGGTTTTATAAACAAAAGAAGGTCCTTCCATCACTGTTATTGCAGAAAGAACATAATCTGGAATCTTTATCATGATTTTTTCCTTGCCAACAGAATAAGGAAGTTCGACGCGGATTCGAACTTCATTCTCATACCGCCAAGCGGCATTTTTTATATAGCCGGTCATTTGGTGGGCGGTATCTACACCTTTAAGACCGGGAATATTATCGGTTTCAAGAGTTTTGCCCTGGTGGGAGAGCAGTAGGTTGCCACTAGGCGCTTCACCACTGACATACACAATGTCGTTCAATGTAACATCGGCACGTATGGAATCGATGGGGGCACCATCCCATATGTACACCTCTTTGGTTCCGTGAATCCAATTCAACATTTCTGCCCTGGGTATAGCAATCCGGATGGCATCCGTTTCAGGCTGTCCGTATAACCCCCACATAGCCATATTTTCACTTTGACCATAAGCAAAACTTCCGATATAGGTTCTGTTCCATGTTGACCACGAGCCTTTCATAAGGGCTTCGTGTTGATCGTTGATGTTCAAAGAGTTCCCACGGGTCAACAAAAAGGATGAGTTTTCGAATATTTTTAAAAAGCTGTCCCAAGAAGTATAGTGATAATAGCATTTGTGATTTTCGCCCTTAGTCTTCAAAAAAGAGACCAAGGTGTCAACATCAGTTACATCTGTTAGCTGCTTTGTACACATACTAGATTGCTCCCTTGGCGTAGGTGGTATATTAATAGGGCCAGACAGTGCATAATGATAATCGATCAAGACTTATTTATATGCTTTTCTATCTCGTCCTTTATGATACGGCTTTCTGTTTTGCAGAGAATTGTTCGTTGGTCATCGGAATAATAGAAAAAGGTGCGCTCATCCGGATTTGAAGCAAAAGCTTTCTCCATGAACCGGTCTACGGCATATTCGTATTTATCTTTATCGACATCTACAGGCAAAATAAGACGATTGTTATCAATGACAAATTGAATATTGGCAGGAGATTTTTCGATTTTACCACCTTGTATCTTGTAGAAGGGGTGATGGTGAAAACGCTTCCA
>CALXCQ010000016.1 GCA_944386835.1 uncultured Oscillospiraceae bacterium | reverse complement strand
TCCCGGTAAAAAGCGAATATAAAAATGCCATTCCTGGCCTTGTCCATGATGTCTCTTCCTCCGGCAGCACTTTTTTCATTGAACCCATGCAAGCTGTCAATGCAAATAACGCGTTACGGGAACTTTTGGGAGAAGAGAAAAAAGAAATTGAACGAATTCTGGCAGAACTCTCTGCCGAGGCCGCTGCCTACGGCAGTTCCATTGTGGAGAATTACCGTCTTTTGGTAAAGATCGACTGTATTTTTGCCAGAGCCAAGTTGGCATTTCAGTGGAAAGCCACCCGCCCCCAGATCCGGCAGGATGGGAAGCTGGAACTGAAGAAAGCAAGACACCCACTGATTGATCGGCAAAAAGTTGTACCTATTTCCGTACGTCTGGGTTCGGATTTTGACACCTTGATTGTGTCAGGCCCCATCACCGGCGGCAAAACGGTAACTTTAAAGACAATCGGTCTTTTTACTCTCATGGCGGAATGCGGTTTGCAAATTCCTGCAGACGATGGAAGTTCTCTTTCCATATTTGACACCGTCCTAGCTGACATTGGAGACGAACAATCCATTGAACAGTCTCTTTCCACTTTTTCCGCACATATGAAAAATATTGTAGCCATTCTGGAGCAGTGTACCGATTCCAGTCTGATTCTTTTTGACGAATTAGGTGCCGGGACGGATCCCGCCGAGGGCGCAGCCCTGGCAATTGCACTGATTGAATACTGCAGAAATGCCGGTGCAAAAGTCGCGGCAACCACCCACTACGCAGAGTTAAAACTCTACGCGATGCGGACAGCCGGAGTCATGAATGCGTCTTGCGAATTTGATGTGGATACTTTAAAACCCACTTACCGGCTGCTAATCGGAATCCCGGGAAAATCCAATGCCTTTGCCATATCCAGACGTTTGGGGCTTTCTGAAGAAATCATTGAAAAAGCCAAAAGTCTGGTAGATGAGAACGATGCAAATTTTGAAGACGTCTTAAACCAGTTGGAACAGCAACGGCAGGAAATGGAAAAAGCTCGACTGGAAGCAGAAAACCTTCGGCTTGAGATGGAAAGGACTAAACAGAAGTCTGACGCATACTACGCTGAAATTCAAAAACAGCGGGAAAAAGCGGAAGAGCAGGCCAGAAGGGAAGCTCAAAATATTCTGGATGATGCCAGGCGCACTGCCAACCAGGTACAAGAAGAATTAAAACAGCTGAGAAAGCAGCTAAAAGATACTGCCGATGCCCAGGGAATCAATGAGCGGCAAGCACAGCTGCGAAAAGCGCTCAATGATGCTGAAAGCAAATTGGCTCCTACCCGCCCAACCATCGAACGTCCAAAACCATCACGTGAGATTCGTGTTGGAGATACAGTAGAACTTCTGAAGTTAGGCAATAAGGCCACCGTTCTGGCAATCAACAAAGATGGCAGTCTTCAGCTGCAAGCTGGCATCATAAAATTGACAGCAAAGCCAGAAGAGGTCTACTTATTGGAAAATTATCAGCAGACACAGGTGAAAAAGTTTTTGGAAAAAACCCGTCGGGAGCTGCGAAACGTTTCTGCTTCACCGGAATTAGACCTGCGTGGAATGGCCTCTGATGAAGCAATTCCGGTCCTCAATATTTTTTTGGACAATGCCATTATGGCAAACCTTCATCAAGTGCGCATAATACACGGAAAAGGCACTGGTATTCTTCGTAAGGCTGTGCAAGATGCCCTAAAGCAAAACAGGCAAGTGAAGTCTTACCGGTTAGGCGTCTATGGCGAAGGAGAAGACGGCGTAACTATCGTAGAATTTTAACAAAAAAGATTGACTTTTTTGTGATATCTGATAAACTTAATTTAGTAATATATTCATAATTGTCACGTTTTGAGGAGTGAACATAATTATGTACATGCAGAAATCCGTTGTAAAATGTGAATCGGGGCTTCATAATAAGCAAGCCACTTATTTTATCCAAAAAGCCAATGAGTTCAAGTCCAGCATTTGGGTAGAAGTGGACGACCGAAAAATCAATGCAAAGAGCCTTCTGGGTGTTCTCTCCATGGCAATTATGCAGGGTACAGAAGTCAATCTGATTGCCGAAGGCCCAGATGAAGAAGAAGCAGTACAAGCTTTGTCAGAACTGTTGGTAAAAGAAATCTTTTAATTACAAATAAGATGGGTGGCTGCCTTAGATCATAGCCTGTATTCCCTTGGAATTATGGCCTTGGTTTAAGGCAGCTTTTTTGGTGACACTATGACATTTGAAGAACTACATGAAAAAGCTCTATCACTTCCCTTGGCGCCTGGCGTCTATCTCATGTCAGACAAAACGGGCACTGTCATCTATGTAGGGAAGGCTAAGAGGCTGAAGAATCGGGTAAGCCAATATTTCCAGGACTCTGCACATCACACATTAAAAACCCGTCTGATGGTCTCCCAAATTTATTCCTTTGATGTAATTGTGGCACGTTCCGAGTTTGAAGCACTGGTACTAGAGTGCTCCTTAATCAAGCGGCACATGCCAAAATATAATATTCTTCTGAAAGATGACAAAGGGTATCCCTATTTGCGAATAGACATGAAACAAGAATATCCGGTCATGGCTATGGTCAGTAAAGTGGTAGACGATGGGGCGGAATATTTTGGCCCCTACGGCGGACGATACATGACACAGAACGTCATAGATACGATTCGTTTGACTTTAAAGCTACCAGGATGCAGTAAGAAATTCCCACGGGATTTGGGAAAAGAACGTCCCTGTCTGAATTACCACCTTCACAACTGCGACGGATGGTGCCAGCACTCTCATTCGGCAGCAGAATATCGGAAAACTATGGAACAAGCTGTACTTCTGTTAAAAGGCAACTACCAGGATGTGGCAAATCAGATACAATCACAAATGCTGGAGGCGGCAGAAAAATTAGAATTTGAGCAAGCTGCCCATCTGCGAGATCGTCTGAATGCTATCGAATCTCTGGGAAAACGTCAATTAGTCACCGCCGGTTCCATGGCCCAAACCGATGTAATTGGCTATTATCAAAGTGAAGCCAAAGGCTGTTTCACTGTTTTACACTATGTGGACGGAAACTTACTGGATAAGGAATATGAAATTGTCCCTGTTTCGGATACGACAGAAGAAGCAGTGTCTGCTCTGGTCAAACAATTTTACCTGGCACGTAACATGGCGCCAAAGGAAATACTCCTTCCTTGTGAGATGGAAGATGGGGAGCTCTTTTCCCAACTGCTTTTTGAAACACTGGGCAAAAAAGTTCACATTCGAGTACCCCAACGCGGCGACAACGTACGGTTAATTGAACTGGCCCATGCCAACGCCAGAGAAGAAGCGGAAAGAGTAACCTCCAAAGAAGAGAGATATTCCGGAACTCTGGGTCTTTTACAAAGTATGCTGAAACTTTCCACGATTCCGCAGAGGATTGAATCCTATGATATCTCCCACATTGCCGGAACAGACATCGTTGCATCCATGGTCGTCTTCACCAACGGCAGACCACTGAAAAGCGGCTATCGGCATTTTAAGCTGGAGCACATGGAAAACCAGGACGACTACGGGGCCATGCGGCAGGTTTTACACCGTCGCTTTCTCCATTATCAGCAAGGAGACAAAGGGTTCGAGAGTATGCCGGATCTTCTTCTCATTGACGGCGGAAAAGTCCACGCTTGTGTCGTAGTGGAAGAGCTGACACAGATGGGAATTTCAGTCCCCACTTTTGGTATGGTAAAAGACAACCGTCACCGAACGCGGGCACTCATATCTCCTGACGGGGAGGAAATTGGAATTGCGGGTGTACCAGCGGTATTCTCACTTGTAGGAAATATCCAGGAAGAAACTCACCGTTTCGCCATTACCTATCATAAAAAACTGCGATCAAAGCGATTAAAAGCATCAGAACTGGACGCTATCCCCGGAGTGGGAGAAAAGCGAAAATCGGAACTATTAAAACAAATGAAGTCTCTTCATAGAATTCAATTTGCCTCACAAGAGGAACTGGCTGCGGTTGTACCTGCCCATGTTGCTGCCGCCATCTATGAACACTTTCACAAAGGGGAAAATCAAAAATGCGAGTAATCACTGGTAGTGCCAAAGGCACCCGCCTGAAAACGCCTAACGGGCTTGAGACAAGACCGACTGCAGATCGTGTTAAAGAAGGTATTTTTAGCATCGTACAATTTGAGGTACCAGGAAGCAGCGTTCTGGATCTCTTCGCAGGTACGGGCCAATTGGGAATTGAAGCGCTCAGCCGGGGAGCCCGGCAGGCCGTATTCATTGATTCCAGCCGGGAAGCAATACACCTGATACAGGAAAATGTAAAGAAAGCAAAAGTACAGGATTCTTCAAAAATTGTGCAGACGGATTACTTGGCTTTTCTGACGCAAAACACACAAAAATTCCACATGATTTTTTTGGATCCGCCCTATGCAGAAAATTTTCTGGAAACTGCGCTGCAAAAAATATCGGAAATTGACATTTTAACCGATAGTGGTATAATAATTTGTGAAAGTCCGGTAGAAAAGCAACTTTTCGTGGAATTATCCGGTTTTTCAAGGAAAGACTATCGTTATGGTAAAACCAAAATCACTGTTTTCCGAAAGAGTACAGTGTAATTGGGAGGAATTATGTCAGTTGCAATCTACCCGGGCAGTTTTGACCCGATTACAAAAGGGCATTTAAATATTATCGAACGGGCAGCCAAAATCTTTGATAAAGTAATTGTCTGCGTAATGGTGAATGCAGAGAAAAAGCCCATGTTTTTGCCGGAAGAGCGCGTACAATTTATTCGCAATTCGACCAAACACATTACCAATGTGGAAGTCGATTTTTCTGCAAAGCTTTTGGCTGATTATGCCAGAGAGCGAAACGTAAAAGTGGTTGTCAAAGGCCTTCGTGCTGCGACAGACTTTGAAAAAGAATTTCAAATGGCACTGATTAATAAAAAGATCAATTCCGATTTGGAAACCATGTTTTTGACGTCAGAACACCAGTTTATGTATTTAAGCTCCAGTGTTGTAAAAGAACTGGGTGGCCATAGTGTAGATCTGACGGATTTTCTGCCGGAAGCTATTATTCCGTCGTTTCAGGCGCGATTGCATTCACCAATTTAAGGAGGATTACCTATATGGCAAACGGTATCGAAGAAGTCATCAGCTCCCTATATGAAATGATTCAGGACGCATGGTCTCTGCCCCTTGGTGCAGAAAAATGTGTTATAGAGCGGGATAAAGTTTTGGATTTGCTCGATGAAATCAGTAACCAGCTTCCGGGAGAGTTGAAGCAGGCCAAAACTATCGTCGAGTCCCGAAATGAAGTCATCACCAACGCCAAACGCGAAGCAGAAAATATTATGAAGCAGGCGGAGCAACGGGCACGTCAGCTGATTTCTCAGGAATCTGTATATCTGGAAGCCAAAAATGAAGCCAATGAGATGATCCGGCAAGCCCAGGCTAAAATTAAAGAGCTTCGGCAAGTAACCAACGAATATGTGGATGATGCCCTCAAGCGTACAGAGGAGTCTATTACCGCAGCCTTATCCCAGGTAAGAGATTCCAGAAACAAATTTAACGCATTGACAAATCCCAGTGCCAAGGCCGCATCCCCCATCATTGAGGATATCTAAGTCAAACCTGGAGCAGGCAGTCCTTTCTTTGCTCCGTTGACAAGAGACAGTTTTTTCGATATAGTAAAAGCAATACAGGAAATGCTGAGAAGAGGAATAGTAGGTAATTTCATGTTTTCAGAGAGAAAGCGGTTGGTGAAAGCTTTCAGATGAGTTACTGAATGTCACCTTGGAGCAGGCCGCTGAAAGAAGAGTAAGCGAGTCCGGAATCCTCCCGTTATTGAGGTAAGAGTCCGCTAAGTATTTTGCGGGAATTCAGGTGGTACCGTGGAGAAATTCGCCCTGAGCTAATGGCTCGGGGCGTTTTTTATAGTCCGTGAGGAGCGGAAAATTTCTTATTTTCGGAATCATTTAAAAGAAAGTTTCCCAGCTTTCATTTTATATTTAGGAGAGAAAACTATGCCAAAAGAACTTCCCAAAGTGTATGACCCGAATCAGGTTGAAGAAAAAATCTACAAGATGTGGTTGGACAATGGCTGTTTCCGGGCAGAACCGGATCCTGAAAAAAAGCCCTTTTCTATTGTCATGCCACCACCTAACGTCACTGGACAGCTACACATGGGGCACGCCATGGATGCAACCCTCCAGGATATTCTCACCCGTTTTAAGCGCATGCAGGGATATGCTGCACTGTGGCTGCCAGGAACGGACCATGCGGGTATCGCAACTCAGATCAAAGTGGAAGAGCAGCTGCGAGTGGAAGAGGGAAAGACCCGCTATGACTTAGGCCGCGAAAAGTTTTTGGAGCGTGTTTGGGACTGGAAGCAGAAATATGGCGACCGCATTGTTAAGCAGCAAATGAAGTTAGGTGCTTCTTGTGATTGGGATCGCAGCCGCTTTACCATGGATGAAGGGTGTAGCAAGGCCGTCCGTGAGGCTTTTTGTGAGCTCTATGAGCAAGGTCTTATCTACAAAGGCAGCCGTATTATCAACTGGTGTCCTCATTGTACCACAGCGCTTTCCGATGCCGAAGTAGAATATCAGGATAAACCCGGACATTTGTGGCACATGCGCTATCCCTTGTCGGATGGTTCAGGGGATATGGTCGTTGCCACTACCCGGCCTGAAACTATGATGGGTGATACTGCCGTCGCGGTAAACCCCAATGACCAACGGTATCAGCATTTGATAGGTAAGACATGTATCCTACCGCTGATGAACCGGGAGATCCCCATTATTGCAGACGAATATTGCGAAATGGATTTTGGTACCGGCTGTGTAAAAATGACACCGGCTCACGACCCCAATGACTTTGAAATTGGCTTGCGGCATAACCTAGACACCATCCGGGTCATTGACGACAACGGCCGAATCAATGAAAACGGCGGCAAGTATCAGGGAATGGACCGCTACGAGTGTCGGGAAGCAGTTGTAAAAGATTTGCAGGAGCAGGGATATCTAGTAAAAGTGGAGCCCTACAATCATAATGTAGGAACTTGTTACCGCTGCCACAATGATGTTGAGCCGCTTATTTCTGCACAGTGGTTTGTGAAAATGCAGCCTCTGGCCCAGAAGGCCATGGAAGTGGTCAACAACGGAACGATCCGATTTGTTCCGGAACGGTTTACGAAAATCTACACCAATTGGATGGAAAACGTCCACGACTGGTGCATTTCCCGTCAGCTTTGGTGGGGTCATCAAATTCCTGCCTGGTATTGTGATGACTGCGGTCACATCAATGTTGCCAGAGAAGATCCCACTGTGTGTGAAAAGTGCGGCAGCCATCATCTCACACGGGAAGAAGACGTGTTGGATACCTGGTTCAGTTCTGGTCTTTGGCCATTCTCTACCTTAGGGTGGCCGGATACCACCGCAAAGGATTTGCAATACTGGTATCCCACCAGCGTACTGGTTACCGGTTACGATATTATTTTCTTCTGGGTAGCCAGAATGATCACTTCCGGTATGGAACAGATGAAAAAAGAACCCTTCCACACGGTCTTTATTCACGGATTGGTGCGAGACGATCAGGGCCGGAAAATGTCTAAATCCCTGGGCAACGGCATTGATCCCCTGGAAATGGCAGAAAAATACGGGGCAGATGCACTGCGTTTCAATCTGATTACCGGTAACAGTCCTGGTAACGATATGCGGTTCTATGTTGAAAAGTGCGAAGCAATGCGCAACTTTGCTAACAAAATATGGAATGCCAGCCGCTATGTCATGATGAATCTTTCTATAGAGGAAAACCAACTACCTCCTGTTAACCAACTGGAATTGGAAGACAAGTGGGTGTTATCCAAACTCAACCGGCTGATTCAGGAAGTTACCAACAATCTGGACAGCTATGAATTAGGAGTTGCCTCGGCTAAAGTCTATGACTTTATTTGGGACACTTATTGCGATTGGTATATCGAATTGACCAAAGCCCGTTTATATTCTGAAAACCAGGAGAGCAAGTTGGTAGCCCAAAAAGTTCTGGTCTATGTTTTGGACCAAGTTTTACGTTTGCTGCATCCCTTTATGCCTTTCATTACGGAGGAAATCTGGCAGGCTATTCCCCATGAAGGGGATTTCCTGATTACTTCCCAATGGCCAGAGTATCGAGAAGAATTTGCCTTCTTGCAAGAAGAATCTGCTATGGAAACCATTATGAATGCCATTCGGGCAGTCAGAAATCGTCGTGCGGAAATGAATGTACCTCCGTCCCGAAAATCCACACTTTATGTTGCCAGTGAAAAAGCAAATATTTTCCAGCAGGGGGAAGGCTTTATCAAGCGGCTGGCCTACTCGGATAACTTGGTAGTCAGTGCTGACGATCCTGTTGGCCATGAAGAAATGGTCTCCGTTATCACCAGTGATGCAAAGCTCTATATGCCGCTTAAAGAGCTGGTTGATATTGGAAAGGAACTGGAGCGTTTGGAAAAAGAAAAGGCCAAAGCAATGAAAGAAGCAGCAATGTATGAAAATAAACTCCGCAATGAAAATTTTGTTGCAAAGGCTCCCGAATCCGTTGTCAATGCAGAGCGGGCCAAGCTGGAAAAAGTACAGAATCTACTGGCACAATTAGAAGCACAGGAAAAGAAGCTGAAACAGTAATTCTATGCCTGTTGCATGAAAAATAGAAATTTTTTCTGAAAATTTTTCTTCTTCGACACGTTATTTTTGGAAATAAACCTATAATGAACGCGCATGGTTCTATGCGCGTTCATTTTTATTTGGAAATGAGGCTGAGATATGACTAGCTTTTTACAGGACAAGCAGCTGACCATTGCCCTGACTGGGGAAATCGATCATCACAGTGCGAAAAAAACGATGCAGCAAATCGGAGAAAAAATTGATCTTTACTTGCCAAACCTTTGTATTTTGGACTTCAAAGCAGTCAATTTTATGGATTCCAGTGGCATCGCCATTGTAATCAACACTCTGCGTCGAATGCGCGAAATTGGGGGACAAATAAAATTAAGCAATGTCCCACCGCAGCCCCTTAAAGTTTTAAAAACTGCCGGTGTCGAGCGAATTACATCGATTGAACCCAGGGAGGTCATGATATGAAATACGAAAACTACATGAATTTGGAATTTCCCAGTAAATCCGCCAATGAAGCATTTGCCAGAGCTGCAGTTGCCAGCTTTGCTGCCCAGCTGGATCCCAATCTTGACGAATTAGGTGATATCAAGACAGCTGTCTCGGAAGCTGTCACAAACTGCATTGTACACGCTTATCCAGATGAAATTGGCACAATTGTGCTCAAAGCCAGAATTTTGCCGGGAAATGTACTGGATATTGTCATAAAGGACAAAGGCTGCGGAATTGAAGATATTGCCAAAGCAAGAGAGCCTATGTTTTCCACTGGAGGAGAAGAGCGTTCCGGCATGGGGTTCACCATTATGGAAAGCTTCATGCATGAAGTAAAAGTCAACTCACAAAGGGGAAAAGGAACGACCGTACATATGCGCCGCCGAATTGTAAGAAGAGGAGACAAAAGTTGAAGCAGTGTCTTGAGGAACTGATCGCCAAATCTCAGGCAGGGGACAAGGAGGCCACGGAACAACTGGTAGTAGAAAACTCAGGACTCATTTGGTCAATTGCAAGACGCTTCTTTGGGCGTGGAGTCGATCCCGACGATCTTTACCAGCTAGGTTGTGTGGGCTTTTTAAAAGCTATCTCCGGCTTCGACTTACAGTTTGGCACCCAGTTTTCTACTTATGCTGTCCCAAAAATTTCCGGTGAAATCCGTCGTTTTCTGCGTGATGACGGCGCAGTAAAAGTATCCCGCAGCATTAAAGAACAAGCTGCCCAAATCAAAATGGCACGCCAGCGACTTACAACTCAGCTGGGACGCGAACCCGCCTTATCAGAACTGGCAAAAGAAACCGGGTTTACTGCGGAAGAAATTGCTACAGCGGAAACTGCAACTGCATCTACGGAGTCGATTCAAAAACAGACCGGCGAAGAAGGCTTTACCCTGGAAGCTGTATTGTCCTCCGGAGAAAAAGAGGAGGAAATCATCGAAGCCATCTCTCTGCGCCAAGCGATCGAAAAGCTGGCTCCTCGTGAAAAAGCTGTCATTGACTTACGTTTTTTCCGTGGTCTCACACAGGACAAAGCTGCCAAAATTTTAGGCGTCTCCCAAGTACAAGTGTCCCGCTTGGAAAAAAAGGCACTGGGAGAATTGCGAAAATATATTTGACGAAATCCGGTCGACAATTGGCAAAAATATGATAGAATAGAGCTATCTATTTTAGACAGGTGACTTTCATGACGACTGGGTATGACTCTCGATTTTTTCAAGCTAGACAAGCGATTATACGCTCACAGTTTTCTCAGTTAAATCCCGAACAACAAGAAGCGGTAATGACAGTAGACGGACCGCTTCTTTTACTGGCTGGAGCTGGCAGCGGCAAAACAACGGTGCTGATCAATCGAATCGCTAATTTACTCCGTTTCGGTTGCGGTTCTGAAAGCCAGGAAATTCCGGAATACATCCAGGAAAGTGACGTAGAATTTTTAGAAACTTATTTGCGTGCACCAGAGCCGGAGCAGTCTGCCCGGGCTTTTAGTCTTTGTGCGCAAAATCCGATCGCACCTTGGAACATCATCGCTATAACATTTACCAACAAGGCAGCGGGAGAATTAAAAGAACGGTTGGAGCGCATGTTGGGCGCACAAGCCCAAGATGTCTGGGCTATGACGTTTCACTCTGCCTGCTGCCGTATTCTGCGCAGAGATATTGACCGGCTGGGCTATGACAAGCATTTTACCATCTATGATACTGCCGACTCTGATCGGGTGATGAAAGACATTCTAAAAGAAATGGGACTCGATGACAAAGTCTTTCCGGCACGTATGGTTTTAAATTTCATCAGTAAAGCCAAGGACAAGCAACAATCTCCTGCAGACTTTCAAAGAACTGCCGCAGCCTCTGGTGATTTTCGAATTGAAAAAATCGCTCAAGCTTATGAAGAATATCAGAAGCGGCTGAAAGCTGCCAATGCTTTGGATTTTGACGACATTATTCTCCTTACGGTACGTTTGCTTCAGGAAAATGAAGACGTTAAGACCTATTATCAAAAGAAATTTCGTTATGTTTTAATAGACGAGTACCAGGATACTAACCACTTACAGTATTTGCTAACCTCTTTGCTTGCTGGATACTACAAAAATATTTGTGTGGTTGGTGATGACGATCAAAGCATCTACCGATTCCGGGGTGCAACGATCGAAAATATTCTAAGTTTTGAAAAACAATACAAAGGAGCAAAAGTAATCCGACTAGAACAAAATTATCGTTCCAGTCAAGGAATCCTAGATGCCGCAAATGCAGTCATTGCCAACAATCAGGGCCGAAAAGGAAAAAAACTCTGGACACAGAATGGGAAAGGGGAGCCTATCCGTGTCTATGAAGCCTTGAACGAAACAGATGAGGCAAACTTTATTGCCAGTCGGATCTTTTCTGTGGGAAAGGGCACAAATTTCAAAGACTTTGCTATTTTATATCGAACCAATGCCCAATCCAACGTGTTGGAACAATCTCTGCAACGCAACGGGATTCCTTACCGCATTATCGGCGGTACACGCTTTTTTGACCGTGCCGAAATTAAAGATATGATGGCATATTTAAGTGTCATCAATAACCGGACGGATGATCTGCGTTTAAAACGGATCATTAACACACCCCCACGAGGAATCGGAGCCAAAACCGTAGAAATGGCCACCCGAATTGCGGAAAGCGCAGGTTTGCCTCTGTACTCTGTTATTTCTGATCCCTATTCTTATCCTGCCTTGGAGCGTTCCGCCAACAAATTACTGGCTTTTGTCGTGATGATTGAAGAATGCGCACAACTGTTAAAAACCATGCAGTTGCCTGAGTTTGACCATGAGTTGATTACACGGACAGGATACATGGCCATGTTGACGGAAAAACACGACTTGGAATCCCGGACACGTTTGGAAAATGTACAGGAATTACGGTCTAACCTTATGAGTTACATAGACTCTACAGATGAGCCATCGCTGAATGATTTTCTAGAAATGAATGCCCTTTATACAGACATCGAACAATACGATCCGGATGCAAATGCAGTAGTCCTCATGACTATGCACAGCGCCAAAGGATTGGAGTTCCCCCATGTATGTTTGGTCGGTCTGGAAGAGGGACTTTTTCCCGGTACAAGGGCCATTGGTGAGCCGGAAGAAATGGAGGAAGAGCGCAGACTATGCTACGTTGCCATTACCCGGGCCAAGCAAACACTCACCATATCTTTTGCAAGGCAGCGAATGCTTTATGGTCATACAACAACGAATCGGCCTTCCCGTTTCCTGGAAGAAATACCCCCGCAATGTATTACAGGGTGGATAAAAAGGGAACTGCCTTCCAGAAGTGAGCCTGTTGGTAACTACCGCACCTCCTTGTATGGAGACACATTTTATGACCCCGGCTATCAACGCCCCAGAAAGCCTGCCAGAAAAGAGTATTCTGCTTTCACTTCTTCATCTGGTAACAACAATACCGCTAACATTGTCTTCCAAAAAGGTGATATTGTACAGCACAAAGCCTTTGGAAGAGGAATGGTAATTTCCGTATTGCCAATGGGAAATGATGCGCTCTTGGAAATTGCATTTGATAAAATCGGGACCAAGAAGCTGATGCAGAAGTCTGCCGGTGTACATATGACAAAGGCCTAATAATCCTATGGGTAAAATCCCTCTGCTCATCATAAGAATAAATAGATGAGGGAGGGTAGGATATGAGAAGAAAAAGGCAGAAACTAAAACTGGGAGCTCTGGTTGTGTCTTTGTGCCTAATCGCATTTGTGGTTTTACTTCGGGTACAGATGTTTCCCATTGTGGAAGAAATGGCCAGAATGCGTGTAGACAGCGCTTGTACAACCCGAATTAATGATGCTATCAATGAACAAATTGCAATCGGAGAAATTGACTACGACATGTTGGTTGACTTGGAGAAGGACCTGAATGGCAATGTCGCTGCTCTTAAGACTAACATGAGCGAAGTGAACCGGTTGAAAACAGAGATTCTGGACATTATCAACAATGAGATTGTGGACCAGACGGTGGACGAACTTGGTATCCCTCTTGGAAATATCATTTTGCCCGAGTTATTTGCCGGCCGTGGACCGAATCTCCCTGTAAAAATTGTCTCTGTCAGTTCCTCTGACGCCAAATTTATGAATCGTTTCTCAGAAGCTGGCATCAACCAGACACTCCACCAAATTGTAATTGAAGTTATTTTGGCTGCCACGGCACTTACTCCAGTTGGGACTACTACCGTACAGGTAAGCTCTCAAGTTGTGGTTGCTGAAACTGTCATCGTAGGAACGGTTCCCAATAGTTATATTAATGTAGGGTCTGTTCCCACTGAGAACACGTAAGAAAGCTGAGGAAGTTTAGATGCAGCCCAAAGAAGAAATACAATACTTAACACAAGAATTGGAAAAACATAACCATCTGTATTATGTTTTAGATGATCCGCAAATTTCCGACTACGAATATGACAAAATGCTGCGGCGTCTGGAGAATCTGGAAGCTGCTTATCCGGAATTTGCATCGCCCCTTTCTCCTACCCAAAGAGTGGGGGGAGAAGCCCTGAGCCAATTTGAAAAAGTAGAGCACCCGGTTCCATTGGAAAGTCTGCAAGACGTATTTTCAAGTGAAGAGCTGACAGATTTCGATGAAAAAATCCGGGAAACTTTTCCCAAAGTTTCCTATAGTGTGGAACCCAAAGTGGACGGACTTTCCGTTGCTTTGGAGTATGTAAACGGACAGTTTATACGGGGTGCTACCAGAGGCAATGGGGTAGTGGGTGAGGATGTTACTCAGAACCTCAAGACGATCCGTTCGATACCCATGCAACTGGAGAATGCCCCCAGTCGACTCATTGTGCGTGGAGAAGTCTTTATGCCCAAAGACTCTTTTGACACCCTGAACGCAAAACGGGAGCAAGCTGGTGAAAGCGTTTTTGCCAACCCTAGAAATGCAGCCGCTGGCTCACTGCGGCAATTAGACCCCAAAATTGCTGCTTCCCGCAAGTTGGATATTTTAATTTTCAACGTTCAGCTTGCAGAGGGGATAGAGTTTACCAGTCATATCGAAAGCCTGGAATACCTGAAATGTTTAAAGTTTAAAGTTATCCCCTTTACCCGTTGCGAAAATCTGGAACAAGTTTTGAAAACGATTCAAAATATCGATGAACAGCGATATCAGCTTTCTTACGATATTGATGGCGCCGTAGTAAAGGTTGACAATCTGCAAGATCGTCAGATTCTGGGCAGCACTGCAAAATTCCCGCGATGGGCTGCTGCCTATAAATATCCGCCTGAGGTAAAATCGACTGTAGTTGAGGACATTACAGTACAAGTGGGGCGGACAGGAGTGCTAACTCCAAAGGCAGTCGTAAAACCTGTTAGACTAGCAGGGACCACTGTTACAAACGCCACTTTACATAACCAGGACTTTATTACAGAAAAAGATATTCGTATTGGAGATACCGTCCGCATTCGAAAAGCAGGGGAGATCATACCTGAAATTCTGGAGGTAGAAAAGGAAAAGCGTCCGGAGGGCACCATCCCATATCGCTTACCGGACATTTGTCCGGTATGTGGTGCACCGGTAGTTCGCGATCCTGAGGGAGCTGCTATGCGCTGCACAGGCGTCCAGTGTCCTGCAAAGTTAGTGCGCAATCTGGCTCACTTTGTTTCTCGGGACGCTATGGATATTGAAGGTCTGGGAATTGCTATTGTTGAGCAGCTAATTCAAGAAAAGCTGGTTACCTCTCCTGCGGACCTATACTTCCTTCAGAAGAACCAGCTGCTACCGCTTGAGCGAATGGGGGAACAGTCCGTAGATAACCTTTTACAGGCCATTGCGGCCAGTAAGGAAAATGATCTGAGTCGACTACTATATGCCTTTGGGATTCGCCAGGTAGGTGCAAAGGCCGCAAAAGTGTTAGCGCAAACTTTTGGCACGTTAGATCGGCTCATGGATGCCTCTTTGGAGGAATTGACACAAGTGCGTGACATTGGCGCGATTACGGCAGAAAATATGATTGCATGGTTTTCCGATTCCCAGTCTCAGAAAATGATCCAACGACTTCGTGAAGCCCATGTAAACTTTTCTTGCACTTTATCTATGGAAGATCAGCGTTTTTCCGGCAAGACTTTTGTTCTAACCGGCACCCTGGAACACTTTACCAGAGAGGAGGCAACCCAAAAAATCGAGGCCTTTGGCGGTAAGGTTTCTGGTTCCGTTTCCAAGAAAACCACTTATGTAGTTGCTGGTGAAAGTGCTGGTTCCAAGCTAAAAAAAGCAATGGAACTCAATATTCCCATTCTCTCGGAGACAGAATTTTTACAAATGATCAAGAATTAGCTTATATCCGGATGTGATTCCCGGATATCCAAAAATTAAAAACCGGCATGGATAACCATGCCGGTTTTTCTTTTACAGATCCATTGCCGGATTCATAAAGTAGACATTCTTTTGATTCAGTTTTTCTCTTAAAATTTGCATAGCTTCTCCAAATCTCTGGAAATGGACGATTTCCCGTTCCCGAAGGAATTTAATTACGTCATTCACGTCGGGGTCATCACTTAATCTTAAAATGTTGTCATAGGTAACGCGTGCTTTTTGCTCCGCTGCCATATTTTCTGCAAGATCAGCAATTGGGTCTCCTTTCACAGCCATTCCAGCTGCATTCCAGGGGGAACCGGAAGCGGCGGTGGGATAGACTCCCACTGTATGGTCTATAAAGTACGGTGCAAAGTTACCATCTTTCAGTTGCTTTTCTGTCAGTTCCCGTGTTAATTGGTGTACGATGGTCCCAATCATTTCCAAATGGCCTAACTCTTCTGTGCCAATATCGGTGAGCAAGCCCTTCAATTCCGGAAATGGCATAGAATAACGTTGACTGAGATAGCGCAGGGATGCTCCCAATTCCCCGTCTGGTCCACCATACTGGGAGATAATCAGTGCAGCGAGCTTCGGATTTGTATTTTTAATCTTTACTGGATATTGAAGCTTTTTCTCATAGACAAACATTACTCGCTTACCTCCACTGTTTGATTATAATCCCAAGGCCAGGGATCTTTCAGCCAGTCATATGCGCCATCTGTACCAACAGCTTGCAGGCTTAATGGACCGTAAAGTTTCTGATAGGTATTCACACCTTCTTGATAGAGTTTTTGATAGGTATTAAAAAGATCTAAAGCTTCCACATCATTGTAATGGGTATCCAAATAGAGGCCCAACTCGGAAATAGCAAAATTTAACGCTTGTAACTCATTGATAGGTTGATTCTTTTCTGTAGTGTTGACCAATCCCATGAAGGGCAAATCCAGGCCAGGAAACAATGTACCACGAATGAAGCCGAACTTAGGCTCATACTGATCCGAATCTGGTTGCTGATAGGGAACATAGGCATTGGCCAGGGGAGCCTTCGCAGGAAGTGCACCCAAAGCATTATTTTTGTTTTGTGTCTGTGTTTTTTCTTCGGTATTGCCGGCTTCTTGTTTCACTTTACCGGCATCCATCTGCATCTGTTCCGAACTGTTATCCGTAACCTTGTTTGTTTGATTCAAGGACATAACCTCCTTATCCATAATGGAAATAGATTCCAAATCATACTATGCCCCCTGGGTTCGACAGGTTAAAAGAAAATCTTTTCGGAAATGCAAAAATATGATACAATCATGTTTAAGTACAGGCCCCCATATACATATATGGGGGTGTGAATATGAGTCAACTAAAATATAAACTCTTGCCATTTATGCTGGGAATCGCCGTAATTTATACCTTTTTTGTGGCAGGTTACCGGTATCAAAAAATAGTCGAAGCAGCGAACTATGCCGACGGTCCTGTCACTTTTGTAATTGACGCTGGCCATGGCGGCGAAGATGGTGGTGCTTCTACTGCGGTAGGAGAATTAGAAAGTACGTTCAATCTGGCAATTGCCGAAAAAATAAATGATCTTTTTGTTTTTTGTGGCTCTGAAACTGTCATGACACGAGATGGAGATTATGCCATCTATGACAGCTCTGCCCAGTCCCTTTCCCAAAAGAAAGTCTCTGATTTACGGAATCGGGTTGCCCTTGTAAACAGTACACCCAACGCAGTTCTTCTGAGTATACATCAAAACCAGTTTTCAGAAGAAAAATACCACGGTGCACAAGTATTTTATGGAAAAGCAGCTGGTGGTAAGGAGCTGGCTAAAGCTGTACAGGACGGAATCCAAAAGTATATCGATCCTTCCAATCATCGTAAAATTAAAGCTGCAGATAAAGTTTATCTAATGGAA
>CALXCQ010000015.1 GCA_944386835.1 uncultured Oscillospiraceae bacterium | reverse complement strand
ATTGATCATCATACAATCACGCTCCTTCTGCCTTTATTATACGCCGAAATAGGATAAATTCAACCTATAATTTTGAATATAGGAAAAGTACCGCTTCCACAATGTATCCTTACCGACAACCAGCGGTTGTGGGTTCGATTCCCACCAGTAGCTCCACGTCGGAGCAAAGTCCGCTTTGCTCCGACGGTTTTTTATATTTCTGATGTTATTTTAGTGGCAAGCTGTACTTGAGAGCTATCATATGTGAAGACTTGTTTTGCGTATGTTAAGAGGGGCTTTTTGGCCAGATCTCACGGTGACCAGATCATAGATAGTAACCAAGTAGTTATCACTGTTTGGTTTATAGGAGAAAATCCTTGAAATTTGCGGGCCATTTGTCAGCGTCGGTTTATCTTTCCATCCGAAAGCTATTGCGCAGATTGCCTGTAATTGGAAAGCGAAACGTCTTCGCCTGGCAGTGAATTTGGAATACATTCCCTGTAAAATCAATGGGTGGATTGAAAAAGCAAAATGAGATGCACAGACGCAATTTATGGGCACCTATTCTGAAAGGAAAACCAGAAATTGGAAACTTGCGTTTTTGTGAGAGTTCCCATACAATAACAAATGCGGGAACGAAAATAGTCTGCCTTTGGAGGAAAAACAGTGATGACAGAAGAAAAAATCGCAGCGATGAAGGAGCCAGATCTCTATCGTAATTTTTCTGAAAGCCAGCAAGCTGCGATCAAGTTGGCGCTGGCTTTGGAGGGGTATTTTCGGCCAGAAAGTGAGTTAGAACATTGGAAAGCTTACGAGGCATATTTGCAAAAACGTATCCGCCCAGCTGTGGAAATTATTTTGGATGCAGACAATACGGAAAGATTATCCAGTCTGGAAAAAAGCGGCTGGTTTACCAAGGAACTTGTGGATCAATTTTTACAACTTGCGCGACAGAAGGGAAAGATTCAGTGCCTGATCTGGCTTTTACGGTACAAACAGGAGAAATACGGATATGAAAGACCAGAATATTCTCTGTGAAAGGGGCCGGTAAACATTGAAAAAAGAAGAACAGGCAAAATCTTCTCTCAATGTTTTGAGCATTGCTGTCCTGCAAAATTGCAGAAATGAGCTTTACGGACTATTTCCGTTTTTAGATGGTGCTTTTGCTACTCTCTCTTATATGGAGTCGTGGAAGACTAACTCGGTAGGGACAGATGGTGCGTCGTTATTGTTTTCTCCTGCTTTTTTGGTTCGGGCATATAGTCAGAATCCTGTGGTTCTACGGCGAGGATATTTACATATTCTATTGCATTGTCTCTACGGACATCCTTTTTTACACCGGCCGTCCCAAAACAAATTATGGGATTTGGCATGTGATATGGCAATTGAATCCATTATTGAACGAGAGCAAAGGAAACGTTTGCAGCTGCCGCAGAATTTGATACGAAACGAATGCCTATCAGCTCTTGGTAGTCAGGCAAGTTCAGCCCAGGAAATTTACAGGTTGCTTTCGGAGAATCAACTGCCGTTTACCATAAAAGAAATGACAGAAGCATTTTTATTTGATGACCACGGAGTGTGGAACGATTCGGAAAGGAATCGTAAGAAGTGGGAAGAACTGCGAATTTATACGGCCAAACAGCGGCTGGGAACAACCAATCAACTGGGTACCAGAGCAGGCACAGCTGGGGAAACTGTGGAAATTAAAAAAAGCGGTAGATACGACTACCGTCAATTTTTGAAAAGATTTGCAGTCTTTCATGAAAATTTGGAATTGGACCAGGACAATTACGATTTGATCTATTATTGTCTGGGAATGGAGAAATATGGAAATTTGCCCCTGATCGAACCGCTGGAAACGCGGGAGGGGAAGAAGCTGGAAGAACTTGTAATTGCAATTGATACTTCTGGTTCCTGTTCACGGGAAACCGTGCAAAAGTTCCTTGAAGAAACTTCCAAAATCCTTTCGGAACAAGAAAGCTTTTTTCATAAAATGAATGTGTATTTATTACAATGCGACTGCTGCATTCAAAATGTGATACAGATCCGCAGTGTGGAAGCGTGGAAAGAATACAGCCAAAAGATACGAATAGAAGGGCGTGGCGGAACAGATTTTACACCTGTATTCCGACATGTTGAAAGGCTGCGAAATGAGGGTAAGCTAAAGCGCTTGAAAGGTCTGCTATATTTTACAGACGGCGACGGAATATACCCTCAGACAAAACCGGACTTCCTGACGGCGTTTGTTTTTCTAAAGAAATCTGCGCACTGGGACAAAGTACCAACTTGGGCGCTACGACTTCTTGTAAGCCAGTCATCAATGGAAAAGGAAAAGGCAATATGAACATTGAAGAAGCAAAAAAAGAGATCTATTATACTCTGTGTGCCTATCATCAGAAGGATCGTGAAGGAAATTATGTCTTTCCCATGGCGCGCCAAAGACCGATTGTACTGATGGGACCGCCAGGAGTTGGGAAAACAGCAATTGTGGAACAAGTAGCCAAAGAATGCGAAGTAGGATTTGTTACGTATGCATTGACCCATCACACCAGGCAAAGTGCAGTTGGCTTGCCACGTTTACAGTTGCGAAATTACGGTAGTCAGGAAATAACCGTTACAGAATATACCATGAGTGAGATTGTGGCGGCTGTTTATGAATGTATGGAACGGACAGGAAAGCATGAGGGAATTCTATTTTTAGATGAGATCAACTGTGTTTCAGAAACTTTGGCGCCGACGATGTTACAGTTGTTGCAGAATAAGACATTTGGAACTCACAGACTTCCCCAAGGGTGGTTGCTGGTTGCCGCAGGAAATCCTCCGGAATACAATCGTTCAGCTAGAGAATTTGATGTGGTGACATTGGACCGGGTACGGCTGATTCCCATTGAAGCAGACTATCCCACATGGGCGCGGTATGCTTGGAAGCAGTGTGTTCACGGTGCTGTACAGTCCTATCTAAGTATCCACCCGGATCACTTTTATTCTATGGAGGAGAAAGAAAATGGGCAATCCTTTGTAACCGGGCGCGGTTGGGAGGATCTGTCAGAATTGCTGAAGCAATATGAAAAAATAGGCGCTCCCATCAGCCAGAAACAAGTGGAGCAATACCTCCATAAAGAGTCAATTTCCCGGGCGTTCACGACCTATTATTTGCTGTATAGAAAGTATGGGGAAGATTATGGAATTGTAGAAATTTTGCAAGAGACAATTTCTCAGGAAGCATATGGCAGGAAAGTCGCCATGGCGCAAAAGGGAAACTTTGAGGAACGTTTTACTCTGGTCCATCTGTTACTAGCCGGACTCAATTCTGAATTTCAACAATATTATTCCCAGCGGGAAACTGTAATGGGTCTGTATCAAGGGTTGCAGACTCTCAAGCTAAATTGGCAACAGAATCCATTAGAAGATACCTTTGAGGACTATATAAAGAGCAGATATCACAGTCTTCAGGTCAAAGCTGATGCTCATCGGCTTCAAGCGGAAGAGCAAAAACGTGAAAAGGCAATTCTAAATCATATGGAAGCATATGCGCTGCAACTCAAACAAGAGCATATCAAGGGCCTGGAAGCAGGAATGAAAAAAATTCAGGAACTTTTTTCCTACGAAACAGAGAGTTTGGAAAGGTGTGCACAAACCATACAAGAACAATTGAAAGCAGCATTTCAATTTATGCTGAATTGTTTTTCTGATGGTCAGGAAATGGTGCTGTTTGTTTCGGAACTTGCAAGAAATGAAAGAGCAATGGAGTTCCTCTCAGAGTATCCCTGTGAAGTATTTTTGCGCTACAGCCAAATGCTACTTTATGAAGAGCGGGAACGAGAGCTACAGGCAAAATGTCGGGAAATTATCTTCCCTGAGGTTGGAGAATCTGAAAGAGAGATTCTTTAGAAAAAGGCGACGGGAGAGGAATTTCACGATGAAAATGTACGGTGATAATCCGAAAAAACCTTTTGGGCGGGACAACCTGCTTAAAAACCAGATAATACAGAGAAATGGGCACAAGTGATGCTTGAAACGTGGAGGGATGAACAATGGGGACACGGTATGCTGTTGTGACAGGTGCTTCTAAGGGAATCGGCCTGGCTATCAGTAAAGAGCTCTTGAAAAAGGGATATACGGTTTTTGGCTTGTCACGAAGCACACGAAACGAGCAGGGGATCATTTGGATTCCATGCGATGTGAGCAACGAGGCCAGTGTGAAGGAGGCGTTTTCCCTTGTTTTTCAGAGAACATGCCAGATTGATTTGCTGGTTTGTAATGCTGGGATAGGAATTTCCGGAGCAGTGGAATTTGCAGAAGAGTCGGAATACTATCGGCAAATAGATGTGAATTTTTTTGGCGCAGTACGTTGTGTGCAGCAAGTGATTCCCTATATGCGGGCAAAAAAATGCGGAAAAATTATATTTATTTCCTCATTAGCTGCCATTTTTCCTCTGCCGTTTCAAAGCTTTTATTCGGTAAGCAAATCGGGACTCAATGCGTTTGCCGATGCTTTGGGTATCGAATTGCGGCCTTTTCAGATTCAAACCTGTAGCGTTATGCTCAATGATGTAAAATCAGAATTTACAAAGGGAAGAAGTAAGAATATTACAGGAGATGACATCTATGCTGGCCGGATACAGAAATCAGTTGGAAAAATGGAACGGTCAGAACAAAATGGTATGGGTCCGGAAAAAGTTGCCTTAGAGATTGGAAGATTGGCGGATATCAGGCGAATGCCGCCCCACAAAATTGTAGGAGTCGGAAACGTATTTTTAGGAATTTTGTATCGCATCTTGCCGGCCCGCGTTTTATTGTGGCTTTTGGGAAAATTGTATGGGTAGGCAGTGGCCTACCCATTTCTGTGTTATAGCGAAATGGTGGAAGAGCTTTCTACCGATCTATTTATTGAGAAATCCAGACCGTATCCAGACGATTTCCCAAACGAGAAAATAACTCGTTGGTGATAGTTCCACATTTTTCTGCTACCGTTTCTGCACATATCATTCGCCCGGCATCCCGACCTACGATCGTAATGATGTCGCCCGGAACGACTTGGTTGATTCCCGTTACGTCCAAGAGCATCTGATCCATACAAAGCTGTCCTATTACATTGGCACGTTGCCCGTGAAGTAAAACATAATTTCCTGTTTTTGAAAAATTACGCGGAAGACCATCAGCATAACCGATAGTGGCCACGGCCAGGGTGGTGGGAGCCTGAGCTTGGAATTCACAACCATATCCGGCAAACTCACCAGGATTCAAAGTGCGGACAGTAGAAATTCTGGCTTTCAGAGATAAGACAGGCCATAAATCCAGCTTTTTTTGCACTGGTTCGGAATTGCTGTAAATTCCGTAGAGAGCAATTCCGGCCCGGGCGTATTGGGTGGGATATGCAGGTAAGTTTAGAATACCGTAGCTGGCCTGAAAATGAATTTTTCCGGGATGGATACCGTTGGTTCGCAGCTTTTCTATTGTGCAGAAGAATGCATCAATTTGTTTTTGGGTATATACTATGTGATCTGTTTTTTTGCTTTCCACTGCACACAGATGGGTGAAAATCCCATCAACTTGCAAATTGGGCAACGTATAGATCCGGGAAATGGCCTCATAAGCTTCTGCGGGAACCCCCAAACGGTGCATACCGGTATCAAGTGCCAAATGTACATGAATTTTGTGCTTTTGCGCGGATAATAACAGGGCGTGGGATTCATCTACCAAGCTTTGGGTAATTTTCCAGCGAGCAAGTTCTCGAGCTTGACTGGCAGGGGTATAGCCGAGTATCAGAATGGTGCCTCGAATTCCTGCTTTTCGCAGAGCAATCGCTTCCTTTAAACAGGCAACGGCGAATGCCTGAATTCCACTTTTTTGCAGGGCTCTGGCAATAGGAACCATACCATGTCCATAGGCATCTGCCTTTAAAACAGCCATCAGCTGACACTGGGGATGAAGTTGCGCTTGCAATACAAAGGCATTGTGGCAAAGGGCAGGAAGATTGATCTCTTTCCAGGCCCTTTGGGTTGGGCAGGGCGCAGGCCAGGGTCGGAGGATAATCAGAAAAGAGAGCAGAAAGCTGAGGGCACAGGTGAGGAAAAAATATAAGAGGCTATTTTCTACCATAAGAGACTGGAGATTCCAATATTTTGCGACGGCTCTTATCAAAAGAATACAACCAGGATGAAGTATGTATATCCAGACGGTGGCTTTTCGAATCCTTACTTGTTCTCCAGAGTTTGCGCGTAAAAGGAGTGAAAAAAGGCAGAGCATGCAAAGTGGCAAAAACAGATACATACTATCATGTCGGGGATAGCCCAGAGTATGAAGAAAACTGGCCTCGCAAGTCATGCCGAGCAGGCAAACAAGAAAACCGGCTGAGGACCAACGAACAGACCGGCTCCATCCCCAGGCGCCCAGAAGTAGAAATAATGGGGCAAAGAAGAGTCCATTGCGGGTGTAAGTGAAAAAATTAAATAAAACATGATAAAAGCAGGTAAGCGAGGATGTTTGAGAAGTGCCCCCCCAATAGCTGTCTCCTCCCAGACCGATGAGATAGAGTACTGCCGCGATAGGGAGTGCTGCCCGCAATCCCAGTTTGGATAACTGTATAGACAGCGGGATTCCCAGAAGAACAGCCGGAAAATACCACAGATGATAGAAGGTTCCGTCAAAGAATATTGCTTGTAAAGTGGAAGCGGAATGAAAGTTTCCTAGGTAGAGATTACAGGGAAGGTAAATCAAAGAAGAAATAACATAGAGAATTAAAAATTTTTTCCAGAGAGACTTCCCATTACGCCATTGTTTTTGTGCCAGGAAATAGCCTGTAGTCATAAAGAAGAAAGGTACTGCAAGCCTGCCAAGCACTCTGGTAATCCAAAAATTTCCCGCATTCCAATAGGAAGACAGAGGCCCAGTATGGATTGCAATTACAAAGACAGAGGCAATTAAGCGAAAATAGTCTATGGCAGGGAATTGTTTTAATCTTGTCATATTGCTTGTCCCCATAGCGTTACGATAAAACCGGCCACATTATCTCCGGAGATTTGATAACAGCCGTCCGGAATCTCGATGGGAGTTTTTTCTCCAGAGGCTGGCACATAAAAAACTTGTGCCATGCGCCCGTTTTGTAGTTGGCAGATTCTTGGCTTTTCCTGTAAAAATGAGGAATACTCTTCCAAAGCCAGATGATGCATTGTGATTAACTGTGCATGGGGGGCACCAACATAGCGAAAATGCCAAGGTTCACAGGAAATTTCGGTGACAGATTCTTTCCCTTTTTCATATCGTTGGATAAATCCGTAGTCAGTAGCGACTTTTCGGAAAGCACCGCAAACCCCATCGTAGGGGAATGCCGGCCGAATAAAGTCTATATATTTGGCAGCACGTCCCAAATCAATAGCCAAACCACTTTGATGTTCACTACACCCTGGAGGTGCTACATACTGGCGAGTAAAAGCTTCACCGTATCTCTCCCAGGTGGATTGCCAAATGGCTTCTTGTTCCTGTTGGCTACGCCAACCAGATACAGGAACAATTTCCTGGATACCACCCACTGCGTGAATACACGATTGTAAAAGTTGTGCTGCCCGACGCTCCATAAGGATATGACGGTGTTTTGGATCCCAGTTTACCAGCTGGGGGCGAAAATCTGACTGCAGACCATGGGATTTGTTGACAAGGATTAAGGGACCTTGTCCGATCTGAGATTGGGTACAGTATAAAGTCCTCATGTGGCCAACCCCAATTCTATGACGTCGTGGATTAGCTGTGGAAAAGAAAGTCCTGATTTTTCCATCATGGTTGGAAATCGACTGTGGGAAGTAAAACCAGGGATTGTATTCACTTCATTGAGGAAGACTTGCCCGCTTTTTGTTAGAAAAAAATCGATGCGGGCAAAACCGCGGCAGCCAAGGACTCGGTAAATTTGCTTAGCGGCAGTTTGAATTTGGGCGCTTTTTTCTGGCGAAATGCGGGCAGGGCAGATGATTTGCGAAGTCTTGAGTGTATATTTTTCGGTATAGTTGAAAAAGCCGCCGGACAAAAGAATTTCATCCAATTCACCCACTCTGAGAGTCTGGTTACCCATTACTGCACAGCCAATTTCCGTCCCGGAAATTTCCTCTTCCAAAAGAACTTCTCTATCGTGTTCCAGGGCAGTATCAATTGCGGCTTCCAGTTCCTCCGGTCGGGATACTTTGGTAATTCCCCATGAAGAACCTGCACGTACAGGTTTGACAAACAGGGGGAAACCTAACTCCATAGCAATTGATAGACAGTGTTTCCTGGAAGCATCAGCGGTTACTACACGGCCTTTAGGGACAGGAATACCTGCCAGAGCTGCCATCTGATGTGTTCGAAATTTGTCCATGCAAAGGCTGCTGGTAAAAGTTCCACATCCAATCAGAGGAATGCCAGCCAGCTCTATGTAACCTTGCACAGTACCATCCTCGCCGTTTTTTCCATGCAGTACAGGAAACACTGCGTCAATGGCATAGCGGACTTGGGCTGGTGTAAAGACAATCAATTCATGTCGTGACCGGTCAGGACTCAACAGACAGGGCTGCAAATATTGGAGGTTTTTCCACCATGTGTCGTCCAGAAGATAGGAGTAAGGACCTGTATAATAGTACCACTGTCCTTCCTGAGTGATTCCTACACACATGGGAACATAGCGGGTTTTGTCGATTGCCGATAGCACTGCATATGCAGATTGTAAAGACACCAGATATTCGGTGGAGTGGCCACCAAATAAAATAGCGATTACATGTTTTTTCATAGTGAAGTCTCCTTTTAAAAGAAAAATGCCTTACTCTGCTACAATGGTAGCAGAGTAAGGCAGAGACTTCTTTTGAATTTCCCAGCAATTTCCCTACAAATTTCCCAATAAAACCTTACGAATTTCTGACGGAAGCGTCTTCCCTTACTGGATGTCGGGGTAAAACTACATGGAAGGAAATAAGATTATCAGAGCTTCTGGCGTAAATGGTACCACCGTGGAGCTGCACGATTTCCTTGGCAATTGCCAGGCCAAGTCCAGAACCGCCGGTTGCGGAAGTTCTTGAGGAATCCAGACGGAAGAACTGGTCAAAAATGCGTTCCAGCTTTTCCCGGGGAATATTTTTCCCTGGATTTGATATGGTGACTGTAATGTCCTCAGAGGTGGAGCGAGCTGCAACCGTTATCGTTCCTTCCGGAAAGCTATAATTACAGGCATTGCGCAGTAGATTGTCGAAGACCCGCGCTAATTTGTCTGGGTCACATTCCAACTCCAATTTAGGCGGAATCTCAACCTGACATTGTAGTCCCTTTTCCTGCACGTACGGCTGAAATTCGCTGACAATTTGTTCCAGCATCAAGGATAAATTAATTTCTGCAGTTTCCAATGTCAGATGAGACAGATTGAAGCGGGTGATTTCAAAGAACTCGTTGATAAGATCTTCCAAACGAAGTGCTTTTTCCAATGCGATATTGGTATATTTTTCTTGCAATTTCCTTGGAATTTCTGCCTCGTCTCGTAAGAGTGTCAAATATCCAATGACACTAGTCAGGGGGGTCTTTAAGTCGTGGGCCAGGTATACAATAAGATCATTTTTCCGTTGTTCCGCTTCTTTCGCAGCCATTGCATTGCGCAAAGCCTGTTCACGGACCAAATTCAGCTCATCTTGGATGTTCTTCATGGAAGAAGGCAGAACAATAGGATCTTCTCCAGGCTGCGCTAACTGCTCAGATGCGGTAATCAATTCATCTAAATAACGCAGAGGTTTGGAAAGAAAGTGGTAGCTAATCAACAGCCAGCCTATTAACATCAGAAGACCTGTCCAAAATATGATGTAGTCTTTAAACCATCGGAGTATCCGATATACAACAGTGTCCTGCCATATAAAGGAACTGAAAAAGCTCCAGGCCATCAGTATCAGGATCACAAGGCCGATGGAAAAAGCAATCAGACTTAAAACATATTGAACAAGAAGCTGCCTGGAAATTTGACTTTGATAGGTTTGTTTGTCGGCAGTGCGATATGTTTTCTTATTCAATGGTATAGCCTACCCCCCAGACAGTTTTAATGTATTTCGGCTTACGACTGGACTCATGCATTTTTTCTCGGAGTCGGGCAATATGTGTCATAACCGTGTTATTATTATCCCAGAATTTTTCTCCCCAGACAGCTTCAAAAAGAGATTCACTGGACACTACATTTCCGCGATTCTTACATAAAAAATATAAGATAGAAAATTCGATAGGTGTCAGGGACAGTTCTTCTTCATATAGAAAGCATTTATGGTTCGCTTTAGAAATAGACAGTCCTCGGATTTCGATTTCTTCTGTCTCTTTTTCTGCAGACTCTGCCGGATTATAACGAAAATAGCGTCGAAGCTGGGTTTTTACTCGAGCCATCAATTCAAGAGGATTAAACGGTTTTGTAAGATAGTCGTCGGCACCCAGGGTTAATCCCATGATTTTATCCATATCTTCTATTTTGGCCGTCAACATGATAATTGGAAAAAGATGTGTTTCCCGAATTTTTTGACACAGTGTGAAGCCGTCCATATCTGGGAGCATAACATCCAGAATTGCCAAGTCCAGAGGCTCATTTTTTACACAGGCCAGAGCATCGGCTGCATTGTAAAATTTTCGGACGGCATAGCCTTCATTTTTTAAATACAGCTCCACCAAATCTGCAATGGCGGCTTCATCATCAACAATTAGGATACGATTTTCCACAAAGGTTCCTCCAAGTTATTCAATGGATTCTATAGAATATCTTTCTGTTTAGTGTATCATGAAAAAAGTGCTGTGTCATTAGAAGAGATATATCCAGCTCTTAAGTTTTTAAAATTAGCCCCCTTGCAAAGATTTTGCAAGGGGGCGCGTCAATATTAGAACAAGAAAAATATTTTGTATTTCAGTATGCTTCTAAGAATATTGAGATTAAAATAGTTTTTGGACGCATGAATGCGAGGTGGGGAGATAGATAAAATTGCAAAATAGAGCAGTATCCGGGAGAGAAAGTAAAGTGTTTTTCTCAGACGGAACAGTCGGAAAAATGGTCGCCATAGACCGGTTGGACGTATTGAAACCACAGGTGTATTTCGCTATTATAGTGCATAATGGCGAAAAAATGTGTTCTCTATTGGTGATATAGTCCAGAATCTATGTGTTTTCGAAAGTGGGAGAGAAATTCACGCATGGCTTCATATGCCTTTTGCATAAGGACAATACTATCGGCTTCCTCAAAATCACAGTATGTTTGCATATCTTTTTCGGATATGTAAGCGGTAAAAGCTTGCGCAGGGGAAAGGTCATCGGCAAAAAAGTACTGTTCTGTATAGCTTCCGTCGGAATTGCAGATTAGCAGATGATAATAATCACCACACTGCTTAACTTGATATTCTTTTCCGCCATAGACTCCGGTTACATATTTGCGGTCTCCGGTAGAAAATTCTGGAGAGGCAAAAGACCCGATATAACGATGCAACAAAGTGCTGGCCTTATCGGCAATCGAATTTCGCGTGTAATCCACAGTCATTTCCTCCTTTTCGTTTACGAAAGTATTGTAAAAAAATGATAGAAATTTGAATAGCATAAAAAATTGTCAAAACAAAATAAGAAGTAAAAATTTTAGGTGCATTTTTTATAAGGGCGTAGGTGAAAGTAATTGAGAATTGCAATGAAGGAATGTGATTATCCCCATTTAGGCCAGAACATCCGCACAATACGGGAACAGTGCAATATCAGTGTAACGGAAATGTTGGCACAACTTGCGGATATGGGACTTGTTACCAGCCGGGCCCGTTATGGTTACTGGGAGAGGGGAGAAAATACCATTCCACATTCTTACGTAGTTGCAATCAGTAGAATATTGGGAGTGCGGATAGAAACACTATATTTTTGGCACCTGAAAGATACTGTCCTGATTACGGATCGCAGCGTCAAAATAGCAGACCTCTACGATGCATTGTTGGCACTGGAGAGTGAGGAGTTGGATATTTTCCACTACTTTTTTACAAAATTTGAAGGGAATGTAAAAGCGGTGATTCATTGGCTGGGAATGTATGCCAGTATTTGCGTGCCCAGCAAGCGGGAAAATTGGGCAGGGGCTGGACTGGTTGCCTATCGTGATGCCAAAATGGATAATGCGCTGGATCCTGAGGCGCCATTTGTCAATACAGAGTTAGTCGAACAAGTTTGTATGCGCATGTCAAAGCGGAAATGAATTCATAAGAAACCGGCAGAGAGTAA
>CALXCQ010000014.1 GCA_944386835.1 uncultured Oscillospiraceae bacterium | reverse complement strand
TTACAACATCTACAATGCGGCCTGCATTAAAAAGCAAGGAAAAACACAAACATAGCACACTGAAAATGAGAAAAAAACATGGCAAGAAAGAATGTCGTATTTTATAAATAGTTGCTCGAAATATATTAATCATCACTTCATCTCCCTGTGTTTTAGAAGTATAACCGTTCCCATCGCAGCACCACAAAACAGCAGAATAGAATATATTAGTGCTTCCCAGATAATTCCATCAATTAGTCGAAGAGATGCCAGATTGGCCCAATAATACGTTGGCAGTATTTTTATGACTAAAGGTGTTTGTACGCCTGTGGCTTGTATTTCCGCAAAGCTCGTTCCATACAAAATTGCCCCGATGAGGGGAATTAAGCATAAGATCAATTCTACAGCGATACGACTCCGAAGTAACGTCAACATAAAGACCGAAAATTCTAGGAATGCCAGCAATACTACACTGTTAAGCAATGCAATACCAACTGTTTGCAACACTTCGCTCGTCGTCAGCGGATAATTCAGTTGCCCAGCCATCAAAAACAAACAAAGCAACGTAAAAATAAGCTGTAATATAGTTGTTACGATGCATATTGCAAACATTTTTGCAATATAGAGTGTTTCAGCCTTTCCTCCCTCGCATATATATAACGATAGAGTTCGATTTTTTGTCTCACTGCTAAATGTGGATATGCAAAGATTTAGTCCAATCAGCCAACTAAAAATTATAAAGCTGTGCGCAGAACGCAGAACACTGATTTGTATTGGAATATTAATCCCATCAGCAATTCCCTTAAAAAAGCCAATACTTTCGGACGGAACGGATAAGTTGCCAGCTACCATCATAAAAACAGAGCCACTTGCAAAAAAAATAAGCAACAAAAACAAATACCCAATTAAGGAGACGTATGTGGTACGTGAATGAAGTAGTTTGTACAGTTCTACTTTTATTTGCTTACCCATGTCAGGACCTCCTAATGAGAGAAGTAAAGTACCCCTCTAAATCTTCGCCGCTGGGTGCCACCTTTTTTATCTTGATATCTGCATCAGCCAGCACTTTCAAAACCACTTCGGGTTGGTCTAGATAGGCATATAGCCGAATTTCCTGGTTGGTCACTTCATAATGAACGGTCTTTAACTGCTGTTCAATCACTGCACTTGCCTTTGCGGTATCAGCTACTTGAATAGAAAGATACTTTTTGCATTTCTCGTTTAGTTCGTCCTTGGTAATTTGTTCCAAAAATTTCCCCTTATGTAAAATGCCATAATCAGTCGCAAGCTGGTACATTTCGCTGAGGATATGGCTAGATATCAAGATGGTCATATTCTTTTCTTGATTCAGGTGAAGCAGCAATTCACGCAGTTCCACAATTCCCATTGGGTCAAGTCCATTGGTTGGCTCGTCGAGCACCAGAAATTCAGGTTTACTAAGAAGTGCAATCGCCAGCGCAAGTCGTTGTCTCATTCCAAGAGAGAAATTTTTAGCTTTTTTGTGGCCTGTATTTTCTAAACCTACCAACGTCAAAGTCTCTTGGATGCAGTCTTTTCCCGGAATTCCTCTTTGTAAGCGATGGACTTCTAAGTTTTGTTCCGCAGTCATATCCGGATAGAGTGCAGGGCTTTCAACCAAACACCCCATTCTTTTCCTTTGCTTGACCTGGCCAGCTTTGGTATCGTCTCCGAACAAATAGATTTTGCCTTGAGTTGGATATGCAAGGCCACACAGGATACGGATTAGAGTTGTTTTTCCAGCACCGTTCTCACCAATCAAGCCGTATATTGCTCCCTGCTGAATGGAAAGGTTGACATCATCAAGCGCAGCATGTGCCCCATATTTCTTTACAACGTGTTCCATTTGAAAAATCATCGTTCTTCCTCCCTTTTATTTGATTTTGTACCCAATGCCCCAAACAGTTTCGATATATTCTTTTCCAGTTTCTTCTTTTAGCTTTTTCCGAAGATTGCTGATATGCACTCCCAAAGTATTATCGTCGTATGCGTAGAGTTCATTCCAAACACTTTCATACAAATTGGCCTTAGAAAATACTTTGGCTGGATATGTGCATAACAGACTAAGGATCGAAAACTCCTTCGCAGTCAAAGTGACTTCGTGACCTCGAATGAAAACCTTCTTGGTGCTCTCGTCAATCACAATATCATCATAAACAATTTGGTCAGAGACTGAATGATACCGTCGTAGTGCGGCAACAATTCTGGCAACGACTTCCTGTGGTTCAAAAGGCTTTTGAATATAGTCATCTGCCCCAAATTGCAACATAGAAATTTTTGTTTCTAAACTATTTTTTGCCGAGATAATGATGACTGGAATTTGATTAACTTGGCGAATTTGCGTAAGTAATTCCTCTCCCTGTATTCCTGGCAACATTAAATCCAAAAGAATAACATCATAATGGTTAGATGCCAGTTCATAAAGCACCTCGTCTCCTGATGTCAAAAGTAAAGCATCAAACGTAGCCGAAGTTACAATGTTTTTGAGCAAGGAACCGATTTCGGGGTCATCCTCTACAATCATGATTTTGCTCATTAAATCACTTGCCTTCCTTAACTTTCTAGTTAGACTTAGTATATCATTATTGTATAGTGAAAGTTTAAAGAAACACTTAAGAAGAAAAATATATGGTGTAGAAGAGACAAATCTAAGAACACAAAAGCCAAAGCCGGGGAAAGACACCTTCCAGTGTTATGCCCCGACTTCTGCTATATCGCAAAGTTATGTGTAGATCAACTCTTCTAATAATGTTTCCTCCACCTGCGCTTTCAGCGTGTTCATCAGCCCCACCCAGCGCATGGGGTCACGGGCTTTCAGTTCCTCTGTGACGCCCGCCGCCTCCATCATGCGGGGCAGCATAGCGTCCATCCGTTCCCGCGCCGTCCGGTCAATCTCCAACAGGTGCGGGTACAGCTTTTCACTCAAAATCAAGCTGCTGTAAAGGCCAGGCCGGTGTTCCTTCAGGTAGCGTTGCCGCATACGGCCATACTTGCCGATGGCGGCCTCCGGCTGCTCGGAAAGTTTCAGGTCGGGGATGTAGTAATCCCCGCAGCGGGTGTAAGTCAATTCACTCATGTTCATTCTCCTTTGCACTGTGATGGTTAAATTGCGGC
>CALXCQ010000013.1 GCA_944386835.1 uncultured Oscillospiraceae bacterium | reverse complement strand
GAAGTGGCCGGCAAGAACATGCAGTCCGACTTCGAGCCGGTATTCGAGCGGAAGTTCCACCAGTTCCTCAACTGCGTGGAAGGCGTTATGCACACCGGTCAGCGTGACATGATCCGTGTTCGTATCTCCAAGGCAGACTTTGAAGCCGGTTTCCGCTTCCGTCATATCGGCGAAGTTCTGTATGCCAAGATTAAATCCGAGTTTGACACCGTTGTGGATAAGTGCCAGGTGAAGATTGTGGTCGGCGCCGAGGAAAACAAGGTTCTGCGCCAGGAAGCCAACGAAATCTTCAATGCCCGTGACGAGCGGCTCAAGTCCATGACGGACGAGTCGGTTCCCGTGTTCTACTCCTGCATCATGTGTCAGGCCTTCTCCCCCAGCCACGTGTGTATCGTTACACCGGAGCGGTTGGGCCTGTGTGGCGCTGTGTCCTGGCTGGATGCCAAGGCTACCAACGAGCTGGATCCCCAGGGTCCCTGTCAGGTCGTCACCAAAGAGAAGTGCATCGACGAGCGGGTCGGCGCCTATGAAGACGTCAACGAAGCTGTTGCCAAGTTCTCTCATGGTGCTCTGGAAAGGGTTACCTTGTACTCCCTGTTTGAAGACCCCATGACCTCCTGCGGCTGCTTCGAATGTATCTGCGGCGTAGAGCCCTGCTCCATGGGCGTTGTCATCACCAGCCGTGAGCATGCCGGCATTACTCCTCTGGGCATGACCTTCTCGGAAATGGCTTCCATGACCGGCGGCGGCGTGCAGACCCCCGGCTTCATGGGCCACGGCAAGCACTTCATCGCTTCCAAGAAGTTCCTGAAAGCCGACGGCGGCTTGGCCCGTCTGGTATGGCTGCCGAAAGAACTGAAGGAGCAAATCCGGGATAAGATCAATGAAACAGCCAAAGAGCTGTACGGCATTGACAACTTTGCCGACATGGTGGCCGATGAGACCACTTGTGGATCCGGCGATCCGGAAGAATTGCTGGCCTTCCTGACCGAAGTGGGCCACCCCGTTCTGGGCCTGGAACCCTTCGACATCTAAGCGGTATTCCTTGGGCCGCCCCGACGAAAGCCGGGGCGGCCTTCTTTTTACTTGGCAGGCACCTCCCGCGGGCGTTGGAAAACGGGATGCTGCAACTTGGGCAGTACACCCCACAGGTAAAGCAGAACAGCCACGTTCTTGGTATTCCCGCCTGACAGGTTCGGAAGGAAGGACACTGCAACTGGGGGCAGTACGCCCCAAAGGCGAAGCAAGGCATCACCGTCCTTCTCCGCCTCTTCCCCAAAGAGCTTCAAAACCAGAAGGCCACGCCGTGCCTTCCCGGTTAGAACCGGGGGAAGCCATAACCCCTGCACAGGCTGGACAGACGATTGCCAGAAGGCACCGCTATCCTGCTCTGCCGTGAGCGTGCATTGGATATGCCTCTGTGGAGGAAATTCTCGGATTCTGAGAGAAATTCCATACCTTTTGGGTGGTATTCTCTGTGTCAAAACCTTAGAATCAAGGCGAACTGATCAAATACCCGGGAGGAACCGGTATGGAGAAGAAAACAATCGGCGGCTTTATCGCCGCATTACGCAAAGCCAACGGGATGACCCAAAAAGATTTGGCAGAGCGCCTGCATGTATCCGATAAAACCGTCAGCCGGTGGGAACGTGAGGAAGGAACTCCGGATTTATCCCTTATTCCCGTCATCGCCGAGCTTTTTGGCGTTACTTGCGACGAGCTGTTGCGAGGTGAACGGAAATCTCCCAAAGAGCGGGCCACAGAAGTGGAAGAACCGGATTCCACCCCAAAAGGAGAAAAGGAAAAACTCCGGCTTCTGAAATTAACCTTTTCCCAATACCAGACCCTGACATCCATCGCAATCGGTGTGTCGGTAGTCGGTCTTCTCATCGCATTGGTGTGTAATCTGGCCTTTCTCAGAGCGGTATTGGGCTTTCTGTTCGGCGCAGTCTTTTTTGCAGCAAGTATGATCTGTCAGGCGATTTTTACCAACCACACCATGCTCCGGGTGGAAGATGCCCAACTGGAAGCGTCAGAATTGTCAAACTTCCGCAGACGGGTAATCCGGCTTGCGGAACTGTCCTTTGGGATCACTGTGGGACTTTTGGGCTTCACGGTTCCCATGGCCTTTCTGGACGCCTACGCAGGGCTCAGCCTGGAGAGTATGTTCCGCCTGGGAGCCATTGATGCCGCCGGAGCTTTGCTTCTCTACGCTGTGGTCTGCTATTTCCTCAACGCCTCATTCCTCCGAAGGGGAATCTATTCTCTGAGTGAGAAGGAGGCAGCCCGATACTATCACAACCACAAGCTGAAACGAAACATTGCCATCTGCCTGATCATCCTTCTGGCCTTTACCTTCCTGATCCATCAGCCTGCCACCACTCTCTGGGGGCCCGGATCTGTGATGAAGGGTCGGGTATTTACCGACTATGAAAGTTTTATCGCCTTTATGGAACAGGATGTTTCGCCCCCAGACAGCTGGGCCGCCGGTCAGGCAGCGCCGGTACCGGACAAAGAGCATATCTACTATGATGCATCCGGCAATCCCATCACGGAAGAAGAGGCCCTTCACAGGACGCTGGAAGATAAAAACGGCAATGTGGTCTGCGAGTATACGGACCGAAACCAAAGTGTCGTCTCCATACGGTATACGCCTCGGGAGGGGACTGTGCTGCCCATCACCGTGTGCACCTATGATGACCTGGAAAAAGCCAAAGAAACCGTGCAGTCCCGGACAGGAATTTTTCTCGCTCTATACTGGGTAGAAGTTATCGCCGCCCTGGCCGTTTATTTTATAAAACGGAGTAAATAAAACTCCGGCAGATGGAACACCCCTGAGCTGCCGAAGTTCCTGGTTGTCCGGCTTCTCTCCTGCTTGCCTGTCCTGCCTGCCTATCCTGCCCCGCCGGTTCCGTCTGCTTTGCTCCGGCCGCCATTTGCTGGTGTTTCCCGAGTCCTGCCTTGACGCAGGCAGACAAGTCCGGTACAATAAAGCCAAATGCCGGAAACCCTTTACGACTCCCAGGCCTCCTTTTTGCTGCCTGTGGCAGCCGAAGGTCTCCTGGAAAACACTTCCCGTTGGTACGGATCTGATCGCCAATCCTCCATTGGGGAGAAAGGGGAATTCTTATGGACAAACACACCTTGCGCCGCCAGGTACAGGCACAAAAAAAACAGCTGACGAAAGAGCAGATCACCGCATGCAGTCTGGAGCTGACACAACAAGTCCTGGCTCTACCGGAATACAAGGCAGCCAAAAGCATTTACAGCTATCTGCCCTACAATCAGGAAATAGACACCTACCCTCTCCTTCGCCAGGCTCAAAAAGACGGTAAACGGGTGGCAGTCCCCAAAGTATTAGAGCAGGGAGTCATGGCCTTTTTGTGGCTGGATGACCTGACCGCTACCCTTCCCGGCTACTATACCATTCCGGAACCTGTCGCCGACGGGCCGGAGGCAGATGATGACCGGGCCTTGATGATTCTGCCAGGTCTGGCCTTTGACCGATCGGGAGCCCGCTGCGGATATGGCGGCGGTTTTTACGACCGGTACCTGGAAAGCCACCCCCATCACTTTAAAGTGGCATTGGCCTATGAGTTTCAACTTTTTGACCACCTGGACACCGATGCCCACGACATTCCCGTGGACTGCGTTCTGTGGACACCAGTCCCCTGAGGGCAAGTCCCAGCTGGTTGTGCCTTGAGAGGTTTTCCAGACCTCCCGATTTTCCTTTTTATTCGATAGTGGTAAGCAAACAGGTCCGCTGCCTGAGCAGCGGACCTGTTTGGTATTTCTGTGTCTCGTTCCGGCCAGAGGCAATGGGGGAGGGCTCCCGCTCCCCGGCAGGGCCGGAGCAGTGGAACGGGCAACCCGGACCACCAGCTCCCGCTCCCCGGCAGAACCGGGGCAGCGGAACCGGCAGACCGGGCCACCAGCTTTCGCTCCCCGGCAGGGCTGGGGCCGCGGAACCGGCAGACCGGGCCATCAGCTCCCGCTCCCCGACAGGGCTGGGGCAGTGGAACCGACAGACCGGACCACCAGCTCCCGCTCCCCGGCAGGACCGGGGCAGCGGAACCGAAGACCGTGTTCCCGGCTTCCACTCCGTAGCAGGGCTGGCGGGCCTGACCCCGGCTTTTACACCCTTGCGTTTCCTCAGGTGCCTGCCCCGCTCTCTTCTGACTGTGCTGCCTGGCCCTCAGCATAGTCACCTGCCCGGGAACGAATTACAAGAGACTGGGTATGAAGCAGCTGGCCGTCTGCCCCGTACAGCCGTACCGTGGCGGGAAAGGCAACGCCGATTCCTGCGTACTCTTTCAGGGACGTCTGCCCCAGTTCGTTAATCAGGGAAACCTCCCGGTCCGTAGGCAGCTGCCCCGTAGGACTGACGGTAAAGAGGAAATACCCTGCCTCCTCCCGCTCCGCCGTCAGGCTGATGTGCACACTCCCGGGGGACTCTTCCCAGTCAGATTCCTTCAGTTCCAGGTCCAGCTGGGCCCGGACCGCCTGGGGCAGGGATGTGACGACTACCACCGGCAGCTGGGCAGTCTCTTCTGAGAGCATCAGCCCGTGGGCCGGTGCCGGTACCACTGTCACTTCGCCGGTCTTTTCCTGGTAGACCAGCCGGCCGCTCATACTGGAAACGGTGGTTTGGGACACCAGATGGGTGTAGAGAATCACCGCTTCCGCATCCTCGGCAATCAAAAGGCGGTTATAACTGCCCAGGGATACGGGAATCACGTCCAGAATCTCCGAGGGCCCCACCAGCTCCGCCTTTTCCGCCCGGCGGAAGGCGGTTTCCAGGTTGAGCGCCGGAGCGCCCTCAAAGACATACCACAAAAACACCACCAGGGCAATGGCAGCCAGATTCCCCAGAACCCGGACGGGACGGGGAATGCGCCCCAAAAAGGCCAGGGGTCTGTTTTGATACCTTCCCCTTTTCATGTGCCTTCCCCTCCTTCCAGGTCAATCCGCAGCACCAGGTTTCGCCCAGCCCGCTGGTAGCGCAGCTCAATCCACTGGGCCTCCTGGGACACATAGCCGGAGAGCCACATATTGTGCTCGATGGTAAAATAGCCCGTCCTGACAGGATTCCCCCTCACATGGGGAATGTCTTTGTTCTCCGCATCCCAGTAGGCGGCGTAGTGGTTTCCCAGGCTGTCCACTGCGGAAAACTCCCGCAGAATATCGGTATGGAAGGCCCAGGGCCGGGGATTGAAAACCGCGACGGTAAAATAAAAGTCATACACCGGCTGCCCTGTCTCACCATTCTCCCGGCGCCACTCTACGGCCCGGGTCACCGTAAAGGTATAGCCGTCGGAGGTGGCAGATACATCGGGGTACAGGTCCCGGGTACAGACCCTGTCAGAGTCGGCCTGGTCCGTTTCATAAAAGCCCTGGGCGAAGGTGTCTTCCCCTTTCGGCCAGCTGTCGACAAATCCCAGGGCAGACACCACCATGGCCACCAGGCAAAGGACCAGAATCCACCGGGTAGCCCGGAGGGCATAGCCCCAGAAGGGCCTGTGGAGTCTTCCCAGGTCCCGGGCAATGGGCACCGGATCGCCCATGGCCGCCACCACCTCCGCCTCCGCTTCCCGAAGCGGTTTCCCCTGGGCTGCCAGGTCCGCCAGTTTTTCCTCCATGTGGTCCAGAAGCTCCGCCCGCACCGCCATTCTGTCCGGCCGGTAGGCAATTTTCTCCACCGCCCGGTCACACCAGACGGCAAATTGATACGGTTCCATAGGACCACCTACGCCAAGGAGGGGGAAACAATCCCCAGAACTTTGTTGACTTTCTGGGAAAATACCCGCCATTCCTGGGTCTTGTATTCCAATTGCCGCCGACCGGCATCGGTCAAATGATAGTATTTCCGCTCCCGGCCACTGGGAGCCGGCTTGAGATAGGACCGGACATAGCGGCCCTTTTCCAGAGCGTGAAGCAGCGGGTACAAGGTTCCCTCTTTCAGGTCAAAGGTATCATCCGAGCGGCGGGCCAGTTCTGTCACCATCTGATACCCATACATGTCTTCCGCCTCCAAAAGAGA
>CALXCQ010000012.1 GCA_944386835.1 uncultured Oscillospiraceae bacterium | reverse complement strand
ATGAAAAGGTAAGGGCCTGCGGTAGGGTCCAGACACAAATTTGCACTTCCCATTCCCTGAAGATTGAATTTTCCCTTATAAAGAGTGGAAAAGTTGGAACCGACTAATTTGGTACAGGCTGGCAGTGTGTCCAGAAGCTTAATTTTTTGAATATCGCCCAGAGGAATTTCATATTCCAGCCCGGTCTGTTGTACCTGCAGCATCGTCTCGTCCAGTGAAATCTGTACAGGCGTCATCTCCTCGTGTATCATCCACACGCCCAAAAACGGCATAGCCAGAAGGAGCAGGCCTGAGAGCCAGAGCAATACTTTTCCCGCGGGTTTTGCCAAATTTACCGTGGTATTGATACCGATTCGGCTGTTGACAATCAGATGGGAATCGTTGGGATTGTCGTAAAATAAACCCCAAATCCAATAGTCATCTTCATCGACATAGTCACTGTCACTGCACTGCCGGGTCAGAGTTTGCTGTGCTTTCCTGGTTTGAAATTCCACTTGTATACACAAGAATAAAACAGCCGCCAGATACGCCAGTGTCATTCCGATGAAAAGAGTTTGCCTCTGGGCACTCAGCCACATGGCCAGGGTAAACAGCCCTGTCAGGTACGACATCCAGACCCAGCAGCGGTGCCAGTGATACCGGCGTACTTTCGTAAGAGCGATGGTTAGATCTGTGTTGCCGTCAACAGCTTCTGCCCGGCGACGGTAGAGAAAGCGATAGCACAGATAGAAAAGTAGTATTGTCGCTGTGAAACTGAAATAGCCAATCAGTTCATATTTGGAAGTCTCAAGATCCCGCTTGGTGGCAAGGGTAACAATGGAGGGAATCAAAGTCAAGAGAACCGGCGGAAGAAACAGCCAGTCTTTCAGGGCCTTTTCAGGCAGTGAGACCGCGTTTAAGTCCACCATGGTTTTTCCGGACCAGCCGCTGCGCCAACCGGCCTGATGTTTCAAATCCCGCAGTTTTCGATTGGCTCCGGCATAGCTGAACATCGGCAGGACAATTGCAAAAATCAGCCAGGTCAAATAGAAAGTGAGGCTCAGGGAAGTATGGCGAAAGGCAAGGCCAAAGAGGCAGACGACCGTTAAAGCCACAAAGATTACCGTTAGCTGTCTCCGGAACTGGGAACAGATTGCCAGAACTTTGGGATTCGTCTGAGCTTGTACAGGGAGGGTGGCCCCTAGAATAATATTTTTTTTAGGCTTAGTCTCATTGCGCAGCATAAGAAAAACAATAGGCAAACAGCAATAGATGCAGATAAAAATAAAGATCCGAAACCCCAAACCGGTCATAAGATATCCTCCATTTCTTCATAGAGACTCGAGACCAATGCCAGCACTTCGTCTTTTGGGCAGCCGGCCAGTTTGAACTGTGCAAGAAGCAGTTTCAAATTTTCCTTTGTACTATTAGGCAGATGAGAAGCAGACTGACAGGAGGAAACCACGGCCCCACTGCGCCGGTCTGCCAAAATATAGCCTTCGTTTTTCAAAAGGCTGTATGCTTTGTTCACAGTCATGGCATTGACGCCGATCTCATCCGCTAGCCCACGGATCGTAGGCAGCTTTTCCCCAGGAGCTAAATCCCCTTTGGCTATCCCGAGGATAATTTGGTTGCGGATTTGCTGATAAATTGGGACTTCACTGGAAAAGTCCAGTTGTAAAATCACGTTCTCATCCCCTTGCCTTATTTGTATTACTGATTATAATACAAATAAGGCAATCCTGTCAAGAAAAAAGCTGGCGAATTCCCATTCGTCAGCTGCCACAATGTTCGTTTCAGGCGATCGGGCCTGTAAGCCGGGTTCTGTATTCGACAGTCATCTATCTAGGCGCCCTGTTGCCAGTGCGCTCAAGCCACCTTTTCGAGAACGGCCGGGCAAGCCTGAGTTCTCTGTGCGGTGTTGCTCCGGATAGAGTTTACAGCATCGCGCAGTTCCCTGGCGATGGGTGAGCTCTTACCTCGCCTTTCCACCCTTACCATACTGTGATGGCGGTATATCTCTGTTGCACTTTTCCTGAAGTCGCCTTCGGCGGGCGTTACCCGTTATCCTTGCCCTGTGGAGCCCGGACTTTCCTCATGAAAGGCCTTTCGGCGCATTTCACGCGACTGTCCAGCCCGATCGCTTAACCATTGTAGCGTATGGAGAATAGAATGTCAAATCCGTTGCAAAAAATAAAAGGGAACACTATAATATCACTGACTGGTATAAAATGGAGCTTTATGGCAGAGAGTTTCCTGAAATGGCTTATCTTGCCACAGACTTTTCGATAAAAAGAGGGGGAGACCACATGGAACTGACGGAGCAGGCCTATTTTGAGAAATTGGCGGGAAAGCAGGTCCTGGTATTGGGATTGGGGGTCAGCAACCGTCCTTTGGTGCGGATGTTGCTGCAATATGGGATAGCCGTAACCGGCTGCGACAAGACGCCGCGGGAGAAGCTGGACCCGGAAGTTCTACAGTTGGAGCAGGATGGGTGCCGGCTGAAACTGGGGGAGGACTATTTGCAGGACTTACAGGCAGACGTCGTTTTCCGGACGCCGGGAATTCATCCCCAAAGGCCGGAATTGGCAAAACTAAGAGCACAAGGCGCTTGGATAACCTCGGAAATGGATGCGTTTTTTGCCATTTGCCCCTGCCCAATTTTTGCAGTGACCGGCTCAGACGGAAAAACCACCACGACCACATTGATTTCCGAGATGCTGAAGAAGGCGGGGAGGACTGTCTGGCTGGGCGGAAATATTGGGACTCCACTTTTGCCATTGGCCAGGCAGATGAAGCCCCAGGATTTTGCCGTAGTGGAATTGAGCTCTTTTCAGCTTCTGGATATGACCCACAGTCCCCATGTGGCAGTCATTACCAATGTGGCGCCCAACCATCTGGATGTCCATCGGGATATGGAAGAATATGTGGAAGCCAAGCAGAGGATTTTCCAGTATCAAAAACCTGGTGATTTGGGCGTTTTCAATGGAGACAATGAAATTACAAAGTCTATGGCCGATGGGGCCAGAGGAACGGTTCGGACATTTTCCCGGCAGGGACAGCCGGCTCATGGCGTCTTTTTTCAAAACGGCGTGATTTACCGGTCAGCAGAGCCTGCGCAACCCATTGTGGGCCAGAAGCAAATCCTTTTGCCGGGAATCCATAACATCGAAAATTATATGGCAGCCATTTGTGCAGTGGAAGACTATGTCACAGATGAAGAGATTCGCAGTGTTGCCAGTAGCTTTGGCGGCGTGGAACACCGCATTGAGCGGGTGCGGGTGAAAGATGGCGTCACTTTTTACAATGACTCCATCGCTTCGAGCCCCAGCCGCACCATGGCAGCCCTGCACAGTTTTTCTCAGAAAGTAATTCTCATTGCCGGTGGGTATGATAAACACATCCCCTATGATACTTTGGGGCCGGAAATTGTAGAGCATGTCAAGGTCCTGGTTGTGAACGGAACCACAGGCCCCAAGATTAAAGAAGCCGTCTGTAAGGCGCCGGCCTACGCAAAAGGAAAGCCGGAGATTCTGGAGGCGGGCGATTTTTATGAGGCAATCTCTATGGCAGCCCGGCAGGCACAGCCTGGTGATGTGGTCCTTTTCTCTCCGGCAAGTGCTTCCTTTGATCAGTTCCCCAACTTTATGGTACGGGGGCAGGAATTTAAAAAATGTGTTCAGGAGCTTTAACATGGAATTAGTGGAAATTTTGCAGGCTCTTTCAAGAGCCAGTGGACCTACCGGCAGGGAGGAAGAGGCAGTTTCCGCGGCACAGGTGCTTCTGGAGCCGTTGGTTGCGTCCACGCAAATTGATAAAGTGGGAAATCTAATTGGTTTTTTGCCCAGCTTCAAGCCGGAGGCCAAACGGATTGTTTTGGATGCCCATTTAGATGAGGTATGCCTGGTGGTCACCGGTTGGGAAGATGGATTCCTTCAAGTTGCGTCTGCTTTTAGCGGTGTCGATCCCAGGTTGCTTCCGGCTTCCCGGGTATTGGTCTGCGCCAGACAGCCTGTGTACGGTGTTGTCACTTGTCTGCCGCCACACCTTTTGTCTGAGGAAGAGCGGGAGACGCCCTTTCCCATGGAAAAACTGCGAATTGACTGCGGTCTGACACAAGAGCAGGCACAGACCCTGGTTCCGGTGGGAACGCGGGTGATTGCAGCTACAGAGCCGTTTTACCTGGGACAGAAGAAGTTTTGTGGGAAGGCTTTGGACGACCGGGCTGGGTTTGCCGTGATTTTGCGGGTCTTGCAGCTGCTCCAGGGGAAGCAGCTGGATGTGGATCTTGCCGTTGTGGGGAGTGTACAAGAAGAAAGCACGGAGCTGGGAGCGCAGGCCGCAGGTTTTCATTTGGCACCCCAGGAAGCGATTGTGATAGATGCCACCTTTGGTGACACACCAGACAGCGAACGGGATACGACCTTTCCCTTAGGCGCCGGACCGACCATTGGTATAGGCCCGGCCCTGTCCAGGCAAATGACCAGAAACCTTCAGGCAATTGCAGCCAGAGAGGGAATTGGGTACCAGGATGAAGTGATGGAAGGCTCCACCGGTACCAACTCCATGGCCTTTCAAATTGCCAGAGAGGGTGTAGCCTGCGCTGTCATTTCTTTTCCCCTGCGGTATATGCATACGCAACGGGAAGTTGTCCATTTAGATGATCTGGAAAATGCGGCACGGTTAATTGCTGTGTATCTCCTGGAAGCGGGAAAGGAGGCCAGCCATGGTTGAGACCATTCTGACTCTTTGCCGCCTTTCCGGCGTGTCCGGATGGGAAGACAGCGTACGGGAGTATCTGATAAAAGAGGCGGAACCTTATGCAGATGAAATGCGGACGGATGCCTCCGGAAATTTGTTGATTCGGAAACAGGGCAGAAAAAGAGCCAAGAGAGAGGTCATGCTGGCGGCTCACATGGATGAAGTGGGAATCCTAATCAAGTCCGTTACGCAAGAGGGATTTTTACGATTTGCCTTTGTAGGCGGTGTGGATCAGCGGGTGATCATTGGCAAGAAAGTCTACGTAGGAGAGAATCGGATTCCCGGAGTTATCGGTCTCAAACCCATACATTTGACGTCGGCCAAGGAGCGTAAGACCATACCGGAAGTTTCTCAGATGTATCTTGACATAGGAGCGAATACAAAGGAAGAAGCCCTGCGCTGGGTCCGTCCTGGAGATTTTGGAGTATTTGCTCCTGAGGAAATTATATTGGGCGGCAACACAGTGTGCTGTAAGGCCTTGGACGATCGGGTGGGCTGTGGAATTTTACTGACAATGCTGAAAGAGCAGCTGCCTTTTGATACCTGGTTTGCTTTTACAGTACAGGAGGAAATCGGGTGCCGTGGCGCCTTTGGCGCTGCTTTTGGCCTGCAGCCGGAACTTGCTTTTATTGTGGAAGGGACGACTGCGGCAGATGCACCACCAGCTTCCGGCAGTGAAAAAGTCTGTATCCCGGGAAATGGTCCAGTTCTTCCCTTTGCAGACGGAGCTACCATGTATGACCGAAGCCTTCTGCAATTTTTGCAGAAAGTTGCCAGGGAAGAGGGAATCCCCTGGCAGACAAAAATGAGAATTGCCGGAGGAACCGATGCCAGAGCAATTCAAAGAGCCGGCAAAGGCTGCAAAGTAGCAGCGGTATCCGCTGCGATTCGTTATCTGCACAGCCCGTCTTCTGTAGGAAATATACGGGACTGGGAACTGATCAAGCAGCTTCTTTCCAAAGCGCTGGAGAAATTGGAGGAACAGGATGAAATCTGAGCTGAAACAATTGATTGGGCTGCCGGGTGTGTCTGGCACGGAAGGCCCTGTGTTGGACTGGCTCCAGGAAAAACTGGAGTCTGTGGGAGAAGTTTGCCGGGATGCTATGGGAAATCTTTTGGTTCACCGGAAGGGAAGCGGAAAAAAATTGATGTTGACCACTCCGGTAGATCTTCCCGGCCTTATGGTGACCCAGCTGGAAGATGGGGGAACCGCCAGAGTGGGAACGTTAGGGCCTCTTGAGCCCTGGATGTATGTAGGAAGGACTGTGACAATGTCAGAGGGCTCCCAAGCGGTTGTGCGCAGCCATGGGAGCGGGAGCAACTGCCGGGCAGAGGATCTGTATCTGGATCTGTCTGACGGGCCAGTTGCCATTGGAGAAACCGCCAGTTTTTCCCCAGCCTGGCATGAAACCGCAGAAAGTATAGGGGCCAGCTATCTCTCGGCCAGAGGGGGATGTTCCATTTTGCTGCGGCTTCTGCAAAATTTAAAGGCTGGCAGCTGGGATTTGTATGTGGTATTTACAGTGCAGGGGCAGCTGGGAAATCGCGGCATTGGACCGGCGTCTTACGGAGTTCAACCGGATATGGCCATTACGGTGGAGGGCTGTAAAGAGGAAGGGGCCATCCAGTCCGGAAAAGGTCCCGTTGTTGCATTGTTGGACAGGCGGGCTATTTATTCTAAATCTGTGACAGACAAAATCCGGCAGGCGGCTGCGGCGAAAAATCTGACCATACAGCTGTCTGCCGGACAAAGGGAAGCAGGCGGTGGCGGGGGCGCTCTTCCCATTGGGGGAGGTATTTCTACCGGCAGCTTGCGCTTTGCGGTAAAGGACTGGCATTCTCCTTTGGAAGTTGCTTCCATCCGGGATATGGAGGCGTGCACCACTTTGCTGCAGGCAATATTGGAGGAGCGCTATGACACGGAACTTGACTGAATGTACCCAGGCAAACCCTGAGGCGCAGGATATGGCTGCTTATTGCACAGGCGTAATTGTGGCTTCCGGTACTGCCAGGCGTATGAACGGAATCGACAAGATAATGGCAAATCTGGCCGGGAAGCCGGTCCTTCTCTGGACCTTACAGGCCTTCGAGGCGAATACATCCATTCAGGAGATTGTCGTGGTGACCCGGCAGGACCTGATAGAGTCTGTCAAAATGCTGTGCCGGGAAAATAATTTGTACAAAGTAAAAAAAATCGTCCCAGGCGGAAATACACGGACTGACTCTGTTTTGGAGGGGCTGCGCAGTGTGTCCCAAGACACAAAGTTTGTAGCAATCCAAGACGGCGCGAGGCCGCTGGTGACCGATGACATTATTACAACGACCATTCAAAAGGCCATAAAGACCGGTGCAGCAGCTCCGGCCATTGCCGTAAAAGACACGATTAAAGTAGCACGGAACCAGGTGATTGTGCAGACGCCCGACCGGCAGCAGCTGTTCGCGGTACAGACGCCACAAGTTTTTGAACTGTCTCTGATTCGGGAAGCTCTGCGTGAGGCGTTGCAGCGGAAGATTCCTTTGACAGACGACTGCTCCGCCGTGGAAGCTTTGGGAAAAGAGGTCTATCTGGTCACCGGTTCGGAGAGAAATATGAAAATAACAACACCAATGGATTTAATCCTCGCAGAAAGATTACTGGAAGGAGATGCTATCACTTGAGAATTGGACATGGATATGATGTACACCGTCTGAAAGAGGGGCGCAAATTGGTTTTAGGCGGAGTAGAGGTCCCCTTCTCCCAGGGATTGGATGGGCATTCCGATGCAGATGTCCTGACCCATGCCATCATGGATGCCCTTTTAGGTGCAGCGGCTTTGGGAGATATCGGGAAATTATTCCCGGATACGGATGACCGCTACTTAAACATTTCCAGTCTAAAATTGCTGAAAACTGTAGGGGAAACCCTGCAGAAATCCGGTTATCAAATCTGCAATGTGGACGCAACCATTGTGGCGCAGCGGCCCAAGCTGTCGGGCTACATACCGGAAATGGTAAGCGCCCTCTGTCGGACTTTGAACTTGGAAGAAGGGCAGGTCAATGTAAAGGCCACCACAGAGGAGGGACTGGGATTTACTGGAACAGGGCAGGGGATTGCTTCCCATGCAGTTGCACTGATTGAGAAAACCAAATAAAAGATTTCTGTGTATAAGGAAGATGCCAGAAAAGGGCATCAAGCGCCAATGATAACAGGTACAGCTGCATACGGTCCACAAAAAGCAGGTGAGAGCGTTTCCTTTCTTGCCTGCTTTTTTGCGGAAAGGAAAAAGAAACAAACGCCCATAGGGTTAAAACCTATGGGCGTTTTCAAAATAGGCATGATACGCAGCAATGCAGCCTCAGCGTGTGCAATCAACAGGTACCGCTTTTTAGATGTTAGGAAAGATACTGTTTTACATTCTCATCGGTAAAATCATACCACAGTGCATCACTTTTTTTGTCTTGCTTTTCCATCTCTGCTTCAAAAACTTCTTGGGATGTTTCCTGGCCATTTACCCAATACGAGACTTCCAGTTCGTTGCTTTTGTTATAGCTGGACTGGGAAGCTGCGATTTTTTCCACAAGACACTCGGAAGCGTCAAATTTGATTCTCCCGATTCCCTTATCTGCACTGCTACTGGAAAAATGAAATGTTCCGTCCGCTTTCAGACTGTTGAAGGAACGATAATACATTCGGTATCCATATACCTCTTCATCCTGGCAATGTAAAATCTCATACCCATAATATTCGTTACCATTCACAACCAGCCAAAGTACAATTTCCTTTACCCCATCCTCATCTAAATCCATTACCAGAAAATCTGATATTTCCACTGCATTTTTGCCATCAGAGTCCAATGCCTGTTTCAGCTCGGTAATTTTGATTTCTTCTGCAGCCTCCACATCATAAAAAGTCCGTTCCCCCGCCATAACATCTTTCAGAATTTTCCATCCGTCTGTCTCCGGCAGAGGGCTTTGAAAGTGTTCATTTTGCGGTTTGACATCCTCTGAAGCGGAACTTGCTTGGGAAAGATTTTGCAGTTCAATATCTCCTGAAACCGGGTCTGATTGGGAGTCGCCTCTAAGTTTGCCATCGTCCAAAATCGGGCCTGTTTGGGAAGTCTTTTGCAGTTCACTATCTCCTGAAACCGAGTCTGATTGGGAGTCGTCTCTAAGTTCGCCATCGTCCAAAATCGGGGCTGCTTGGGAAGTCTTTTGCGGTTCACTATTTTCTGAAACCGGGTCTGGTTGGGAGCCATCTCCCAGTTCACTACCGTCAGAAGCGGGGACTTGGAAAGAAGCCGCTTGTGATATTTCATTCCCCGGAAGGAAGTCTGGTTGGGAAGATCCTTCTTTTGGTTCCGACGTAACCGGAACAGGCTCTGCCGGTGTTTCTCCGCCAGCCTTTGTACATGCACAAAAACATATCAGACAAATTACAAGTAAAACACTGCTCTTAATCTTTCTCATACCTACCTCACACATACATCGGCCTGACCGGACAGCCTTGCTGCATAGTAGCCGAAAGTCGGGAGAAATCTTCTCTGTGCGGTGAAAATTATAACATACACAGCTCCCTTTGACAATTCTCCTTAGTGGTTGTCTCACATAAATAAGCAGGAAGACAGCGAGCGGATGTAAGATTCCGTAAGGACTATACCGCCTCTACAGCAGTATGCGAAGATGATCCCCATCCGCTGCCTTGTCGGCTTTTCTGTTTTGGCAGGCAGCTGCTCTGCCAGTCCCACAGCTGGCTATACGGATACCAGAGCGCAATGCTACCTCCTGGCCAGAGGAAATCCATAGACACTAGCAGGCATGCACTCGTAAAAGGGTGTCGTAAAGCGAGCGTGCCATGTGTCGTAAGGACAGTGATCTAGCAGGCTGGTGAGTGTTCTTTCACAGGAACGTTTTGGGATAGGTAAGTTCGTATCCTCTGTTCACCACGAACAACTTTTCTATGCCGGCTGAACGATAAAAGAGAAACGGCACAGCCGAAGCTACACCGTTTCTAAGAGATTTTCTGTTTTTTTGTGTGCCACCTAAATTTAGGTAGCTTTTGTTCCTATCCCAATTTTGCATGGAGAATCCGGCGGATAACCAATAAAGTTACCACCATAAGGAAAATGGCCACAGGCAGTGCAATCCAGGCAGAGTGGACAAAACCGGCGAACAAGTAAGATACAAAGGAGACTGCCGCCACAGTAATGGCGTAGGGGAGCTGCGTAGAAACGTGGCTTACGTGATCACACTGTGCTCCTGCCGAGGCCATAATGGTGGTATCCGAAATAGGAGAGCAGTGATCGCCGCATACCGCACCGGCCATACAAGCGGAGACACAAATTACACCCATAGGCGTGCTCAGGCTGAATACGTCCAGAGTAATAGGAATGAGAATACCAAAAGTTCCCCAACTGGTTCCTGTTGCAAAGGCCAGGAAACAACCGATAACAAAGACAATGGCGGGCAAAAATGCCTGAAAACTTGTCGCAGAATTTTTTACAGCTTCTGCTACGAAGGAACCGGCACCTAGTGAGTCGGTCATGGCTTTTAAAGACCAGGCGAATGTAAGAATCAGAATGGCAGGTACCATTGCCTTAAACCCTTCCGGAATACAGCTCATCATTTCCCGGAACGTCATAGCGCGGCGGACAAAATAGAAAATAAATGTGAAGACCAATGCAAACACGGAGCCCAGCATCAAGCCAATGGAGGCGTTGGAGTTGGAAAAAGCCCCTACAAAGTCATGATAATACTCACTTTGTGCAGAAAAGAAATCACCGGAGTAGATCATGCCAATGATACAAAATACAATGAGAACCAGAATTGGCAACACCAGGTCCAGAACATGTCCTCCTTCTGTTTTTTCCTCTGCCTGAGCAGAAGCGTAAGGATTGGAACCAGAGAATAAATCGTTGTGCAAAACTGCATTCTTTTCATGTTTTGCCATGGGACCATAGTCCATTTTAAATACTACCAGACCAATCATCATGACAATTGTCAATAAGGCGTAAAAGTTATAGGGAATGGCCTTAATAAATAAGGTCAGTCCGGAGCCGTCTTCCACAAAGCCAGAGACAGCGGCAGCCCAAGAAGAAATAGGTGCTATGACACAGACCGGTGCAGCAGTGGCATCAATTAAGTAGGAAAGCTTGGCACGAGAGACATGATGCTGATCCGTTACCGGACGCATGACAGAGCCAACAGTAAGACAGTTAAAATAGTCATCAATAAAGATTAAAACACCCAGCACAATCGTGGCCAATTGGGCGCCTCCGCGACTTTTAATATTTTTTTGCGCCCAGCGGCCAAAGGCGGCAGAACCGCCGGCCTTATTCATAAGGCATACCATAGTACCGAGTATGACCAGGAAAACCAAAATACCTACATTGGAAACACTGGACAAGACCGATACAATGCCATCTTCAAAGACGTGGAGAACGGTTGTCTCAAAGGTAAAGTTGGAGTACAAAAGTCCACCCACCAGAATACCAATAAACAGAGAAGAATAGACTTCTTTGGTAATCAGTGCCAAAGTAATGGCGATGACAGGCGGAAGAAGAGCCCAGATGGTGTTATAGAACCGACTGGGGGAAACAATACTTCCCGTTCCACCGCAGGTGGGGCATATATTGGTTCCACCACAATCTGGACAACTGGTATCTAACCCCAGGCAGGTCATACAGGCAGTAGTACCGCCGCAGTCCGGACAGTCGATGAGTTTATCGGAATTGTCTTCCCCAGCTGCAAAGACTGAGACTGACAAACTCAGCAATACCATCAGGACCAGAACAAGGGAGATCAGGGGCTTGCGCATTTTTGAGTTCACAAAAATCACTCCACAAAAAATTAAGCCATGAATACAGCGAACCGCTGCACCCATGACAAAGGCTCCCTTACCGGGCCCAATGTGACTATGACAGCGCTCCACAGATGTGACAGTCCGGCAGATATTCTCTGACGACCCAGCAAATGGCACAGCAGGAACTACGCCAACGCTTCGGCGGATGCCCCTTTTACTCTTCGTTTCCTGACGATTTTGCAGAGCTACTGATGAAATCCGCGCCTCTATCATAACTTTGTCTATCATTATAGAGGTTTGCTTTCCATTGTCAATACAGATTTTGTCATGTTTCTCCTTTTATCTTTAAAAAAACGGAATTTTTCGAAAAATGATACAAAATCCGAAAAAATTGTCAGAGCAAACAGAATCCGGCAGCATAAAATGGCTAAGGGGGGGATAGTCATGTATGAATGCTATTTGACATTCCGTTCGATTACACCATGCCAACAGGCGCAGCGGTATTTGACGGGACAGTCTCTCCGCAGCCAACTTCTCAGAACGCCCAAATCTATTGCGTTTAAGGGCTGTGGATATAGTTTGAAATTGAATGATACCGCCATAGGCCTTGCTGCGGCAAAACTCCGGCAAGCAAATATTTCCTATGGCAGTGCGTATCGTATTTATTCCGATGGCAGAGTGGAGGAACTGTATTTATGATCTATTTGGATAATGGTGCCACTACTCTTTTAAAACCGAAATCTGTGTCCAGGGCATCTGCCTACGCAATTCGGCATTATGCATCTCCAGGTCGAGGTGGATACCGGGCAGCCATGGAAGCGGCAGAGGAAGTATACAACTGCCGGGAATTGGCCGCCAAGCTATTTGACACCCAGCCGGATCAAATTGCGTTTACCTTAAATGCTACCCATGGGCTCAATGTGGCCATCAAGAGTCTCATAGGTCCTGGAGACCGGGTTGTGGTGTCTGGATTTGAACACAATGCAGTGATGCGGCCTCTGGTAGCAATCGGTGCCGATGTGGTGATTGCTGGTCGCAGACTCTTTGATCCCGATGGAGCGGTAGAAGAATTTTCTGAAGCGATTACGCCGGAAACCAAGGCCGTAATTTGTAACCATGTGTCCAATGTATTCGGCTATATTCTGCCTGTAGAAAAAATTGCAGAGATTTGCAAAGAGCGGGAAATTCCCTTTATTTTGGACGCCTCCCAATCGGCAGGCTGTATGGAAATATCCCACAGAGACCTGGGGGCGGCCTTTATTGCCATGCCCGGCCACAAAGGTCTGTACGGGCCGCAGGGAACTGGAATCCTGGTATGTGGACAGTTGGGAAAAACTCTTTTAGAAGGCGGAACGGGAAGCCAGTCCGAACTTCTTACCATGCCGGAATTTTTGCCGGACCGTCAGGAAGCGGGTACCCATAACGTCACAGGCATCTGTGGTCTTGCCAAAGGACTGGAGTTTGTGCTTGCTCAGGGACCTGTTCATATTCTGCGCCATGAACAGCGGCTAATTGAAAAGGCAGTGGAGGGCTTGGCCGATATGCCATACGTCCATTGCTACGCAGGAAATTCCTGCACACAGGCAGGAGTTTTGTCTTTTAATGTGGAGGGAATGGACTGTGAAGAAGTTGGGCAATATCTTGCCCAGCATGACATTGCAGTGCGGGCTGGCCTCCATTGCGCGCCGGTTGCCCACGAAAGTGCAGGTACTGACAAGACCGGAACCGTCCGTGTAAGTGTAGGTGCTTTCAATTCCAAGAGAGATATTGCCGCATTTTTGGGAAAAATGAAAAAATTGCACAGGTAAAGGTACAAGGTGCATCTGTGATTTTATCTTGCTATTGTTTGGAAAATCCGTTATAATTATTTAGAATAAGTATGATAACGGGAGATGCGCCATGGCTGCCATTATGAACTTTTTTCATGAGCTGTTTTCAAACATCCCGACAATTAAATTTACAGATGCCCTTGATATTTTAATCGTTGCATTCCTGATCTATCAGTGTATTAACCTGATTCATTCCACCAGTGCTGCCAGAATTGCAAAGGGGATTATCCTCTTACTTTTGCTTACGGCTCTGACAGAGACTTTTCATCTGTATGCAATGAATTTTATATTGAGTAAAATCCTTGAGCTTGGGATGATTGCTTTGGTCATCATGTTCCAGCCGGAATTGCGCCGGGCCTTGGAGCGCGTTGGTGGCAAGTCCTGGCATGAGCTACTAGCCTTGCGTAAGCAGGAGCCAAAGCAGATTGATGCCATGGTTTCTGCAACCGTAGCTGCTTGTGAGATCATGTCCAAAGAGCGGGTTGGCGCGTTGATGGCGTTTGAACGAAAGATTCCTTTGGATGAGTATTTTAAATCGGGTACGGTTATTAATGCAGAAGTTTCTGAGCAGCTGATTCGCAATATTTTTTTCCCCAAGGCTGCGCTTCATGATGGGGCAGTCATTATGCGAGACTCCCGTCTGGCGGCAGCGGGATGTGTGCTGCCGTTGTCTGAAAATCCACATTTGAGCAGCGATTTGGGAACACGGCATCGTGCAGGTGTAGGAATGAGCGAGGCAACTGACGCTGTGGTGGTAATCGTTTCGGAAGAGACCGGGACCATTTCTGTTGCCATCGGTGGGATGCTGAAGCGGCATTTAGCTCCCAAAACTTTGGAGAGGCTTCTCCTGAAAGAATTGGCGCCGATCCAGGGCCCAACGCCCCAAGGCTTTTTGGAAAAAGGAAAGCATTTGTTGGAGAAAGCGAAGGATGTGCTGGTAAGAAAGGATGATTCCCATGAAAAATAGATCAATATCCTTTCTGATTGCACTCCTGTGTTCCATTGGCTTGTGGGTTTATGTTGTGACAACTGTCAACCCGGAGGATACGGTGACCATATCCGGAATTCCTGTGACCTTCTATGGTCAAGATGAAATCCAGCAAGATCGCAGCCTTCTGGTAACAGAAGGGGGAGACACACTCGTCAGTATTGACGTAACCGGAAAACGGGCAGATTTAAAAAAACTAAGCGCCGAGACTGTCAGCGCGGTTGTAGATGTAAGCCGTTTACGGTCAGCGGGCGACTATAGTCTGAGCTATGAAGTCACCTTTGCGGCAGAGTTGAGCGATCTGGAAGTCAGTGTTACGGACCGTACGCCCTATCGTGTATCCTTCACTTTGGCCAAGATGGCCTCCAAGACGATAGAAGTAAAGGGCGTATTTGACGGAAATGTGGCTGAGGGGTATATGGCAGAGCCGATGACTTTCGATCATGATACCATTACGATTGAGGGCCCAGAGGAGATTGTGAATCAGGTCAGCTATGCCCAGGTCATTTTGGACCGGACGAATCTGGATAAAACCGTTACTGCGGAATTGGAATATACGTTAATTGACAGCGCCGGCGAAAAAGTGGATTCCAGTGAAATCACCTGCGATGTTACTACCATTGAAGTAACTCTTCCGGTTGTTATGTATAAGGACATTCCGCTGAGCGTGGAATTTATTGATGGTGGCGGCGCAACTTCTAATGATGTGATCTATGATATAGAGCCATCCAGCATTATGATTTCTGGAGATGCGGCTCTTCTGGAAGGAATTAGTCAAATCTCTCTTGGCAATATTGATTTGGGAGACTTTGGAATTTCCGAGGAATACACCTTCCCAATCTTAATTCCCAATGACACCAAAAATGTCAGCGGCGATGAGTCTGCGACTGTCAGTGTGAAAATACGTGGCATGGAGACGAAGACAATTCGGGCTACCAATATTGCATTTGTCAATAAGCCGGAGGGCTACGAACCGATTTCTATGACACAGCAATTGCAGATCCTGGTGCGAGCCAAGAGTACAGAGATTGACAAAATCGCGGCCAATAATGTACGGGTTGTGGCGGATTTGAGTGAGATTACTGCGCCTGGAACCTATACAGTCCCAGTAACCGTGTATATTGACGGATACACCAATGCAGGTGCCATTGGAGAGTATAGTGTTGTAGTACTGGTGACAGATGACAACTAAAGGAACTATCGCATTGTCACGATAGAGGCGTCTGTCGTGACAATGCATTTTAGGGAGGAAGGGCAATTGATTAAAAGTATGACCGGCTATGGGCGGGCAGTAGCAAACGTAGATAACCGGGAAATAACTGTGGAAATTCGTTCTGTCAACAACCGCTATTTGGATTGCAATGTGAAAATGCCCAGAGTGTTTGCTTTCGCGGAAGACGCAGTGAAACAGCGGGTAAAGGATGCCGTTTCACGGGGAAAGGTAGATATTTATATTTCTGTCAACAACATGTCTGCCGACGAATCGGTAAAAGTGAGCATTAACAAAGGAGTTTTGGAAGGCTATTTGCAGGCCATGCGGACAATGGTGGAAGAATATGGTGTGCGGGATGATATTTCAGCCACTTCCCTCAGCCGACTGCCAGACGTATTTGTGATAGAAAAAACGGAAGAAGACGAGGAAAAGGTCACGGAGCAGATTGTGCAGGTGCTAAACCAGGCACTGGATGCCTATGACACTATGCGCAAAAAAGAGGGACAAGCTCTGGAGCAAGATCTGCGCAGCCGTGGGGAAAAAATTTTGTCTCTGGTGGAAGCAGTGGAGCGCAGAAACCCGATAACGGTCAGCGAGTACCGGGCTCGCTTGGAATCAAAATTGCGGGAAGTTTTGGAAAGCACGCAAATTGAAGAAAGTAGAATTTTGACAGAGGCGGCAATTTTTGCAGACAAAATAGCAGTGGACGAAGAAACGGTTCGACTGCGCAGCCACTTAGGACAGATGGATTCCCTCCTGAGCACAGGTGGTCCCATTGGGCGGAAGCTGGACTTTTTGTTGCAGGAAATGAATCGTGAAGCCAACACGATTGGTTCTAAGGGCAACGACATTGAGCAGGCCAGAACTGTGGTAGAAATCAAGGCAGAGTTGGAGAAAATACGGGAGCAAACCCAGAATATTGAATAGTGGAGGGCCAGATGCAGCTATTAAATATTGGCTTTGGAAACTTAGTATCCGCTGAACATTTATTGACCGTTGTCAGCCCAGATTCTGCGCCGATTAAACGTTTGATTCAGGAGGCCAAGGATCGCGGGATGTTGATTGATGCCTCCTTTGGACGAAAGACAAAATCGGTTTTAATCATGGACACTGACCATGTGATTCTGTCAGCCATCGGTCCTGAGAAAATTGCAGACCGAATGGCAGGAGAACTGGCCTACAATGAGGAGGAGTTGGAGTCGTGAACCAAGGACAGCTCATTGTCCTTTCCGGTCCATCGGGAGTCGGGAAGAGCACAGTCGTCAAAGCCCTTTTGCAGTATAAACCGAAGATTCAGTTTTCCGTATCCGCTACCACACGGCCCAAGCGCCCAGACGAAGAAGAGGGAAAAAGTTATTTCTTTGTAACCAGAGAAAAATTCGAAGAAATGCTTCAGGAAGACGCGCTCTTGGAGCATGCCGAATATGCGGGTAATTACTATGGTACACCGGTTGCGCCCCTTGACAAGGCACTTGCAGAGGGATATGATGTCCTTCTGGATATTGAACCGCAGGGAGCGCTGCAAATAAAGGCCAAAAGGCCCGATGCAATTATGATTTTTTTGGCGGCTCCCTCCTGGCAGGAGCTGCGGAGGCGGCTGACAGGCCGTGGTGATACGCCACCGGATAAAATTGAGCTGCGGCTTCAGCAGGCAAGATGGGAATATACCCAGGCGACGGAGTACGAATATATTCTTATCTCCGACGAAGTCGAGCATGTTGTCAAAGAGCTTTTGGCCATCCTTACGGCGGAAAGCTGCAAAGTGAAAAACCGGATTTCATTACTCAAGGAGGAATTATAAATGTTATACCCCCCCATGTCGGAATTGTTAAAACATATAGACAGCCGCTACCTACTGGTAAATGTGGTAGCCCGCAGAGCTCGTCAGATTTCTATTGAGGCAGAAATGTTTCATGAGCCGCTGAGTAAAAAGCCGGTGACCATGGCCATTGAAGAGGTAGCCGAAGGAAAGTTGACTGCAAAAATCAAAGACGACTATTTAAAATAAGGCACATAACACAAGGCGCAGGCTGTAATTTGCCTACGCCTTGAAAGCATCTATGCGGAGGGTGAAAATGATTGCAAAAGTTGCAGTTTCAGCTGCGGTCTATGGAATAGACAAGCTTTACAGCTATTCATTTGACGCCTCACAAAGTGTGCAACCCGGGGTGCGGGTGATGGTACCGTTTGGAAACGGAAACCGGAAGACAGAGGGTATTGTAGTGGAAGTTTTCCAGGGGAGCGACCAGAGCCTCAAACAGATTGGGACAGTTTTGGATCTCCAACCGATTTTGCAGCCGCCTATGTTGAAGCTGGCAGCCTTTATGGTAGAACGGTATTATTGTACGTTTTACGAGGCAGTCAAAGCCATTATCCCGGCGGGACTTTGGTTTTCCGATGTGGAAAGCTATCAAATTACGGTCGAAGTATCGGAATGGCAGGAACAACTGCAACACAGACCGAACGAGTTGCAGATTATGCAGGTTATCTGGGACTTGGGCGGACGGGCTGAGAGGACAGCCTTAAAAAAGCAGATTCCGGAAGAAAGTCTGGAAAAAGGTTTGGCCTACTTACAGCGTAAAAAATTTCTGGCACAGCAGAGATCTGTGGCCCGGAAAGTATCCGATAAAACAGAGAATATAGCCTGTCTGGCAGTTCCGGCAGAAGAGGCCATGGCCTATGCTGGCAAGCGGAAGAAAAGCGCACCCCTCCAGGCAGAAGCACTGAATTTACTAGCTGTTGTTGGAAGCACCAGTGTAAAAGAGTTAGAATATTTTACAGGCTGTACCATGGCGACTGTGCGAAGACTGGAAGCACTGGGGTATGTGACCCTCACACAGCGGGAGGTTTTTCGCCGGATTTCTATTCCGGATGTGCAGCCAGGAGTGCCTATCATCTTGCAAGCTGAGCAGGAACAGGTG
>CALXCQ010000011.1 GCA_944386835.1 uncultured Oscillospiraceae bacterium | reverse complement strand
ATACAGATTGACTCACCCCTCTATATAAATGGCGTGGCGATGGATGGGATGCTATGCTTTTCTGCGATTGGGCGAGATTTTATCGCGTTGAAACAACTGTATTGGCCAGCTGTCCTGCTACTTACTTTGCTATTCTCTGCGGCTTACTGGGATGGATATTCTCGTTGGAAAAAGGGGAAGAAAGGCATCTTTTCAATTTGCATTGGCTTGGCTCGATACGCATTTTTAATGAAACAGCTCGTTTCGCGGGACTTCAAGACAAAATACAAACGATCCATTCTAGGAGTGCTGTGGAGCTTTTTAAACCCTCTCTTAACAATGGCTGTGCAATACCTGGTCTTTGCATCCCTTTTCAAATCAAATATCGATAACTATGCCGTCTATCTTATGAGCGGAGGCATCCTTTTTAACTTTTTCTCGGAGGCTGTTGGGCTGGGCCTCATGTCCGTTATTGGAAACGCTTCCTTAATTACAAAAGTTTATGTGCCTAAATATATCTACCCCGTCAGTCGCGTTCTCTCATCAGCAATTAATGTTGTGATTTCCATGATACCCCTCTGCCTTATTATCCTTTTTTCTGGAATTCCCATTTCTAAAACAATGTTGCTTATTCCCCTTGTGCTGCTTTATACCACGATTTTTTGCGTTGGAATGAGTCTGTTGTTGTCTAGTTCTATGGTTTTTTTTCGTGATACGCAATTTCTCTGGAATGTGGTTTCGCTTTTGTGGATGTATTTAACACCTATTTTCTACCCGGAAGATATTATCCCTCAGCAATTCATGTGGCTATACCACATGAATCCGATGTATCAGTTTATTTATTTTTTACGAACTATTACAATTAGCGGACAAGCTCCAGGCCCTTACACATTCTTATACTGCACACTGTGCGCAGCGGTACCATTGCTTCTTGGCCTGTGGGTGTTTCGTAAAACACAGGACCGATTTGTCTTTTATCTGTGAGGAGTTGCCCATGGAATCCATTATTGAAGTGAACAATGTCTCCATGGTATTCCGCATGGATCTCAACCGGCCGAGTGGCCTAAAAGATTGGGTCATCAATTTGGCTACAGGGAAACGAAACATTCAGGAATTCCATGCCCTAACGGATGTTTCTTTCCATGTGAACAAAGGTGAAGTTGTGGGAATCATTGGAAGGAATGGCTCCGGGAAAAGTACTCTGCTGAAAATTATCTCAGGTATCTATAAGCCTACGGGTGGAACTGTAGACCTAAAGAGCAATGTGGTTCCGATGTTGGAACTTGGCAGCGGCTTTGATCAAGAACTGACCGGCTACGAAAATATTTTTCTCAACGGGGCCATTTTGGGTTATACGGAGCAGTACCTCAAATCCAAGCTTGATGAAATCATTGCCTTCTCCGAGCTGGGAGAGTTCATAAGTATGCCCATTAAGACATACTCTTCCGGTATGATGATGCGGCTTGCCTTTTCCGTTGCTACTGTGGTAAATCCGGAGATTTTGATTGTGGACGAGATTTTAGCAGTTGGTGACGAATTCTTCCAAAAGAAGAGCTTCGCCAGAATGCAAGAATTGATGAGTGGAGGAACAACGGTACTGTTTGTGTCCCACAGTCTCGCACAAATACGCCAAATGTGCAATCGAGTCATTTGGCTCGAAAATGGGCATGTTCGGATGATTGGCCCTACGGAAGAAGTTTGTTCAGCATATACCGAACAAGCTTTATGAATTTTTTTGACTGAAATAAGCACTTTCCGGAGGAGGACTACCCGTGAAGCGAAAGAGACCAGTTCCTGTACAGGCGGCACCACAAATTGCCGCGACAGTTGAACCCTCCGTGACTGCGGAGAAACAATGCTATGACCGGCTGTTTGTTGCCTTTTTTACCACTACACTGTTTTTTGCAATGACTGTGCAGACCAAGATTGCTGCAGTAATTTTAGCATGCATTGCAATTGTGTCTCTGATCGGGCGTGGGCCTCTATCCAACTTTCGGCAAAGGCTTTCTGTTCCGACGCTGGGACTGTTGTTATTTGCACTGGTAGGCGGCTGCGCGGGTCTTTACAGCAATTTTGGTAACTATGCACTTAAGGAATATGTAAAGTTATTGGCTTCTTTTTCCCTGGTAATCATTCTTTTGGCGAGAGGGAAGAAGTGCCACGTTCGTGCCCTTTTGTGGGGGTTTGTATTTATCTGCGCTATTATCAGCCTGCTCTCCGTAGATATGGATGGTAGCCAGATACTATATGCGCCTTTTGCAAGGCTTATGGAGCTGCTGGGTAATGGTGAATATGTTACGCTTTTGGAGAAGCAGGCCACCTATGCCCGCATACGTGGGATTTATAATGACGCGAATGTAACTGCTAACATATTTGCGTTAGGAACGATCGTCGCGGTATACCTAGCACTGGACAGCAAAGAGTTTCAGAAGAAGCTTTTCGCCCAAATATTATTGGGAATGTCCATGATGGGATTTGTGCTCTCTCTTAGCCGAGGTGGGATACTCTGTTTTGCCTTGGCATTAATTTGCTATTTGCTTGTATCCGGAAAAGAGCAAAGAGTACCATTATTTTTCTTCTTTTTTTAAAGTGCCGTCATCGCAGTTTTTTTGTCGGCTGTTTCTATGCCTTTTGTTGGGACAGAGTCGGCTTTGCCAATAGTGTTGCTTGTTCTGTGCGGCTTAGTAATTTATGGGGTAGATAGGGGAATTTGCAGTCGTCTTGTAGAACGACTTGAAGGACATGGACGAGCAATCGGAGCCTCAGCTCTTGTAGTGGTTGTTTTGCTGATAAGTTATGGTATTGCAGCGATATTGATTTCTGGTCCCTATAAAATTGGAAACAGTGGGGAGGTTACTAGGGCAGTCGACCTTTCTGCAGGAACATATTCAATGGAAGCGACTGCTCCGCCAGAGGTAACGGTTGTGGTTTACACACAAAGCTGGCAGGAGGAGCTGGAGTTCACCAGCACAACTTTATATAGTGGATCGATTATGGATTGCCAATTCATACTTCCTGAAGATGAAACTGCGCATTTCAGATTTATCGGAACTCCAGGTGACGTGATTGAGAAGGTAAGCCTCTCCGATGGAACAAAAGTGCATATGGGGTATCCGCTTTTACCCTCCTTTGTTGCGGATCGAATTCAGGACGCACTTGGGAGCAGTATGAGTACTTGGCAGAGACTACAATTCTTTGAAGATAGCATGCTTCTCTTTTTGCAGTCTCCAATAATGGGACATGGATTTGGCAGTACAGAAGCTCTTTATACTGCGGTCCAGCCATACTTCTATGAGTCGTTGTATGTTCATAACCACCTTCTGCAGGTGATGGATGACATGGGATTATTGGGACTGGTATCTTTCTTGATGTTGCTGGTGGGCGTTGGTTGGGTATTGCTCTGCCAGATCAAGGGACAGCGAAATTCTCTTGGCGCAGCTTTT
>CALXCQ010000010.1 GCA_944386835.1 uncultured Oscillospiraceae bacterium | reverse complement strand
TCTTCTGACAGAGCATTACAACTGCGGTTGGTAACCCCATTTCGTCTGGCATCTTTCGCAAGGGTAAAGAGCAACGCAATGGTACATACCACAATGAGAACCCAAAGTGCCAGGATAGTTGGTGTATTGGGCTGATAGGTAGTATCGATATAATAGGAGCCAAGTAATTCTGGAATCATGGATTCCTCCAAAATTTCGACACCCAGAACAGCGTTAAATGCTTCCACCAAATAAGGAGCGATCCCGTCTGGCCATATGAGAGGATAACCGGTGAGAAGAACAGGTTCCGGCTGGACATTGGTCAGACCGTATGTATAATCTTGCAATTGTGTCAGCTGTGATTCCAATTCCGGGCCACCAAACAGAACATATCCGGCCAGGGAATCCTGGCTTACGTCAAAGACGAGATAGAACCCCATATCGCCGCTGTCTGTAAAACTGGCAAATTGATAGCCGGCAAATTGTGCGGATACATAGACCGGCTGACTGGGGTCCCAACTGGAACCAATTTCATAGGGAACCGGTTCCGGCTGAAAGGTAGTGAGAGAGACAATACCAAAACCGCATACGCCAATTAGGAGAAGTCCCACGAGAAGAAGCGCAATCGTTTTCCCTTTTCCATAATTGGCAAATTTTTTTAATGAGCTGGGCATTTCTTGGCCTCCCTTAAAATGTTGAGTATATGACGAAGCCGGGCATGTCAAGGAACGGTGCGTATTATGAGCCGGACACGTTGAGGGACGGAATGTGTTATGAAGTCGGGTATATTCTCAGAACGTATCCAGAAACAGAGTAGACCCTAAAAAAGAATACTGCGCTACCATAGCGTATACAGGAAACAACCGCGCTGCGAGACGGAATTTCCGTAAAACAGAATACCATAGAACATGCCCCACTATTGATTCATAGGGGGCATGAAATTCCAAAATTTTTGGATGCAGCTGCTTTTTAAGATGTTACGGGAGAAGGTACGGCATCATCCGGTTGTGCCATCATAGCCTCAAACTCTTCACGCCCCATAGTCTCATGGGCCAGAAGGTAATCAGAGACTGCCAACAATTTATTGGCATGTTCTTTTAAAATCTCGGTGCAGCGGTTATAAGCCTGCTCCATAAGCGTATGCACTTCTTCGTCAATATTGCCTGCAACCCGCTCTGAGTAGGCTTTGGTCTTTTCGTAATCCCGCCCAATAAAAACCTCTCCACCAGACTCATAGGACACCGCTCCAAGGCGTTGACTCATTCCGTATTTGGTCACCATATCTCTGGCGATAGCGGTAGCTCTTCGCAGATCATCAGATGCCCCCGTAGAAATATCATCCAGGAACAGCTGTTCTGCAACCCGTCCGCCCAAAAAAGAGATAATAGACTCCAACATTTCATTCCGAGAGGCAAAATTCCGGTCGTCAGACGGCAGACTGATGGTCATACCTCCTGCACCACCACGGGGGATAATGGTAATTTGATGCACCGGATCGTGGGTAGGCAAATAGTACATAGCTACGGCATGACCGGCTTCGTGAATCGCTGTAAGTTTTCGCTCGTGGGCGGAAATCCGGCGGCTTCGCTTTTCCGGTCCTGCGATCACTTTGATCATGGAAGATTCCAAATCTTCCATGGTAATATATGGCCGGCCAATCCGGGCAGCCAGCAGGGCTGCTTCATTGAGTAAATTCGCCAAATCGGCACCGGTAAAGCCTGCGGTCATTTTTGCGATGGCTTCCAGATTGACATCTTCTGCGAGCGGTTTTTGGCGGGAATGCACTTTTAAAATCTCTTCCCGGCCTTTTGCATCGGGAGCTCCCACATAAATTTGCCGGTCAAAACGGCCGGGCCGCAAGAGTGCAGAGTCCAAAATATCCGGCCGGTTGGTTGCTGCCATGACCACAACACCTTCGTTTTGTCCGAAGCCGTCCATTTCTACCAACAGCTGATTAAGGGTTTGTTCCCGCTCATCGTGACCTCCACCCAGGCCGGCGCCCCGCTTACGGCCTACAGCGTCAATTTCGTCAATAAAGATAATGGCTGGAGCGACTTTTTTGGCCTGAGAAAAGAGATCCCGCACACGGCTGGCACCTACACCTACATACAACTCCACAAAGTCAGATCCGGAAATAGAGAGGAACTGTACATCAGCCTCACCGGCAACTGCTTTGGCAATCAAAGTTTTACCGGTACCAGGAGGACCTACCAAAAGAACACCTTTGGGAATCCTGGCTCCCAGCGCCGTAAATTTCTTGGGACTGCGTAGAAATTCAACGATTTCCTGCAATTCCTGCTTTTCTTCGTCCGCACCGGCCACATCGGCAAACGTGACTTTTTTGGACGGATCGGTACCGAAACGGGCGTTAGCTTTTCCAAATTGCACCATATTGCCGCCGCCATTGGCCCGATTCATGAGAATCAGAAACACGATAATCAAAGCAATAGCCACCAAAATATAGGGCAAAACAGTTAAAATCCAAGGAGTCTCATACTCCGGCTGAAAATCATAGGAAGTGAGAATGCCAGCCGCATATTGGGATCGAATGAGCGGTTCCAGTTCTTCCCGGAACCGGGATACGTCAGAAAGTCGGTACACGGCCACAGTTTGCCCGTCCAGAGGCGTGCGGAGCTGCAGAATCAGATTATCCCTGTCGTCTACTAAAAATGAGGTAACCTGTTCATTTTCAAATAAATCAACTACATCGGAATATTGCAGCGAAGTACCGGCGTCGGTACGAAACAGCATAGAAGCCGAAATCAGTAAAATGCCGAAAATAATAAAATAAAACAGAAAAACCGAGATGTGAGATTGTTTTTTCAAGAGAAAATCTCCTTTTCAATTTAAGGCGAGTCGAACAGCCCGACTCGCCTTAAATTTTCTGATATTTCCGTTAGCCGTTTGCGTCCTGATACACCTGGGGTTTCAGGACACCTACAAACGGTAAGTTACGATAGTATTCATTGTAATCCAGTCCATAGCCTACGACAAACTCACCCGGAATGGTGAAGCAACAATAGTCTGCTTCAATGGTTTTTTTCCGGCCAGTGGGCTTATCCAGTAAGGTGCAAATTTTGAGGGACGCAGGGCCACGGGACTGTAAAATCTGCATAAGTTCATAAAGCGTAGTGCCGGAGTCCAGAATGTCTTCCAGAATTACTACATGCCGACCAGCAATGGACTGATCCAGATCTTTTCGGAACGCCAGATGGCCGGTAGATTGGGTCCCTGAGTAAGAGGAAATACACATAAAATCTGTCTGGCACGGGATGGTAATTTGCTGCAGCATGGCAGCATAAAAGGGAACGACACCTTTTAAAATGCCCACAAACAGAGGATTTTTTCCTTTGTAGTCCTGGGAGAGCTGAGCTCCTACCTGAGCAACTTTTTGGGAAATCTCTTCCTGAGAGATAAGAACTTTTTCAATATCCTGCATCATATCCGTTGGATGAATCATAGCCTTACATCCTCTCTTTGTATGGTAATCTGCCAGGCTTTCTGCCCTGGCTGAGCCAGGTAGCGGGGATCTGCACCAATACCAGCCGCAGCTGCAACGGTATCGCCGATGACAAGGACCGGCAGAGCGCTACGGAGCCGCTGGGGAATTTTTGCGTCAATCCATAGCTTTTTCACCGGCTTGCTCCCACCCTTTCGGTGCAGAACGTCCCCAGCCAGACGGGAGCGAAGAAGATTGGTTTGCTCAATCATATCATACTTAAGGGCAAAAGAGTAGGGGGTATTTTCCACTGCCTTTAAATTTTTTATCAGTTGTGCCTTTACGGTGTAACAAGAGCCAGGCAAACGGGTTTCACCGGGAAGACGGAGTAATTGGGAGCCACAAATGGACGGAGATTCCTGCGGCTGAAAAATTAAAACATCATATTCCCGGGCGATGGTTCGCAGACCTGGCAGACGGTATTGGGCTGCCGGTTTGGAAGAGTGTAAAAGACCCAATACTCCCTGAATATGCATCATGGAAACTTCCTGACAGCCTTCTTCTTTTAGCCACTGATGGATCATCCGAACATGCAGAGCCGGAGGTTGCGCTAAGAATTTGGAAACCTGTATACCTCGGTTCGTGCGGCATGTGTCAAGGGCTGCACCGGCAAGCTGCCGGAGATACTCGGCATCTTGCCGCAACAAGAGGCTGCGCAGCACCAGCTGTTCCTGTAAAGCCGGATTTTCCTGTAACAGAGCCGGTAGCACGTGGTGCCGCAAACGGTTACGCCGGCAGAAATCGTCCCCATTGGTGGAGTCTTCCACAAAGGAAACGTGTTCTTGTTCCAGGTATGCCAGGATTTCCTGCCGCGTTACACACAGCATAGGGCGAATCAAATTCCCACGTTTGGGAGGAATCCCACACAGACCCTGCAAGGAAGCACCTCGTACCAGGTTGAGCAGAACCGTTTCCGTATTGTCAGTGGCAGTGTGGGCTGTGGCGATTTTAGAACCTGCGCCTACAGAGCTCAAAAAAGTGTATCGGGCTTCCCGGGCGGCCTGTTCCAGGCTAAGCCCTTTTTCCCGGGCGATTGCATTTACATTGGCACCGTCGTGTACAAAAGGGATGTGCCAAAGATGACATTGCTCTGCTACAAAAGCCTGATCCCGGTCTGATTCTTCTCCCCGCAGATGGTGATTGAAATGAGCACAGGTAAGTTTGAGATGCCATTGGGAGGCCAGCGCAGAAAAAAAGTGAAGCATTGCCATAGAGTCGGCGCCGCCGGAAACAGCCAGGATAAGTGAATCTCCGGGCTTTACCAGATCCATAGACTGACACCAGGCAAGCAGTTTATCCCTCACTGTGTTTCCACTCCCTGTCGGAGAAAGTGGTAAATTGAGGCAGCCATTGCAGTTTAACGGTTCCGGTCTCTCCGTGACGGTTTTTGGCCACAATACATTCTGCCACGTTTTTCTCCTCTGAATTTTCATTGTAATAGTCGTCCCGATACAGGAAGAGCACTTCGTCTGCGTCCTGTTCAATGGCACCGGACTCTCGCAAGTCGGAGAGCATAGGCCGTTTGTCGGAGCGGCTTTCGTTGGCGCGGGAAAGCTGGCTGAGGCAAATGACCGGAACATTCAGCTCCTTGGCCATAATCTTCAGGGCTCGGGAAATTTCACTGACAGCCAGAACACGGTTCTCATTGACTTTCCCATTGGCCGAGTTCATCAGTTGCAGGTAGTCGATCAGAACCAGGCCCAAGTTATCCAAACGGCGGCATTTAGCATTCATTTCCGCCACAGTAATGGTGGGATTGTCATCCACCCGAATATCGGTCTGGCTCAAAGCAGAGGAGGCCAGACCGATTTTGGTCCATTCCTCTTCCGTCAGTTTTCCTGTGACCAGTTTTTGGTTATCGACAAAGCTTTCATTGGAAATCAACCGCATAGCCAGCTGTTCCCGGGACATTTCCAGAGAGAAAAATGCTACAGTTTTGTCGGTCTTTTTGGCCACATTGAGGGCAATGTTCAGGGCAATCGAGGTCTTTCCCATACCGGGCCGTGCTGCGATTAACAGTAAGTCAGACTTGTTCAGACCGTTGATCTTTTTATCCAGATCCCGTAGACCCGTAGACAGTCCGGGGATTTCCCGGTCCGACTGGGCCAACTCGTTTAGCTGATCAAAGACCTTAATTAGAACGGTCCCAATATGTTCCAGACTTTCCTGGGTGTTTCCCTTACGCAGAGCGTAGATTTTCTTTTCTGCCGCCTCCAGGATCTCCTGGGCAGTTCCCACTCCCTCAGTTACGGTCTGATTGATTTCATCAGCCGCCTGAGCCAGGTTGCGCAAAAGCGCCTTGTCTTTGACAATGGTACAGTATTGTTTCACATTGGCAGCCGTGGGAGTAATTTCCATTAGCTGCATCAGGTAAGAAACGGAGGTTTTTTCTTCGAATACACCCCGCTCTTTCATTTTGTCCAGAACGGTTACCGGATCAATGACTTCCGAGTACTGAAACATGGAGTAGATGGTTTCATAGATGTCTCGGTTTTGCTGTAAATAAAAGTCGTCAGGTTGCAAAAGCCCTATGACTTCAGCAATACAGCGGCTGTCAATCAACATTGCGCCCAGAACCGATTGCTCCGCTTCCATAGATTGCGGAACTTGTCTAATCAGAAGATCTTCCACCCAATCCCTCCTCTCCATCCAAAGGGGTTACCGCCTGGAAGGGCCTGGCCAATAAGACCTTAACCCTCAACTACATTTACGGACAATTCACCAGTGATTTCGTACCCTAGTTTGCACTTCACATGGTATAGACCAGTAGTCTTAATCGGTTCTTCTACCACAATTTTCCGCTTGTCTACAGAAATACCCTGTTGGGCTTGTAAAGCTTCTGCGATTTCTGCGGAAGTAACGGCTCCAAAAAGACGACCGGCACCGCCGCCTTTGGCAGTAACCGTTAAGGTAAAGGTTTTCATTTTCTGGGAGATGGCAAGAGCTTCTGCCCGCTCTTTTGCCTGGCGCTCGGCAGTGGCTTTGTCATTCATACGCATAGTGTTGACATTGTCAGGATTGGCTTCTACAGCAATTTTCCGAGGCAACATATAGTTACGGGCATATCCGTCGGAGACCTCAATCATTTGCCCTTTTTTTCCTTTTCCCTTTACATCCTGCAATAAAATAACTTTCATGGTTTTGGGTTCCTTTCTTTTTACGATTCGTAGTATTTATCAATAGAACCTACCAGTTCTGTCAAAACGGTATTCATTTCTTTCCCGGGAATTTGTGCACCGGCAGTAGCAGCGTTTCCGCCGCCACCCAGAGGTTCCAGCACCATCTGTACATTGACATCACCAATGGAACGGGCGGAAATAATAATCCGTTCTGCATCGGGATATAAAACAAAAGATGTAGTGATACCGGAAATGGTGAGCAACTCATCGGCTGCCTGGGCGGCAATGGTACGATTGGCCGTAAAATCCAGGGCTGCTATGGCAATTTCACCCCGATACAGGCGGGCTGCCTGAATAATTCGATAACGGGAAAGTGTCTGCTCCAAATCGTTTTGGAAGAGCTTTTTGACTTCTACCGGGTCTGCGCCGGTTCGGCGAAGGAAAGCCGCAGCTTCAAAAGTACTGCTTCCAGTGCGGACACCGAAATTCTTGGTGTCTAAAACGATTCCGGCCAAGAGGGCTCTGGCTTCCAGAGGCAGGATATTCTGGGGATCCACAGCATATTGCAGAAGCTCCGTCACAAGCTCGGAAGCGGAAGAGACGTACGGCTCATGGAAATTTAAAATGGCATGCTCGATATAGTCGGCGGCCCTGCGGTGGTGATCAATGACCACAACGCGGGACATGGATTCCAGGAGTGCCTTGGATTCCACCTGATCAGGCCGGTTGGTATCCACCACAATCAGTAGGCTCTTGGCATCGGCCATTAAAAGGGCATCTTGGTCTGTGATAAATGCGCCTTCGTATTCTGTCAACCCCCGCAATTGTGAAATGAGGCTCGTGGCAGCATTTTCCTGAAGGTTAATGACAATTTTTCCCTGTTTTCCCTGTTTACGACAGATACACATAACGCCGGCTGCAGCACCTACCGCATCCAGGTCTGCCATTTTGTGACCCATAATAAACACATGGCTGGATTGGAGAATTAACTCTGAGAGAGAGTTGGCAACGACTCGGGATTTGATCTTTGTGCGCCGTTCCGTTTCTTTGGTATGTCCCCCATAGAAAGAAAAATTATACCGGTCTTTCAAGACGGCCTGATCTCCGCCACGGGAAAGTGCCATTTCAATGGCTAACAAAGCAAAGGAATAGGTCTCTTCAAAGCTGACACCGTCTTTTCCGATTCCCAGGCTGACCGTGGCTGGGATGCCAGAGGAGTTTGTTACAGACCGGACAGAATCCAAAATGGAAAACTTTTCTTCAATAAAATGAGGAAGATCCTTTGCCTCAAACAAAAACAGATAGCGATTACGCTCTATTTTTCGCAGAAGGCCGCCATTGCCTTTTGCCCAGGCGGTAATCCGGTTGTTAATAATGGCGCTCATGGTGGAGACATCGTTGTCAGTCACGTTGTTAATCAGCTCATCGTAGTTATCTATCAGAATGATAGAGACAATCGGGCGGGAGCGAATGTATTCATCCCGTGTTTTTAAGAGCTCCGTCTGATCAATCAGATAAATAGAGGAGAGGAACATGGAAGGGTCGTCCTTCTCTGAATGAATCTGATTTCCCATAATCCGATAGCGCCGGTTTTGGAACACATAGTCTTCCGGACATTCATTTTTTCCCTCGATGAGCCATTTGGTTGGCAGCTGGGGTAAGACGGCGTCTATCTGTTGGTTGAAAAATGAAGTGGCCCGAATCCCGGTCAAATTGTTGAAATGTGTGTTGGCCCAGACAATTTCGTTGTTGGTAATAGAAATGATGGCCATTGGCAATGGCAACTCATTTTGCAGGGCAGAGTCTAAAGAGGCCGTTGTGGACTGCAGGTATTTGAGAATTTCATTCTTCCTGTGGGAGCTGTTGATTTTAAAATAGATAAACAGTCCGATGGTTACAACCAGCTCTCCCCCGGCCAGATAATAGTGGTCGAAGAAGAAAGCAACTACAGAAAACCCTACCAGAACCAAAAAATATAAGGTCATACCGGGGACCAAAAGCCGGCTCAATTTCTTATTCACCGAATCAGCACCTTTCATTGCCAAATCAAGCAAGAGAACAGATAGAAAGCGCTACTATAGATTATAATATTATATCAAACTTTTAACAGATAGACAACTATAAAGTCCTTTGGCCTTCTGAAACAGAGAAAATGGCAGAACAGGCGCGAAAAGAATTTCCGTGGTTGTATAAAAAATAGGTATACGAACGGGGAAAAATGTGTTATACTGAATCAGATGTGTTTTCGGCAGTTAACAGACTGCAGGCGCTGCGGCGCTGAGAAAATAGATTGGGAATAAAGGAGCTTTGCAGGCAGGGGTTTTTAGCGTAGCGAGACGGGGCTGCGTTAAGGCCAGTTGTGTGCGCTGGTTTAGTGTTGCCATTGCTGCCGTAGAGAAAGGCTCCTCTATCATAAAATCAATGGAAAAGCGGTGCTTTTGTAAGGCCGCACCCTAGCGACCGGATTGCCCCGGTGCGCTGGATATTTAAAGGAGTAGTGATATTCATTGGCAGAAAAACTGAAAATTATTTCCCTCGGAGGCCTCAACGAAATCGGAAAAAATGTAACGGTCCTGGAATATGGCAAGGACATGATTGTAGTAGATTGCGGACTGGGGTTCCCGGAAGACGATATGTATGGAGTGGACCTGGTGATTGCGGATACTACGTATCTGGTAAAAAACAAGGCGAAACTCCGTGGCCTGTTTGTAACCCACGGTCACGAAGATCATATCGGTGGGATTCCCTATCTGATGCAGACGGTCAATACACCGGTTCACAGTACACGGCTTACACTGGGGCTTATTAAACTGAAACTAGAGGAACACGGCCTGGCCAACAAAGTGAAGCTGATTGCCCATAGTCCGGGAGATGTAGTAAAAGCAGGCTGTTTCAGCGTTGAGTTCATCCATGTGAATCACTCTATTGCGGATGCAGTTGCCTTTGCCATTAAGACTCCCGTGGGTACTGTGGTCATGACCGGAGACTTTAAAATCGATCCCATGGCAGAAGACGGGATGATTGATTTGGGCCGGTTTGGCCAGCTGGGGAAAGAAGGCGTCCTGGCCCTGTTATGTGACTCGACCAATGTGGAGCGACAGGGTTATACCCCCTCGGAGCATGTGGTAGCTGAGAGCTTTGACAGACAATTCCGAAACTGTAACCAGAGAATCATCGTTACCACCTTTGCCTCCAATATGCATCGGATTCAAAGTTTGATTACCATGGCCCACAAATACGGCAGAAAAGTGGCCATCACGGGCAGAAGCATGGAAAACACCATTAAGGTGGCAACGGAGCTAAACTATCTGAAAATTCCGGCAGGTACTTTGGTGGATATCAATGCCATTAAGAGCTTGCCAAAACAAAAAGTAGTGGTAGTTTCCACCGGCTCTCAGGGAGAAAATATGTCCGCCATGTACCGTATGGCCTTTTCCGGCCACCGGCAGGTGGAAATTCAGGCGGGAGACCGGGTAATTATCTCGGCTTCTGCGATTCCCGGTAACGAAAAGTCCATCAGCCGCATTATCAATGAGCTGTATCGAAAAGGGGCTGACGTTGTCTATGATAAACTGGCGGATTTGCACGTTTCCGGCCACGCCTGTCAGGAAGAACTGAAGATTATTCATGGCCTGTTAAAGCCGAAATTTTTCATTCCCATCCACGGAGAGCAAAGACATCTGCACAAACATGCCCAGCTGGCGCAGGCTATGGGCATGGATCCCAAGCATATTTTGATCAGCGATGTGGGCCGGGTGATTGAGCTCACTTCCCGGTCGTGCAAACTGGGCGGCAGTGTACCGGCTGGCAAAGTCCTGGTGGACGGCACGGGTGTTGGAGATGTTGGCAGTGTGGTATTGCGGGATCGGAAGCACTTGGCACAAGACGGCATGATTGTGGTGGTAGTCAATCTTTCCTCGGAAGACGGCAGTGTGCTGACGGGGCCGGATATTATTACTCGCGGATTTGTCTATGTGAAAGAGGCAGAAAATCTGATGGAAGAGTTGCGTTCTGTCGCGACCGGCTCTTTAGAACATTGTCAGGATCAGAAAATCCAGGATTGGGCGGCCATTAAGACAACAATCAAAAATGATTTGTCCAGCTATCTGTATAAAAAGACAAAACGGAATCCCATGATTTTACCGGTAATTATGGAGATTTAAGTCTCCCGTTGGATTACCGGACGAAACGAAAGCCACAGACTTCGTAAGAAGTCTGTGGCTTACTTTTTGGATGGAATGGAGAAAGAACGGATCTATAGAATACCTTGCAAGACAAGAATCCATAGAACACAAGTGATCATGAGTACTAAGCAAACGGCAATGGCGCCCCCATGTTGCCGTTTGGTCGGACGCTGCGCCGTGCTGCCGACTTCTACCAGATGGGCTTTCCGCAGGGCTGTGGCAACCGGCTTGTATAACAACATAGTAATGGCTCCGTTTAAAACCACTTTCAATAAATTAAAGGGCAAAAACGCCGGCAGAAGCAGTTTGGCTACTTCATCCCGGGGAGTAGTCATGTACAAAGGCGTAATCAGATAGTTCCAAAGAAGCATAGTGGCCACAGTCAAAATTCCACCAATGATCAGACCAACGGTAGCGCCCTTTAAGGTGCGGTGTTTTTCATAAATCCAGGCTGCTGTACAGGTAAAGGTACAACTGGACAAAACGTTCATAATGCACCCGATGATGCCGGTGTCGCTCAAAGTGAACATTTCCAGGACTGAAACCACAAGGGAAATCAAAGCGGCGGACAAGGGGCCAAAGAGAAAGCCGCCGATGGCAATAATGACGTCTTTGGGGTCATATTTGAGAAACAAAACCACCGGAAACCGGCCCACAGCCATTACCGTGTAGGCAATGGCACAGAGCATACCAAGCATGACGTATTTTTTGACTTTTGCATTGCTGTTCATGACAGGACCTCCCAATCAAAATAACACCTGAAAAACAGACTTGTCTTTCAGGTGTTATCAATTGGCGTACCAAATGCCGCCCATTGGCGGCAGATACACAAACAACACATCTTCTTCCATCCAGACTTTACTGTTGGTTTTGGAATTGCACCAAATCCTGCGCTTTGCGCTCGCGGACTATACCGCCAATCGGGAATTTCACCCTGCCCTGAAGACTTGTCGATATTCAAGTGATACCTCATTGTACTGCATGTAAAGACCTGTGTCAAGGCGTATCGTTCCCAAGAATTATTTTGCCGTCTGGCCCAAAGGAGACACCGGGAAAAATGGTTACAGCAAGGCGATGGCAATGGTGCCTGCGGTTATCAAAAGTAAGCCGAAAGCCATTCGGAAACTGAGCTTCTCTTTTAAAAAGATGGTGGAAAACCCGATCGTGACCAGGATACTCAGTTTATCGATGGAGACGACACCGCTAACCGGTCCTATTTGCAGGGCTTTGTAATAGCACAGCCAGGAGGCACCGGTAGCGCAGCCGGATAGGCAGATAAATTTGAGCTCCCGCCTGGGAACCTGACGGACCAAAGGCAATTTCCCCTGGATAAGAACCATCAGCCAGGCCATCAAAACTACAACAACCGTGCGGATGGCAGTGCCCAGATTGGATTCCACATCTGTAATCCCAATTTTGCCTAAAATGCCGGTCAGAGCTGCAAAGACGGCAGAACCCAAAGCATAGAAGAACCAGCTTCGACTTTTTATGGTTGCGTCAGTTTTCTGCCTTTGCAGCATCAGAACGGTACCAGCGGCAATCAGAAAAACCGAAGCCAGGCGACCTGGAAGGTTCCGGGTTTCTCCTAGGATTACCATAGCAAACAAAATCGTGAGGATGGTGCTAGACTTGTCAATGGGTACGACTTTGTTAACGCTTCCCAATTGTAAGGCCCGGAAATAGCACAACCAGGAGGCGCCAGTAGCCAGACCGGAAAGAATCAGAAACAAAAACGTACGGGAAGAAAGGCCGGCAATGGTGGAAAAAGAGCCGACAATCCCCACCATAATCCAAGAGAACAGGACGACAACCAAAGTCCGAATGGCAGTAGCTACATCAGAGTCCGTGTACCGGATGCCGCATTTGGCCAAAATCGCAGTCAGACCGGCAAAGAGTGCGGACAGACCAGCAAATATAATCCACATAATGGATCCTCCTTTTGGTGTGTGCATAGCACGAGTGTTCGGAGACGGAAAATCGTAAAAGGGGCGGGAAAGACCGGGTCATGTCAGGAAAAGACCGGGTGCAATTTCCCGTTGGATTGTTAGAGAAATCCTGGAAATAGTTTACCCAGATAGGACGGGAAAATCGCCAGCTCACGCGTACGATGCAGAAAGTTTATTCATGAGAAACCATCAAAGGGTTTACAGGCAGCGACTGCCGGCTTGCCGTATTTTTCCCGGCAGCCGGCAGTTAAGTTCTATGAGAGTCAGGCAAAAAAAGCTCGTACTTGTTCTGCATTTCGCCCAATGGCCGCTTTCAGAGCAGCTAAAGAGGAAAAGGTCTGTTCCTGCCGCAAAAAGTCATAGAATTCCACTTGGATTTCTTTTCCATATAGATCGCCAGAAAAGTCCAGAATCCAGCTTTCTGCCAGAGTCTGTGGTGCAGGTCCGACGGTTGGGTGGGTACCTACGTTGGTCACCGCCATATAACTGCGGTCCTGTATATTGACCTTGGTGGCATAGACACCCGGCAAAGGACAGACAATTCCTGGCGGCAAAAGGAGATTGGCTGTGGGGAACCCCAAAGTTGCGCCAATTCGATTACCGGGAATCACCTGACCTGTGAGAAGGTGGGGATGTCCTAGAAAACGATTGGCCTCGCGTATCTTTCCCTGCCCGATTAAAGAACGAATATATGTGGAAGAGACTGTGATGCCGTCTATGGAAACTTTATCAATCACGTCGCAACCCCAATTCTGCTCCTGGCACAGCTTTGCAAGGCGTTGGGGAGTTCCCTCGCCTCGGTAGCCAAAGTGATAGTCGTGGCCGCAGATAATATGGACAGGATGCAGCGTAGCGGCCAGGTATTCCTTTACAAAGGTCTGCCAGGGCATGTGCATCATCTGGGAGTGGAAGGGAGCCAGCACTACCTTGTCGATATGGTAGTATCGCATCATAAGCCGTTGGCGGTCTTCAACTGTGTTGATGAGCGGGACACTGTGCCCTGCGATCAGTGCACTGGGGTGCCGATCAAAACTTAAAACGGTAGCGGGACAGCCCAGTTGACTTGCCTTCTGCCGGGCACGGGTCAGAAGGGCGCCGTGGCCAAGATGAACGCCGTCAAAGAAACCCAGGGCGACTACACTTCCTGTTTGCAATTGGATTTCACCTCAAAAAAACTTTTTACTGTGGAAAGCAAGGCACCATCACTTTGCCCGACCATAAGAAATTCCCCGTCCGGACCGTAAACCCGATATTGGCCTGCCGGGAGAGCTCCTGCAGGAATCTGCGCGCCATGGTAGCTGCGAATTGTCTCTTCCGGGGTAAGTCGGTAGGCAGGAAGGTGGGAGAACAGCGTGTCTACCGGCATAAGCAAAGACGCAGGGTCTCCTTGCTGCTGGAATTGCAAAAGCGCATCCAGACTGATGGCCTGGTCAATACAGAACTGGCCTGCCCGGGTACGGCGGAGACTTGCCATGCAGCCTCCACAACCCAAGGCCTGCCCGATGTCGTGGCATAGTGTACGGATATAAGTACCTTTGGAACAGGAAACTCGCAGGAGAAACTCCTGCCCGACACCTTCCAGAAGCTCTAGCTGATAAATCTCAATGGGTCGGGGGTCTCTGTGGGCCGTTTTTCCCTCCCGCGCCAACTGATACAGTTTTTTTCCGCCGATTTTGATTGCGGAATACATGGGAGGTACTTGCAGTTGGGGCCCTAGGAACTGGTTGAGAACCGGAAGGAGAGCTTCCCGGGAGATGGAAACGCTCTGGGATGACAAGACATTGCCTGTCGTATCCTGGGTGTCGGTTACCAGCCCCAGACGCAGACCGGCCAGATATTCTTTATCTGCGGCCTCAAAAAATTGAACCCCTCGGGTGGCACGTCCGACAAAAACAGGCAAGACACCGGTAGCCATAGGGTCCAAAGTGCCCCCGTGGCCAATTCTACGCTGGTGAAATACGCCTCGTAGTTTCGCAGTGACGTCCTGAGAGGTCCAGCCGGCAGGTTTGTCAATCACTAAAATACCAGAAGGCATAGATACCTCCTAGTTTTGTGGCACAATGCCCGCAGATATTAATACCTGGAGCACGGCAGCTCTTGCTTTTTCCAAACCTCCGGTCACAGTGGCACCGGCTGCACCAGCATGTCCGCCTCCACCCAATTGGCTGCATAGACGGGAGGCATTATACATGGGGCTGGTTCGCATGGAGATTTTTCCGTCTCCGTGTTCGACCTCCCGAATGACAATTCCGATTTCTACCCCTTCGACACTGCGGGCAAATCCGGATATGGAGTCTAAGTCGTCCTCTTGAAGGTGCAGTTCTTCTTCCCAGGCTTTGGGAAGCAGACAAAGTCCCACGCTACCACCGGCAAAGAACTCCATAGCTTGGGTCATACGTGCTTCCAGCTGTAACCGTTTATATGGTTTGGTGTCGAAAAACAACTTATTAATCCAGTAGGTATCGGCCCCCAGATCTTTCAGACTGGCAGCCACTCGCAGGGTGTTGCTGGTAGTATTGGCATATTGAAAGCACCCGGTATCGGTAGAGACAGCAATGTACAGCGCTTCAGCCATTTGGGAGGAGATAGATGCCTTGAGCAGAGTTAATAACTCAAAAACTATCTCACCACAGGCTGCCTGGTGGGGCATAACAAGGTTTTGCTTGGCAAAGCCGCTGTTGCTGCCATGGTGGTCAATTGCCAGGTCAATTTGGGATGGGGAGCCGGTAAAATTTAAAGGGAGCAGCTGTGCAGAAGCTACATCTACGGAAATGAGAGTACTTTGGGCCGTCAAATTTGTTCCCAGAAGACCCTGTAAATAGGATTCATATCGGGGAGTAAATTGTGGATTTTCCCAGATAATTGCCTTTTTTCCCAAAGATTGCAGGCCGAGACATAAAGCAATCGCACAGCCTGTTGTATCGCCATCCGGGCGCCGATGGGTAAAGATTACAAATTGATCCTTACAGGATAAAAAGTCGACTGCCTCACTGAGCGTCATCGTCTGCATGTGTCGGTTCCTCCTGGCTCTCGCTGGGAGCGAGTTTTGATAAAAGGTCAAAAATATGGGCGCCCCGCGTAATGGAGTCATCTTCTTCAAACACCAGCTCTGGAGTATACCGAAGACTTAGGGAATTTCCAATCTCCCGCCGCAAAAATCCGGCGGCAGATTTAAGCCCTTTCATCACATCCGGAGCCTTGGACTTGTCCAGCACACTGATATAGACTTTGGCATAGCGTAAATCTCCAGTGGCTTCCACCTGGGTGACGGAGAGCATGGTTTGTACCCGGGGATCCTTTAACGTGCGAATGAGTCGGGAAAGCTCCCGCTGTAACTCCTCGTTGATTCGTCCGATTCGATTGGATGCCATATATTCTGCCTCCTTTTCTTCTGGTAGTATGGCATAGGAGCTTTATGGACAAAAAGGGGGAAACGGCCGGGAAATCCCGCCAGTTTCCCCCAGAAAATTAGTCCTTAATCTGCTCCATCACGAAACATTCCAGAACATCGCCTTCTTTGATGTCATTGAACTTCTCAATGGACATACCACATTCATAGTTGGCTGCGACTTCTTTTACAGCATCTTTAAACCGCTGCAAGCTACCCAGAACACCTTCGTGGATGACAATATTGTCCCGTAAAACCCGGACTTGGGCATCCCGGGTAATTTTTCCGTCTTTTACGTAGCAGCCGGCAATGGTGCCAATGGCGGAGACTTTATAAGTTTGCCGGACTTCTGCATGACCGATGACAGCCTCCCGGAATTTCGGGTCCAGCATGCCCTTCATGGCATCCTGAATTTCGTTGATAGCATCATAGATGACGCGGTACATCCGAATGTCCACATGGGCCCGCTGTGCAGAAGAGGCTGCAGCGGCGTCAGGCCGGACGTTAAAGCCGACAATAATGGCATTGGCTGTGGAAGCCAGCAAAACGTCTGACTCAGAAATTGCCCCTACGCCGGCATGGATCACTTTGACCCGCACCTCATCGTTGGAAATCTTCTCCAAAGATGCCTTGACAGCTTCGGCAGAACCCTGAACGTCAGCTTTTACGATGAGGTTGAGTTCTTTCATTTCGCCCTCTTGCATTTGGGCAAACAGATTATCCAAAGTGACTTTGGTCTGCAGTTTGGCAGCTGCGGCTTTGAGTTCTTCCTTTCGCTGCTCAACCAACTGACGCGCCATGCGCTCATCTTCTACGGCATTAAAGGTGTCACCGGCACCGGGCACTTCAGCAAGGCCTGTGATTTCCACAGGAACGGAGGGACCGGCTTGCTGGACAACGTTACCCTTGTCATCTGTCATAACCCGGACACGGCCCACAGCGGTACCGGCAATAATGATATCCCCCTGACGCAGAGTACCGTTTTGAACCAACAAGGTGGCAATGGGGCCTCTGGATTTATCCAGGCGGGCTTCGATAACTGTACCTTTGGCCCGACGGTTGGGATTGGCTTTCAGCTCCTGCATTTCGGCAGTCAGGATGACCATTTCCAGAAGCTGATCAATACCCTGTCCCGTTTTGGCGGAGATGGGGCACATAATGGTATCACCGCCCCACTCTTCCGGAACCAAACCGTACTCCGTGATTTGCTGCATGATCTTGTCAGGATTGGCTCCGTATTTGTCCATCTTGTTAATGGCTACAATAATAGGAATATTTGCGGCTTTCGCATGGTTGATCGCTTCAATGGTCTGGGGCATAATGCCGTCGTCGGCAGCGACAACCAAAATCGCGATATCCGTACACATTGCACCACGGGCACGCATGGAAGTAAAGGCCGCATGGCCCGGCGTATCCAAAAAGGTAATGGGATTGCCATTAATCTGTACGGTATAGGCGCCAATGTGCTGGGTAATGCCGCCGGCTTCTCCGGAAGCTACATTGGTTTTCCGAACGGCGTCCAACAGGCTGGTTTTCCCGTGATCTACGTGGCCCATGACCACAACCACCGGGCTGCGGCTAATCAGTTCATCTTCGGTATCGGTATGATCGTCAATGAGACGGTCTTCAATGGTGACGATGACCTCTTTTTCGACTTTGCAGCCCATTTCCATGGCGACCAGCGCCGCTGTATCGTAGTCGATTACCTGGTTGACCGCAGCCATAACTCCAAGTTTTATCAGCTGTTTAATGACTTCTGCCGCTGTTTTTTTCATGCGGGAAGCCAATTCACCGACTGTAATTTCGTCGGGAATTTTAACAGTAAGAGGAGCTTTTTTGGCAATTTCCAATTGTAGACGGCGCATTTTTTCTTGCTCTTCATTGCGCACTTTGTTGCCGAATTTTCCCTTTTGCTGTTTCTTATTTTTGTTGCCGATTTTTTGCTTGCCACCGGCGTAATTTTGTACCCGCTCGGATACTAACTCATCGACTCGATCGTCGAACCGTTCGGAATTGACAGTGACGGCAGAGGTGTCTACAATTCTCCGCTCTCTTCTGCGCTCCGGCTGGACAGGTTTGGCACTTTGGGAAACGGTTTGCACAGGGCTGGCGGGGGTGGAGTTTGTGGTCGGGTTAGGAGAAGCCTCCTGGACCGGAATAGAAGCAGGAGAACGCTCCTGCGGAGCCTGTGCAGATGTTTGGACAGCTTCGGGCTCGGCTGATAAAGTGCTGGGGCCTTCCGCAGCACCCTGATTTGCCAAAACCGCAAAGACTTGCTCAACGGAATCAATTTGATTTTTTTGTGTCATATAGTCAAAAATCAGATTCAGCTGATTGTCGTCCAGCACCTGTGTATTGCTTTTGGGCTTTTCGAAATATTGGGCCAAAATGTCGGTAATTTCCTTGGCAGGGACGCCAAAGTCGTTTGCGACTTCTCGTATACGATATTTCACTAAACTACTCATTTAGACACCTCCTGTTTTTTCTTGCCGTATCGTTTATTTTTCTGATGGGCCTTTTCCTCTTGCTTGCGCTGTTGTACCCGCTGAACGCGGGCCTGTAACTCTTGCAACAGCTGGCTGTTTTGCTCCGGCTGATCCAGAGCTTCCACAAAAGCCAGAGCCAGGGCCACATCGGTAATCGCCCCGATGGCGCAACTGCTTCGGCCTACGGCGCTGCCTATTTCGTCGCGGGTGAAGGAAAGACAAAGTAACGGTGCGGAGCTGTTGTGTACAAAACTGTTTGCGCGGCGGGTTACATTTCCGCCGGCATCGCTGGCGAGGATGACAAGTCTGGCATGGCCAGCGCGACAGGCGGCACCGACTGCCTCTTCGCCTAACTGAATTCTGCCTCCCTTGCGGGCAAGGGACAGGAGGTTTAAAGCCTTAGGAGTCAAGGGCATCCGCCTCCATTCTTACCAAAAGAAGGTCATAGACTTCTTGAGAGATGGGAGCAGAAAAGGCCCGTTCCAAAGCTTTTGCACGAATGGCCTTTTTTAAACATTGACTGTTGGGACACACATAGGCGCCGCGGCCGGGAGCTTTTCCCTTAAAGTCCAGAGAAATTTCACCTTCCGGGGACTTTACCACCCGAATCAGTTCCTTTTTCGGTTTCATTTCGCGGCAACCAACACATTGACGCAGCGGAATTTTTTTGGGCACGGCGCGTACTCCTTTCTCTCATGAAACTATTGAAACTATCTTAAAAAGCTTGGGTATTTTCCCCTCCGGCTTCCCCAACTGTGTTCGCAATCTACTCACAGGAGTGTTGTGGAATTGCGAAGCAAAGCAGCTTTCTTCAAATTTCGCGAGCACTGAAATTGACGGTGTTCATCCAATTTTGCAAATGCGGAAACCAGGTGGGGTCTCAGAATTCCAGGAACCTTGAAACGGCATGGTTTCTTCGGAACCTTGAAAATACACAGCTTCCTCAGAGCTCTGTGGATTCTGCAACCGAGCCGTCTTTGTCAGATTCTATGGGTTCTGAAAGGAAGAGGTCTTCGTCGGAATCTGCAGACTCAGAAGCAGAAAGGTTTTCTTCGGACTTCGTAGACTCTGAAACTAATGGATATTTACCGGATTCCGCAGGTGCTTTGGAGGCTGGTTCATCCGATAAATCAGCCTGGGATTCCGGCTTGATATCGATTTTGTAACCGGTTAACCGGGCAGCCAGACGGGCGTTCTGACCTTCTTTTCCAATAGCCAGAGAAAGCTGATCATCTGGGACAATGACTCGACAGGCATTTTGACCAGGAAGAAGACTGACCCGAAGAACATCGGCAGGAGAGAGTGCGGAAGCTACAAATTCTTCCGGATTATCCGACCAGACTACAATGTCCATTTTTTCGCCTTTCAGCTCTTCTACCACTGCGCCTACTCGGCTAGAACGGGTTCCTACGCAGGCACCGACCGGGTCAATGTTTTCCTCTGTTGCCCGGACAGCCAACTTAGTACGGGAGCCGGCCTCTCTGGCAATGGACTTGATTTCCACCAACCCAGAGGCAATTTCAGGAACTTCCAATTCAAAAAGACGTTTGACAAGTCCGGGATGGGTGCGGGATACAATAACCTGCGGTCCGCGGCTGGAACGGCGTACTTCTACCACGTAGACCCGAATGAGATCTCCTTCGCGGAATACTTCCTTCCGAACCTGCTCCGATGCAGCCAGAAGGGCGTCTGTCCGATCGTTGCCCTGTCCGATGCGGATAATCATGTCTCCGGAGTTGGGATCAATTCGCAGGACAGTGCCTGTGAGAATTTCGTGTTCACGGGAAGAAAAGCTTTCAAACACCATGCTTCGTTCTGCTTCCCGGATGCCTTGAATAATTACTTGTTTTGCTGTTTGGGCGGCAATACGGCCAAAGGCCTGGGTTTTGACATCTACATTGACCAAATCTCCCAGCTGTGCCTTGGGATCGATGGCACGCGCTGCTTCCAGCGAGATTTCTGTAGCAGGGGTCAGTACGTCCTCCACAACTTCTTTTTGGACGTACATTTTCATATCATCCTGAGTCAATTCCACAAAAACGTTGTCGGTATATCCATCTTTATCTTTTTTATACGCGGAAACCAGCGCCTGTGTAATTTTTTCAATCATATAGGATTGGGGAATTCCCCGTTCTTTTTCCAATTGTGCCAGCGCTGCAAAAATTTCAGCGTTCATCCCTATTTCCTCCTTTATTAAAAATCCACACGAAGCCGTACCAATGCGACTTCCTCTTTTGTAAACGTTAAGAGGCGATCATTTGCGGTAATGGACACATTGCCATCGGAATATCCGGCTAAAACACCAGGGAATTCTTTTGTTCCCTCTTTGGGCCGGTAAAGCTTTACCAGTACATCACTTCCCATAAACTGGGCAAAATCCTGTGGCCGTTTTAAAACTCGTTCCAACCCGGCAGAACATACTTCAAACGAGTAGCTGTCAGCAATCAGATCTTTCTCATCTAAAATGGGATCTATGGCCCGAGAAATTGCTTCACAGTCGGTAATGTCGACGCCACCATTTTTGTCAATATACAGACGTAAAAACCAATCTGCGCCTTCGCGGACATATTCCACATCCCACAGGCTGCAACCATGGGCTTTGACAATGGGTTCGGCAAACTGCCAGACCTGCTCGGTAATTTTCATAGGGAACCTCCAGGCGTTGTATTAGGGAGAACCCGGTTTTTCCATAAAGACCGGAATTCAATAAGAAAGACTGGGGAACTCCCCAGCCTTTCGTACATCCTACTCTGAATTCTTTCCTATTATAGCAGTATAGATGGGAAAAATCAAGAGAAAGATTTAATATTTATTGATTTTTTTGTAAGAAACTCTATGTTTTTCGAGAAAATCCGGAAATTTTCCCTTACCAGAATTACGAAAAAAACAAAACCATGGGTACCGGGTGGATTTTCTAAAGAAACTTCTGTGCTAAGCCGAAGAAGAAAGCGGACTGAAAATTTCAGGTTAATCCCTGGACATACCGGTGAATGCCAGAGGCGATACCGGCTGCCAGCTGATCTTGATACGCTTCTTGCAAAAGAAGGGACTGCTCTTCTGGATTTGTCAGATACCCCATTTCGATGAGCACAGCTGGCATCTGCGTATATCGCAGTACATAGTAATTTCCTGGCCTTGCAGAACGATCCTCTGCACCAGTGGTTGTAAGAAGGGCAGCTTGTATTTGCTGAGCCAGTAATTTCCCAGGAGAGTTGGGATCGCTTTCCGAGGGCAGGTAATAAGTTTCAATTCCACAGATTGCGGGATTGGCGGGGAAAGAGTTGGCATGTATACAAATAAACAAATCCGCCTGGGCTTGGTTGGCAAATTGGGCCCGCTGTTCCAGTGACCAGGTTTCGTCTGCCTGTCGGGTATACAAAACCTCATAGCCCATAGCGGTTAGCAACTCTCCGACTTTTACCGTGACAGAAAGATCAATTTCTTTCTCATAGATCTCGGTTCCTTCGGGAGACAGAACAATAGCGCCGGTATCCGTTCCACCATGGCCGGCATCCAGAACAATCCGCATGGCACCGGAAGGATCTTTTCCGGAAGAGGAGTCCTCTGATGATCCTGAATGGGAGGTATCAGAGGGATCCGGGGTTTGCGCAGAGCTCCCAGGTGTCTGTGAAGAGCCGGTCTGGTCATCGCTGTTACCGTTTTGTCCACTGGGGGGAGAGTTCGGTGTATCAGTTGGATTTGTCACCGGGGAATCAGAAAGGGCAGGTAACGTAACGGTTAAAATACCGGAGGCAAAATCGATCTTCACGTCTTCCAATGCAAAGCCGGGATGTAAATCCAGAACAATCCGGGCGACTCGCTGATACCCTTCATATCCGGTATCGTATTGATTATAGCGGACGGTTTGTACTCCGCTGTCTGAAACAGAGAGACTGCCTTGCAGGCTGGAGGAAAAAACAGCGCCGGGAAAATCTATTACCACCCGTTCCGGCAGAGAAAAGACGACTGGTTGGGCAGCGCCAGTGACGGTGGCGGTCAGCACTTGCTCGGACAGAAGGATTGGTTCGGTAATGGTGCTGACAGGCTGAGCGGGGACGATAGTGACCGTATAGGTCTCACTGTCCCAAAGGACCTGGGCCCCCAGTTGTTCCGTGACAAAACGCAACGGCACCATGGTCCTGTGAATCCCCTTATCCCGAACCAAAGTAGCCGGAACGTTGTCATAAAGGGTTACCACTTGCCCGTCCACTAGAGCAGAGGCACTGTCAATTGTCAGAACAATGGCATGTCCATCCAACTGAATGGTGACCTGTTGGGCCTCTTGGTCCCAGGAAACCTGGGCTTGTAAAGCTTCTGAAATAACCCGCACAGGAACCATTGTACGGCCGTCCGAAAGGTAGGCGGGAATGTCAGTGGCAAGTGGCGCATCTTCCAGCATCAGCGACACAGTGGTCACAGACTGGGCAAGATAATTTGAGTTTCCTGGTTGTTTCAGCTCCAGAGAAACTTGATTTGCTGCATTGCAGGGGATGATCAGAAAACAAATCAGCGCCAGCGTAAACAATAAAATTCGTATCCCGGATTTCATGGCAGACCCTTTCCACATGTAAATTATGTAAACCAAGAATATCACAGGATTCGACACACGGCTAGAGGAAAAAGATTACAATTTTGTAACAAAAGCAAAAAAAGTCAAAAGGAAGGGAAGGAAAACTTTTCATGCCCCATTCAAATTCCAGCCTGCTTGTGCTATAATCACAACACAATCGCAAGGTAAGAAACTGGGTGCCAGCAATCTCCCAGGGAAAGAGAGGTATACAATGGGACCAATGCTAAAACGAAATCAGGTAATGGGGTATCTGATTTGCGTATCTCTGTTGGGTTTTTTGCTGCGGGTACTGCAATTAAAATATGCCTTTGACGAACAGGGACTGATGGTTGGTGGGAACGGTAGTGTGACGGTTTTGGCTGTTTTGTCGGCGATCGTCGTTTTGGTTGTCGCTTTGTTTTGCCGGGAACTGGAGCCAAGACCCATTTACATTGAGGCCTTCAGCGACGGGATTCTGGAGTTGCTTTTGACGATGACGGGGGCCATTTTCCTCTTGCTGGGTTCCGCGATCCAGATTGCCCGAAAGGATATGGTGGAAGGTGCTTTGGGAGTCGTAGCGGCATTGTGTATGGCGGGAGTGGGCACCGGACGGTTTCGGGACCGGCCGGCTCCATTGACCATGCATATCTATCCTTGTTTATACTTGGTTTGTAAACTGATCATTGATTTTAAACGATGGAGCATTGATCCGGCTATTTTAGACTATTGTTTTTCTCTTTTGGCCATGATCTGTGCCATGTGCGCAACGTATCATATCAATGGATTTTGCTTTGACAAGGGACGTCGCAGAATCACGGTTTTCTGGTGCCTGTGCGGCGTATTTTTCTGTGGAGTTACCCTGGCGGATGGGGGAGTAGACAATTGGTTGGTCAACGGGGGCTTGGGAATTTGGCTGTTTGTCAATGCTTGGCAACTTTTGGAAACGCCTCAGACTGCATAAATTGGAGTAAGTTCCCGGTTGCAACAATGGTGTGTAACCGGGAAATTTTCTAAAAATGGGGAATCATAAGCTTGAAAGAAAATTTTTGGGAACCAAAAAATGAGAACAACGTCTAAAGGCTAGTCGGAAACGACGGAGTTTAGATCCTGGAGTATTCTGGATGCATCACTTCAGGAGAATGATTTAGGAGGAACTTTATGAAGAAGTTATGGATGCTGATTTTGGCAGTTTCTGTGCTGCTTTTGGTATTGACCGGATGCACGAAAGAAGGCGAAGATCAGGCCCAAATTGACGGGGTAGAACAAGGCCAGCAAACCGAAACGGACCAACCGGAAAATCCGGAATCCCAGGACCCGAATCTGTCAGAGGATTCCACCAACGCTGGGGATTCTGAGCAAGAGCAAACAGGAAGCAGCGAAGCACAAGACGAAGAATCTCAGAATGAGGCGGATACGGAAGACAGCAACACGACTCAGAGTGTTGATTTGCAGGCATTTTTTGAAGATATCCAGACCCAGTATGACCTGGGAAGCCTGACGGATATCGAAGGGGAGCTGATGGATAACTACTATCCGGGACTTTCTGACTATACGTTTGTTCAATATGTAGGGAAGGCTCCCATGATGACTTCTGTGGTAAGCGAATACATTTTTGCGGAATGTGAAAGTGAGGAAGACGCAGAAAAGGTGGCTGAAATTTTGCAGGCCCGTATTGACAGCCAGGTAGAGGGCGGTGCATGGTATCCGGAATCCATTGAGGCCTGGAATCAAGCCAAGGTAGTGCAGGAAGGAACCTTTGTAGCTCTGGTGGCATCGGCAGAGAATACGGATGCCATCGTGACCGCCTTTGAAGATCTGTTCAAAGCATAAAAGCTAAATACAAGCTCTTAAACCCAAGAAATTGCCGCAGGCAAGTCACTGCGGCAATTTCCCTGTTACCCCCAGAAAAAATTGAAATTCCAAGGAGGCGACGAATTGGTATTCAGTAGTATTGCATTTTTGTTTTTCTATTTACCCATCTGTATTGGCGTATACCGATTAGTACCGTTAAAACTGCGGAACTTGGTGTTGCTAGTATTTAGTTTGTTTTTCTACGGATGGGGAGAGCCAGTCTATATTATAATCATGTTCATCTCCATTGGGATCGATTATACTCACGGTATGCTGGTAGAAAAATTCCGGTCAGAACCGAAAAAGGCAAAAGCGGTGGTAGCTTCGTCTGTATTTTGCAATTTGGCGCTGCTGTTTTTCTTCAAGTATTTTGACTTTTTTGCAGCCAACCTGAGTCGGATACCTGGGATTTCCATTGCGACGCTGGGGTTGGAACTGCCCATTGGCATTTCCTTTTATACGTTCCAGACCATGAGCTATACCATAGACGTGTACCGTCAAGATGCCAGAGTCCAAAAGAACATCATTACCTTTGGTACCTATGTTACTATGTTCCCTCAGCTGATTGCAGGCCCCATTATCAACTACAAAAGCGTTGCAGAACAGTTGGAGTACCGGGATCAGGGCGTGGAGAAATTTTCTTCTGGCGTAGAGATTTTTGTAATTGGCCTTTGTAAAAAGGTCCTTCTGGCTAACTCTATTGGAAAGCTTTGGGATACCATTGCCGCCACAGAACCGGCTATGCTGAGCGCCACCAGCGCCTGGTTGGGCCTTCTGGCCTTTGGCCTACAGATCTATTTCGATTTTTCTGGGTATTCCGATATGGCCATCGGTCTGGGCAGGATGTTTGGGTTTGAACTGATGAAAAACTTTGACCATCCCTATGAGTCCCGTTCTATCTCCGAGTTTTGGCGCAGATGGCATATTTCCTTGACCAACTGGTTCCGTGAGTATGTTTATATCCCTCTGGGGGGTAACCGTAAGGGGACAGGACGGACCATTTTCAACCTGACAGTAGTATGGACTTTGACAGGAATTTGGCACGGTGCCAGCTGGAATTTTTTGCTGTGGGGAATCTACTTCCTGATCTTTATTATCCTGGAGCGATTCGTTTTTCGGGGGATTATTCAGAAGATACCGATATGGATGCAGCATGGCTATACTTTGCTCGTTGTGTTTTTGGGATGGGGTTTGTTTGCCATTGAGAATTTGGGGCAGCTCGGTCAGTATGGCAAAGCACTCTTTGGTGCCGGTGCCGGGCTTTATAACGCACAGGCAGGCTATTATTTGCGTAGCTACGGACTGCTTTTGCTGATTTTGGCGGTTTCTGCAACCAGCCTGGGCAAGAGGTGTTGGAAAGCAATGCCCAGGAAGCAGCTGGTAACGCCGATTCTGCTGCTGTTGGGGCTGATCTTGTGTACGGCTTGTCTGGTGGATGCCACCTATAACCCGTTTTTGTATTTCCGCTTTTAGGAGGTGGTCATGTGAAAACATATGCAAAAGTCGTATCGGCAATCTTCCTGGTGTTTTTGTGTGTTATGCTGGCAGGATGTCTTCTCTTGCCGGATAAGGCATTTTCAGAGACAGAAAACAGGACCTTGGCGCAAAAACCGGAATTTAGCTGGAAAGCACTGGTTTCCGGAAAGTTTACCCAGGATGTAGAGACGTATTTGGCTGACCAATTCCCCTTACGGGATGGCTGGATCACCTTAAAAACTGGTGCGGAATATCTTTTGGGGAAACGGGAGTTTAATGGGGTCTATTTATGTGAAGATACCTTGATTTCCAAAGTAGAAGAGCCGGACCAGGAAGATCTGGAAAAGAAGCTGGGATATTTGCAAAGTCTGACAGAGACTGCAGATGTTCCTGTCTATGCTGCTTTTATTCCCTCGGCAGCGGAAATCTGGAAAGAAAAGTTGCCAGACGGGGCGTCTAGTTATGACCAGGGAACTTTTTTGCAGATGGTGCAAGAAAAGACCGAGGCTATTGTGGTGGATTTACAATCCACTTTACAGGATCACAAGGAAGAACCAATTTATTACCGGACGGACCATCACTGGACATCTCTGGGGGCTTATTACGGCTACTGTGCATTACTGAGAAGCATGGGAATGATGCCGGTAAATTTGCAGGCGTATTCCAGGCAGACTATGACAGAAGACTTTCAGGGCACTTTATATTCCAGTAGTGGCGTGCATTGGTTGCAGCCGGATACCATTGAGACCTATGTACCGGAAGATGGCATTCAGGTGAAAAGCTACTTTTCTGAAACGCCTCAGGAAGGACAATTGTACGATTTATCGTATTTGGAAAAAAAGGATAAGTATTCCATGTTTCTTGGAGGCAACCAACCGTTTTGTGTTATAGAAAACGAAAAAGCCCCGGCAGGAAAAATTCTGGTGGTTCGGGACTCCTATGCTGACAGCATGGCGCCATTTCTCAGCCAGAGTTTTTCTCAAGTATACCTGATGGATTTGCGGAATTATAGGGCGTCTGTGGCAGACGTGGCCAAGGAATACGATGTGGATGCCATTGTGGTGATGTATAGTATTCCCAATTTCCTGACAGACAGCAATCTCTTGTTCCTTGGGAAGTCAGCATCCTGAAAAAGACTGGCTGTTTAACCTGTGTCGTCAAAAAAGCGCGCTGAAGAAATTCTTCAGCGCGCTCTTTCTTTGAGAGGCTATGTGGGGCTATCTCACAAATTTGCGAGATAGCCGGATTTTAACAGACGCAGTCTTCTGAGTCTGAAACATTGTTACAACCACACTGACAACCGCAGTGCCACTGACAGCAACAGCCATGGCAGCAATTGCAACCACAGTTACAACAGTGGTTACAGCTGTTACAGCTGTTTACATTCCCGCAACCGGAAAGATCGCTGGCTTTAATGATATTTGTGGTCAAGCTAAGGACTCTGTTGCACCCGGTGCAACAGGAAGGGGATACGAAAGCTGGCAGCGTAATTTTTCTGCTATTGCACCCGCATCCAAAAGAAAAACAACCACACATAAGAGTGCCTCCCAAAGGTTAATAAAAGGCAAGGGCCTTTCAATGCATCTTATGCGGGTCGCTTCTCTTTGGTTATCGGGCCAAATAGGTTTCGTAGTCCTCTGGATAGAAGATGCCGGGTACACCCTGCCGGGGAACATAGCCTACGCTGGGAACATACAGCATGAAGTCTTCCAGAGAGTGGGAAGTTTTGGTGGTAGGATTGGGAACACCCTGCAAGTCCGTTAAATTGTTCACAACCGGGATAGATGGATCGGGAATTTTGGGAATCAATTTTTCGTGATGGTCCATATTCTCACACTCCTCGCCATTAGCATGGCAAAGAGACGCAAAATTTATACCCGTTTCTGATTTCCGTTCCGAAACAAAAATTGGTTATTTTGGGAATTTTTCGGTTTCCTTACCCCGAACAGAAAAATTCCACATACCTCCACCGAATCGTGACAGCTACCGTACAAAAGCGATGCCTAAAATAGCGCTGAGGAGTAATACAAGCGGGATGCTGAGCTTTTTGTACAACCCAATAGCCCCCAGAACGCCAATGACAATCGCCACAGGGCTGACAGTGCTGTCATAGACGTAGTTACTCAGGGACATGGTGACCATAACCGCCAAAATCATCCCCATACAGACGGGACGAACACCGATCATAATTTGCTGCATTCTCTTGCCGTCTTTGAATTTTTGAAAAAAGACCGCAGCCAGAAGGCAGATGGTAAGCGTAGGAAACAAGACGCCCAAGTTGGCAGCAATGGCCCCCAGAAGACCGGCCGTACGCATCCCGGCAAAGGTAGCACAGTTAAGACCCAGTGGGCCAGGAGTCATTTCGGCAATTGCTACAATATCGCTGACCTCATTGGACGTCATCCAACCGTGGCCAACCATTTCGCTATTGATCAAGGGAACCATGGATAGCCCGCCAAAACTGGTAAGGCCGATTTTGGCAAAACTCCAGAAAAGCTCAAGAAGCAGCATGGTTCGACGCCTCCTTCCGTTCTTTGAGTTCGCACAAGACTAGCCCAAATACAATACCCATCAGAACCAAAATAATGCAGTTTACATTCCAAAACAGGTTTAAAAGTAAAGCACCCAAGGCTGCCAGATAACAGACTTTCCACTTGAATGCGCTTTTCCATAAGGTTGCCAGAGCGCTACCGATAATGGGTACTACGGCGGCTCTTACGCCCACCATAGCGCGGGCCACATAGATGTTATTTTGAAATTTGGTGTAAAAGAAGGTAATGACCGACAAGATAATCATAGGCGGCAGAATCATTCCCAGAATACAGGCAAACGAACCGGGAACGCCGGCCACACGATAACCATACAGGCAGGCTACGTTACCAATCATGGTGCCGGGAAGGCTGCGGCCCACGCTGGTGATGTCCAGTAATTCTTCCTGGGTCAAGGTTTTTTCTTTTTCCACATACATTTTCTGCATCTGAGCAACAATACTCCAGCCACCGCCAAAGGTGCAAAGTCCCAGGATAAAGAATTGTGCAAAGAGTGTGGTGAGTGTTTTCAATGATTTTGTTTTTTTCAAACGAATGCCTTCCTTTCTCTCCGAGTTTATAAGCATTGGAAATTCCAATAAAATTACTATAGGCCCTCAACCTAGTGTAAGGTCAAGGGCCTTTTTCTCAAGTTTCGATTGGAAGCCAGATTTGACGGTATCGGGTATACTGGTTTCGTTTGTTCATGGATAAAAATGTTCTGGCAATGGGGTCACCGGTAACCTGGATGGCGTGCTGCTGCACATAGTTTAGAAGGGGAGATAAATATTCTGTGGGCCGGGCTTCATCTCCAGAGAGCTTGATAACTGTATAAAGACAAGTAGTCGGGGGGTGGCAGATGGTCTTCTGTGGAAGTGTCAGGCCAAACAGTTGGGCATATTCATGGAAGATACCGATGGCAGAGATACTTTCGTCTTTCCCCTCTAACAGGGCTTGCCAGCTGTTACGCTGTGCAGGAAAGGAAAATGGAGTCCAGTCCACCAGTTTCCCAAATTCTTTACACTCTTGCGTGTTGAGTAAAAGGGTATCGCCAGCCATAAATTCCAGACGGTACATCTGGGGTCGGTGCGATATGGTAATAATGTCGAGAGTTTCCGGCAGCTGCCCTATCAGGGCCTGCATTTGCTGCAACCAGGTCAAAGTGGCCTGTTTCCTGAGAATTTCTGCTTTGAGCTGCTCCATGCGGGTATGAAACAGATCGGCAACTTGACAAAGATCGTCGCTGTTAAGCAGAGATTCCGTTTGCTTCAAGGAAAAGCCACAGTTATGGTAGGAGCGGGCGCGAATCAGAGCCGTAATATCCAATTGGCCATACTTCCGGTAATTTCCCCCAGCTTGCCGATGGGCATCCAGAATCCCACTGCGTTCATACAGGCGCAGGCCTTCCGGGGAGATCCCCAGTAAATCGGCTACAATGCCGATACGGTATTGCTGCAAGGCAGGCTCCTCCTTTTGAAATAGAATAGAAAGACCTAGGTGAAAAACCTGGGTACAAAGTGGAAAACCAGTTTAACCGAAGGCTGGTTTGTCCGAAGAAAACAGATGCAGAGCAAAAGCTGCTATTCCTGTTTTCTCCTGGCCAATTGGGCCAACTCCTGAAATCGGTTTACAATGACATCATAGTGGTCCGGATTGTGGGGGAACGTGCAGGCGGAGCAATCTTTGATTCCGTCGGCGTCATAGGTATACTTACCTCCGCACCGCGGCCCCAGAGCATAAAGGGGGCAGTAACAAAACAGGCAGTTAAATCTCTGGGGATCGGCACCCGGGTGACAGGGGAAATAGGCGCAGTCCCGATTGGCAAAAAAACGGAAAGAATTTTTCAGTTCCATGCTGTACCTCCTGATGAACCGGATGGATTGGCACGCAGCTGTTCTGCCAGTGCCTGAGAGGGTGTGACATAGACCGTAGTATAGTGGTCGTAGATGACCATGCCAGGTTTGGCGCCGTTGGGCTTTTTCACGTGTTTTACCAAGGCACAGTCGACGGCTACATTTTGCCCGTTTCGGGCCTGAGAGAACCAGGCTGCTAGTATAGCGGCCTCTGTAACCGTTCTGTCTGGCGGAGTTTGGGAACCGCAGGCAATAATGACATGGCTGCCTGGAATCTTTTGCGTATGGAGCCAGAGGTCGGATTTATAGGCCATCTTAGTGGTGAGCTGATCATTCTGCCGGTTGTTTCTGCCTACATAAATGGGGAATCCATCGCTGGAGCAGAATTCCATAGGCTTGGAAGCCGGGAGCTTTTGCCTCTTTTTACTGCCCGTTTGCCGCAGGTACCCTTCCTCTGTCAGCTCCTGCCGGATTTCCTGCAGATCTTTTTCCGTCTGGGCACGGCTTAATTCTTCCAGAACGCTGGAGAGGTAGTGCAGCTCCGCCGTACCCTTCTGAATCTGCTGGGTCAAATACTGTTGGGCGTGTTTGGCCTTTGTGTAGTCCTTATAGTATTTTGCCGCATTTTGTTGGGGAGAGAGCTGAGGAGAAAGGGGAATTCGGATTTTTGCCATTTCCGGGTCATAAAAGTCCACAGCCTCCAATTGCGGCTGGCCTCTTTGTATGGCGTGGAGGTTGGCCGTTACAATGTCCCCCAACTGCCGCAACCGCTCCCGGTCCAAGGTAGCTTCCAGTTCTTTTTCCTGAATGGCCAGCTTTCGCTTCGTACGGTTGAAAAGATTGGTGACCAGTTTGTGGACGCTCTGACTCCGTTGCCGCATGCTCTCGTCCCGATCCTTCTGCCCGTAGAAGGCGTCCAGAAGGCCGGAAAAACTGGGATAGGGCACGCATTGTACCGCCGGGCCATATTGGGCGATAGGACGGTAGGTAAAGTCAAAGGGGGCCGAATCCCGCACCAGCATAGTGGGAGTAAATTTGCCCTCCGCCAGCTTGCCAAATTGGGATGCCAGGTAGGCGGCCAGTTGCTCGCGCCGGCTCTGCGGCAGAGAATCCAAATCCAGGGCGCCTTCCGGCGAGAATCCAAAGCTCAGTTCCCGGCAGATAAGGGGCGGCAAAGCAGTAAAGGTATCCAGAAGCCAGCGGTCGATTGTTCCGGCATTCTGGGCCTGGAGCAAAAGTTCTGTCAGTGCCTCCTGGGAAATCGTCAGGGGGTTTTGTTTTTCCAGGGGAACCGGAGGCTGATAAAACAGACCGGGGAGGACCTGTCTCTTTTGGGATTGTGAAAAATCCACCCGCCGCAGACAGTCCAAAATGCGTCCGTCTTCTCCTACCAGGATCAAATTAGAGCTGCGTCCCATAATTTCCAGGATAAGCCGCTTTTGCGCCACTTCTCCCAGTTCGTCTGTACAGCGAAGTTGTAGTTCCAGAACCCGCTCCAAAGGTGGCTGGACAACTTTTACGATCCGTGCGCCAGTCAAATGTTTTCGCAGAAACATGCAGAACATAGGCGGCTGGGCAGGATTTTCCAGGGACATTTCAGTCAGGTGGATGCGGGGATGATTAGCTGATGCAGTCAGGAGCAGACGGCAGTTGCCCGCTTGGGGGCTGCGCAGCTGCAGAATGACAGCATCCCGCTGGGGCTGTTGGACCCGGTCAATTCGGGCATCTAAAATGGTTTGAGAAAGCTCTGCGGCCACGGCCGAGAGGAAAAAAGCGTCAAAGGGCATGGGAATCCTCCATGGTCAAAATAAAAAGTTGGTTTAACCGGTCCGTCTGCCCGGCCAGGTACAGAGCACCGAACAGTGCTTCCAGGCCGGTAGCTTTGGCATATTCTTCGTGGGTAGCGTTTTTGGGAATCCCATGGACATGGGTGTTGCGGCCTCTGCGGTAGTGGGCCAGCTCTTCCGGTGTAAGCAGAGGCAGCATGGCGTCCATCCGCCGGGCCTGGGCCGGAGCGCTGACATATCCGACCGTAGCTTTGTGAAGATTTTTGGAAGTAGCTTTGCCGTGGGCGCACAGATAGCTGCGCACTAAGAGCTCAAAGACCGCGTCGCCAATATGGGCCAGCCCCAAAACACTGATGGAACCGATTGCCTGTTTGTCCAATTGCAGATGAAAATAATTTTCCAAAATATATACTCCTTACTCTTGTAGAGCGGAATGAGGGAAATGAGAAAGCAGTTGCCCGTTGGGCAGGTAAACCCGAAGGCTGGTGTCTGCATTTTCTACTCCCGGCATACCATACAAGTATAATAATCCGTTTTGAAAACCACTGGCGGACCAGTTGAGAGTACGCCCGTCATCAATGGTAGCTATCAGATTTCCCTGAGAGTCCACAATTTTGCACAGGGAGTCTGTTTCCAGATAGGCCATCAGACCGCCGCCGTCTTGCTTGAGATCGGGTTCCTTGCGGACAAACTGTAAGGTTGCTAGCTCCTGACCGTGGCTGCTCACCAAGGTGTATGTGGAACCTTCCGTGAGGTGCAGATACAAAGTGGGGCTGACAGAGCGAAAGCCAGTTTCCCAATTTTCCACAACGATGGAACCGGTTTGGTCATACAGGGTATACCGGGATTGATAGCGGATTTCTGCCTGTCCATTGTCAAAGACCGTACCATACGCGCGGTCCATGGGTGTAAGGAAACCCATGTCCGCATGGTACAGAGCGAATCCGGTTTCATCGGTGAAAACGGCTTGCTTTCCACAGGCACTGTACAGCCGGAGGCTGGAGTCAATATCCAGATATTTGACTATGGCTCCTGTTTCGTCAATTAAAACGAAAGACAGATCTGGCAGCTGGGCAATGGCAAGGTTGTCCCAATACCGTCCGGCAGCCCGGTAGCGGTTGGGGTTGGGCTGGGAGCCGTCGGACATGAGGTAGGTGTAGTGCCAATCTGTCCCCAGATGAAACAGGGTCAGTACGCCGTTGGCCGATTCCTCCACTGTGACATTCTCCAACTTTTCAGAAGTCTTCAGATTATACACATAAGGCAGGCTGTCGCGGACAAAGGCGATTGCTCCGTGGAAACTGACCGTTCGGTGCCAGACACCGGAAGGACCCAAATCCACAACAGCATTGCCATGGGCGTCATAAATCCATTGACCGGACACATAATAAGGAGTAATGCCGCATCCATCCAGGGGATAGTCGGTAACTTCTTGACCGGTCAGGTCTACATAGCCACCTTCCCAGGGGTAGTATTCCTGGGGCGTTGGCACACCGGAGTCACCGGTTTTTACAAGCCGGTAAAGCCGCAAAATGCTGCAATATGTCTGCTCCCGGGTATAAGTCTGCAAGGGGGAAAATTTATCTCCGGACGTTCCCTGTAAGATACCGGTTCGATAAGACCAAGTAATGGCCTCCCTGGCCCAGGAAGAAATCTGCGCACCATCGGAAAAGACATGAGGATATTGCCAATAGGGTTTTTCCCAGGCGGACAGATCGGCCAGGATTTGGGCAGCGCGACTGAGTATGACGGCTGCCTCCTGCCGTGAGATGGGGTTGTCCGGTGAAAAACGGCTTTCCCCAACGCCATTTACAATGCCCAGGCCTGCGCACATGGTAACGGCCGGGTCATCCGTGTCAGAAAACGAGACCGTCTCCCAGGACTGTTCCGGGAAACAATTTTCTTTTTGGCACTTTACAATCCAGGCGGCCAATACCTGACAGAATTCCTGGCGGGTAATGGGTGTGTCATAGGCTTCTTGCAGATGGGAAGGCACAAGTCCCAACTGGATTGCCGTTTCCACATCTTCCTGGGCCCAGACACTCAGGCCAGAGACCTGCATCGGATAGATAAGACAACGAAAACACAATAAAAGCGCAAGAATGCAGACAAATATCCGGTTTTGGTTCATAACTACACTCCTCAGAAATCCCTGGGGCTTTTATGGCGGGTGTTTTTTGTTGGGATCTGCAAAACAGAAAGCCTGACATGCATGGAAAAATATTTAGAATGGAAAGAGCTTGGATATTGCTAGTATACCGCACTTGGGAAAGAATGCAAATGGGCAAAGGAAAAAATAGTATGTGGAATATTTTTCCATATAAATTACAAATTGGAGACAAAAGTATTGACAAATCGATTACAAAATGTTACCATCTTACCAGAAATAAGGAAGGACTGACATCGATTTGTTAAATATGACCAGTTTGAAACGAGGAATCGCACTATTTCTGAGTGTGATTATAGTGATGGCAATGGCCACAGGAGCCAACGCGGCGGAAGAAACGATTGATGTTACTTATGTGAAAATTACCGGCGAAGGGTTTGTGGCGGATACGCTCAATGGCGTAGAGGCTCGCTACAATCAGTATGGGTCTACCTTATACTGCGTGGAGCTGGTAGAACGGTATTATGAAGAACTTTACGGATTGGAAATTCGTTGCAACGATGGTGGCCCTCAGGTAATTGGGAATGACCAGTTTTGGTTTGAAGAGACCACTGCGCCGAAAACTGGCGATGTAATGTTCGGATCTGCGGCCGCTCGCGGGAAGGGGTACAACCACTGGTCTCTGGTGAAAGCATACGACCAGACGACAGGCATTGTTACCTGTTTTGAGCAGAATTGGCGCTGGAACGGCCAGGCAGGGGTGGACCGGCAAATTGCCTATCCTTCCTGTTACCGGTACTATACCCTTTGTTGTTCCGATCCCGAACTTCTGGAAGGACTACGTCCCCAGGATGCCGTGAGCGATTGGGCAGAAGAAGCGGTAGAAAAAGCTGTGAACAATGGGTTGATTACGGTGACCGGTAACTATCAGGAGACCATTAGCCGGGAGGATTTTTGCCGCATGGCGTTAAAGGTTTTGGAGCAAAATGGTATCTCGGTAGATTGGACCGCCACAGTGTGTGAGGAAGCTTGCCGTCAAGAATTGCTGGAGAATGTGGAGGCCGACGGCGGAGAAGATTTGACCCGTGAGCAGGCAGCTGTTATTTTGTCCAGAGTTATCCAGAACATTGGGCTTTTACCGGAAGCACAAACGGAAATTTTGGCTACTTATGCCGATTCGGACAGCATTTCCCAATGGGCAAGAGAGGCAGTAGCGCAGATGACAGCTACTGGCTTTATGAATGGAATGGACGGTAGCTTTGCACCGCAGGAGGCGGTCACCCGGGAGCAGGCGATTACGTTACTCATTCGGGCCTGTGAGAATCCTGCACCAGCCATTACCTTAAATGCAGTAGAGTATTTTGCCCAGGAACCGCAGGGAGAAGAAATGGTTAACGAGACAACGGATGAGGTGGCTGAGCAGATGGAGACTGGATTGGCAGCGAGTCAGCTTGTGGCTCTGCAAAGTACCAAAATGATGATATCCCGTATGACCCATTCTCTTATGGCCAGTCAATAGGCCAAAGATTTCCAGTGAGGGCCACCGGTAAGAAATTACTGTCTGCGCGGAGGCAAGCTGCTTCCGCGCAGATTTATATTTGCGGCAAAGGATGGGAGTTTTTTCAGTATAACAGATCTGGTGGAAAATAAAAAGCAGCCATGAATGGGTTGAGAAAAATGAACCGGGAAGAACGGGCGAGACCACGTAGTCGCCTGGCATAAATATGGTTTCAAGACGGAGCAGAAAAGAAGGCACGGAAAGGCGGAGTGGAGAAGCCAGAGGGGAATCGTTTCGAGAAAGGAAACTGACAGGAAAAGCAAGGGGCAGAATTTGAAATTATCTGTGTGTGGACATTTGTTTTTATTGGGAATTTAAGGAGGGAAACCCCGCGCAGATAGTACAAATTTAAACTGGGATATCTGTGAAAAATGGTTCCTTGACACTGGTTGAAATAGAGGATATACTGAATCCGTATGTGGCGCATGGCGCCTGAAAATTACATAGTTGGATGACGATTCCGGGAGAGACCATTGATTGGCGCCGAAGGGGAAGCAAGAACTCTCAGGCAAAAGGACTGGAATCTGACAATACTCTGGAGAGCCATTGAATTGGCACCGAAGAAGCAATCCCGCGAGGGATCATCTTTCAGGTAAAAAGACAGAGGCGTACCGAAGGACGGTGCGCCTCTTTTTTATGCGCCCGTCTCCGGGAGATGTACAATTTTCTATATGGAAACAACAATAGAAAGGGATGAGGGTATGGAAAAGAAAACCCCACTGTATGAAGAGCATCTAGCGTGTGGAGGGAAGATTGTACCTTTTGGTGGCTATTTGCTTCCGGTGGAGTATCCCACAGGCGTCATTACCGAGCATATGGCGGTGCGGGAGGCTTGCGGCCTGTTTGACGTATCTCATATGGGTGAGATCATTCTGCGGGGGCCTGGCGCATTGGCCAGTCTGAATCATTTGATGACCAATGACTATACCAATCTGGCAATTGGCCGGGTGCGTTACAGCCCTATGTGCAATGCAGATGGCGGTGTGGTGGATGATCTGATTGTTTATCGGGTAGCGGACGATGTATTCTTCATAGTCGTCAATGCTGCCAACTGCGAAAAAGACGATGCCCATATGCGGGCCAATTTATTGCCGGATACCCAGATGGAAAACATCTCTGCGAAAGTTGCACAAATCGCGCTGCAGGGACCCAAGTCCAGGGCAATTTTGGAAAAACTGATTCCCGCAGAACAGATTCCGGAAAAATATTATAGCTTCACCCGGGAAGTTTCCGTAGGCGGCATTCGTTGCCTTCTGTCCCGGACGGGATATACCGGGAGCCTGGGCTATGAATTATACTGCGGTGCAGAAGAGGGGCCGGCTCTTTGGCGGCTGCTTTTGCAGACAGGAAAAGACGACGGTTTGATTCCCTGTGGACTGGGTGCCAGAGACACTTTGCGCCTGGAGGCAGGAATGCCGTTGTATGGCCATGAAATGGACGATACCGTCACACCATTGGAGACAGGCCTGGGCTTCAGTGTCAAACTGAATAAAGCGGAATTTATCGGTAAAGAGGCTCTGGTAGCCAAAGGCGAACCCCAGCGGAAACGGATTGGCCTGAAAGTTACAGGTCGTGGAATTATCCGGGAACATCAGCCGGTTTGGGCGGGAGAGAAGCAGATCGGTATGACCACATCTGGAACTTTCTGCCCGTATTTGAAAGGTGCTTATGCCATGGCTCTGGTGGAGACCGACAGCGTACAGCTGGGCGATTCGGTAGAAGTAGACGTTCGCGGCAGAAAAGTACCTGCTCAAGTAGTGGATTACCCGTTTTACACGGTGTAAAAAGTTTGTGCCGTTATTGGGAAATGGGCCGAAAGAAACGGCAATTTCCTGTAAAAATATGGAAAAGACTCAGAATAAAACTATTGGAGGAATGTTGTTATGAATACACCTGAAAATCTGCAATATGCCAAGTCTCATGAGTGGCTGAAGATGACCGGCGAAGGCACGGCGGAAATTGGTCTGACGGATTTTGCCCAAGATGCATTGGGGAATCTGGTATTTGTCAATTTGCCGGAAGTGGGCGACAGCATTGTCTGTGGTGAGAGCTTTGCAGATGTTGAGTCAGTAAAAGCTGTGTCGGATGTGTTCAGCCCGGTCACTGCAACAGTAGCGGAAATCAATGAGGAACTTCTGGACCAGCCGGAAAAAATCAACGAGGCGCCTTACGATGCTTGGCTGATTCGGGTAGAGGGAATTACAGAAACCGAAGAATTACTGGATGCCAAGGGATACGAGGCTGTCTGCGCAGAGGAGGGCTGAGAATGGGCCGTTATATTCCGGCGTCAGATCAGGAACGCCAGGAAATGCTGAAGAGTATGGGCCTTTCGTCCATTGATCAGCTGTATGCTGCCGTACCTGCTCAGATGCGGGTGAAAGAGCTGAATCTGCCTGCGGGCCTGAGTGAATTGGAAGTCCGCCAGGTTATGGAGGAGATGGCACAGAAAAACACACAGTTTTCTTCCATCTTCCGGGGCGCAGGCGCATACAATCACTATATTCCGTCTATTGTGAAAACCGTGACCAGTAAAGAAGAATTTGTCACGGCATATACCCCGTACCAGGCAGAGTTGAGTCAGGGCATTTTGCAGTCGATTTTTGAATATCAGACTATGATTTGCGAACTGACCGGCATGGAAGTGTCCAATGCCTCTGTCTATGATGGTGGCAGTGCAGCTGCGGAAGCAGTTATGATGTGTCAGGAGCGCAAGCGCAGTAAAGCGGTAGTATCCGGGGCAGTGAATCCCCAGGTTCTGACCACGATTGAAACCTACTGCTCCAGCCGCAGTGTGCCGGTACAGGTGATCCCGGCCAAAGATGGAAAAACGGATCTGGAAGCCATGGCTGCGGCCATTGATGACACGACAGCCTGTATCTATTTCCAACAGCCCAATTTCTACGGGCAGATTGAGGATGGCCAGGGACTTTGCCAGATGGCCCATGAAAAAGGCTGCAAAGCCATTATGGGCGTCAATCCCATTGCCATGGGCATGTTGCAGACGCCAGGTGAGTGCGGTGCCGATATTGCAGTAGGCGAAGGTCAGCCTTTAGGAATGTCTTTGGCGTTTGGCGGACCCTATTTGGGCTTTATGGCTTCTACCCAGGCAATGATGCGGAAGCTGCCGGGCAGAATTGTAGGTCAAACTACCGATGCCAAGGGAAACCGGGCTTTTGTTCTGACCCTTCAGGCCAGAGAGCAGCATATCCGTCGGGAGAAAGCTTCGTCCAATATCTGCTCCAATCAGGCTCTTTGTGCCATGACGGCAGCGGTATATCTGGCGGCTATGGGTCCCAAAGGGTTGGCGGAGTGTGCACATCAGTGCTACAATAAGGCCCACTATGCCCAGGAGAAGCTGTGCCAGATTCCGGGTGTGTCCCTGGTATACACTGGCCCTTATTTCCATGAGTTTGTCACCACAACGCCTGTTTGTTCTCAGACAGTGACCCAGAAATTGGCAGAAAAGGGTATTCTGGGAGGTTTGCCAGTAGAAGAAGGAATTTTATGGTGTGTGACGGAGCAGAATTCCAAGGCACAGATTGATGCACTTGTGGAAGCTATGAAGGAGGTGTGTGCATAATGGAACTGATTTTTGAGCGCAGCCATGTCGGCAGAGGATGTTCTGTATTACCGGCATGTGATGTTCCTGCTTATGACGTACCGGAAAGCCTGTGCAGAAAGTCGGCGCCTATGCTGCCTGAGATTGCAGAAGTGGATCTGGGCCGGCACTATACCCAGTTGGCAAAACAGACCCACGGTGTGAACGATGGTTTTTATCCTTTGGGCTCTTGTACGATGAAATACAATCCCAGAGTCAATGAAGAAATGGCGGCTTTGCCTGGCTTTACCAAAATTCATCCTCTGCAGCCGGTTGAGACGGCTCAGGGATGTCTGGAAGTTTTGGCTCGGGCAGAAAGCACCTTGTCGGAGATCACCGGTATGGATCGGGTAACATTACAGCCTGCCGCCGGTGCACATGGCGAGTATACGGGATTGCTTTTAATTCGTGCCTATCACCTCTCCCGGGGCGATACGGCCAGAACCAAGATTATTGTTCCTGACTCTGCCCACGGTACGAACCCCGCCAGCGCGACTATGTGTGGATATACCGTGGTCAGCGTTCCGTCGGATGCAGACGGCTGCGTGGATTTGGACGGCCTGCGTGCAGCGGTGGGACCGGATACTGCCGGCCTTATGCTGACCAACCCCAATACGGTGGGCCTGTTTGACAAGAACATTCTGGAGATTACCCAGATTGTTCATGATGCCGGCGGCCTGTGTTACTATGACGGTGCCAACCTGAATGCGGTAATGGGAGTTGTTCGTCCCGGCGATATGGGTTTTGACTGTGTCCATTTGAATTTGCACAAGACCTTCTCCACGCCGCACGGCGGTGGCGGTCCTGGCAGCGGCCCTGTAGGCTGCAAGGCATTTTTGGCACCTTTCCTGCCGGGTCCTGTAGTGGTTAAGAAGGACGGGCAGTATGATCTGCAGATGCCGGAGCAGACTGTTGGACGGGTACGTACGTTCTATGGTAACTTCCTGGTAGTAGTAAAAGCCCTGACGTATATTCTCACGTTGGGAAAAGAGGGAATCCCGGAAGCCTCCACAGGGGCGGTTCTCAATGCCAACTACCTGATGCATCAGCTGGAGGGCCACTACGACATGGCATATCATGGCCCTTGTATGCATGAATTTGTTATGACACTGGAAACGCTCAAGAAAGAGACAGGCGTTTCCGCTATGGATGTGGCCAAGCGACTTATCGACTTCGGCATCCATCCGCCAACAATGTACTTCCCCCTGATTGTCCACGAAGCACTGATGGTAGAGCCCACTGAGACCGAGTCTCGTGAGACGTTGGATCACGCAGCACAGGTCTTCCTGGAAATCCTGCAAGAGGCCAGGAAAGATCCGGAGAGTCTGCATGAGGCTCCTCATAATGCGCCCATTGGAAGACCGGATGAGGTAGGGGCTGCCCGGCATCCTGTCCTGCGGTATACGCCGGTAGAAGCATAGTTTTGAAGAAATGTATGTGGCCGGGCAGCTTTTGCTCGGCCACAAAACTCTTTTGCGCCGGAAAAACATGGGGGAATCTATGATTACAAAGTTACGGTATTATGAAAATTTTCGGGAAAATACAGTGCCCTTTCGGAATCTGGCCATAGAGGAATATCTTCTGGAACAGGTACAACCGGGGGAGTGCATTTTGTATCTCTGGCAAAATCGTCACACAGTGGTGATTGGCAGAAATCAAAATCCCTGGGCTGAGTGCAAACTAAACGCGCTGCAGGAAAGCGGCGGATATCTGGCGCGGCGACTGTCAGGTGGCGGGGCAGTTTACCATGATTTAGGTAATCTCAATTTTACTTTTTTGGTTGGAAAAGCAGATTACGATCTGGACCGACAGCTCTGTGTCATTTTAGATGCCGTGCGCCAATTTGGAATTGAGGCAAAGCAATCGGGGCGTAATGATTTGGAAATTGACGGCCAGAAATTTTCCGGCAATGCCTTCTATGACACCCGTGGCCGATGCTACCATCATGGAACATTGCTGGTGAATGTAGACATGGAAAAATTGGGGGCCTATTTACAGGTGTCCAAGGCAAAACTGGCTTCCAAGGGTGTCCAATCCGTTCGCTCCCGTGTCGTAAACTTGTGCCAGCTTGCGCCGGAAATTACCATTCCCAAGCTGGCCCGACAACTGATTGAGAGTTTCCAAAAAATATATGGATTGCCTGCTCAGGCGATCCATTCCTGGGAGCTGCCAGAAGAGAAGCTGGGGAAAAAAGAAGGATTTTTTGCATCTGATGCATGGCGACTGGGAACAAAATTGCCATTTACGGCGCAATTGGAGCAACGGTACCCCTGGGGGAATCTGCAACTGCAATTTGTGGTCACACGGGGAATGATTACCCAGGCAGCCGTTTATTCTGACGGTATGGACGGCCAATTTTTATCAGGATTGGCTAAGTATTTTATCGGCTGTTATTACGAAAAAGCTACACTGTTAGAACAATTGGAAACGGTTCCGTCTCAGACGCAGGAACAGGAGCAGATACTGGTCAGTCTGCGTCAACTTTTGCAGACGGATTTAGAGTGATAAGGAGTAAAAGTATGAAATATGACAGCATTATTCTGGGGGGCGGCCCCGGCGGATATGTGGCGGCAATCCGCATGGCCCAGTATGGCCTGCAAGTAGCGTTGGTGGAAGCAGATGCCATTGGTGGTACCTGCCTGAATCGAGGCTGTATCCCCACTAAGACGCTGCTTCACACGGCAGAAGTTTTGACAGAGGCAGGACATACTGCCGGTGTTCTTTCGAAAGAAATGGCATTGGACTGGCCGGCCCTGCGAGCTAGAAAGGTAGAAGTAAGTGATACCTTGCGAGGCGGCATTGAGTCTTTATTAAAGGCCAACGGTGTCACGGTGTTACGGGGCCAAGGATTTGTGACAGGAGCGCAAAGTGTGCGCGTCACTTTGTCTGACGGCAGTGTACAGGACCTGGAAGGAGAAAATCTGGTCATTGCTACCGGCTCACGTCCCGTTGTTCCGCGGATTCCAGGCGCACAGGGAAAAGGCGTATATACCAGTGACAGTCTACTGGAAACCATGCCGGAATTGAAGCGTCTGACCATTATTGGCGGCGGTGTCATTGGTATGGAATTTGCCAGTATTTACCAGGCCTTTGGTACAGAGGTTACGGTAATTGAAGCAATGGAGCGGATTTTACCCCCTCTGGATAAAGAACTGTCTCAGAACCTGTCTATGATCTGCAAGAAGCGGGGCATCCGGATTCTCACAGGCGCCATGGTGCAGGAGATTATGCCGGATCTGACATGCCGGTACTCCCAAAAGGACCAGGTTCAAGAGGTGGCGGCAGACGGTGTACTGATTGCCATTGGCAGAGCGCCGAATACGGCAGGACTTTTTGACGAAAACTGTATGCCGGAGATGGAGCGGGGCCGCATTCAGGTCGATGCAGTGGGACAGACCAGTGTTCCGCATATTTATGCCATTGGAGACTGCGCCAATGGTGGCGTGCAGTTGGCCCATGCTGCGTCTGCTCAGGGATTGGCGGTGGCAGCTCACCTGGCCGGGAAGCCCTGTGAAATTGATTTGCAACTGGTACCTTCGTGCGTCTATGTGTCTCCGGAGATAGCCTCTGTGGGGCTGACAGAGGCGGAGGCAAAAGCAAAAGGCATTCCGGTGCAGACGGGGAAATTCCTCATGGGAGCCAACGGAAAAAGCTTGCTGACCAACCAGGAGCGGGGATTCGTGAAGCTGGTTGCGGACGAATCGGGAAGAGTCCTGGGAGCCCAGCTGATGTGCGGGCGGGCGACGGATATGATTGGCGAATTGACATTGGCCATTGCTTCTCAGCTGACAGTAGAACAGATTGCATCCGCTATCCATCCTCATCCTACCTTTGCTGAGGGAATTGCAGAAGCTGCCGATACTCTCTTGGGTTACCCGATCCACACAGCCCCCCGGGCAAAACGAAGCGGAAATTGAGTGGGTGTGGTATCTGCGAAGCCGTATGAAAGGCAAGCGGTGAGACCCTTGGACCCTGGGAAACCATTTTAGGCACAAGAATGGAAAGCAGTTCCAGGTATAAAGAGGAAATATCAAAAGCCCGGCGCATCAAGCGCCGGGTTTCATTTTGCAGCGGGAAGCCGGGTGAGTAAGATTCGTACCTTGTGCAGGGCTGTGTCTTGTTTCTGATTTGTTTCCGGAACCGGGGTACGGGAAACGGGAAAACTGCCTCGATAGCGAATCCGGGATGGGAAAAGCTTCCATGAGGGACACCGGTTGGGAGAGGGATCTGGAATGGGAAAGTGTGGAAAGGAGAAAGTCTCTTTTGCGGGAAGCCGGGCTGAGACGAGACGGATAAAGGGGAAGCGACCCAGGGGAAAACTGGTACAAAGATCGTATTAGATGCGGAAACGGCCAACTGTGAAAAAGCAGGGAAGCAACGCTTTGTTAAGACAGGCAAGCAGGTTGGTCCGGCATCTGGTTAAATAAACTTCTTGGCCCTTAAAGAACGAATTTTCCGTTGGTGCAACTGTTAGTTGCGGGAGTTTCAAGGCCAGCTGGTAGACTTCCTGTAGCTGGGAGGGTATACTGGTACTAAAAAATCAAGGAGCATCAATCATGAATTTAGGACAGACCATATATCGGCTTCGTATGGAAAAGAATATGTCGCAAGGTGACCTGGCAGATGCTTTGGGCGTGTCTCGCCAATCGGTTTCCAAGTGGGAGACAAATAGTTCTGTGCCGGAGCTGGATAAGCTCATTA
>CALXCQ010000009.1 GCA_944386835.1 uncultured Oscillospiraceae bacterium | reverse complement strand
AATTAAAAGAAATGCTGCAAGATAAATAATTAATACTAAACACTATGTGATTCTAGCTTATTTATTCCAATTGCCAGAAAAACAATAGGCAACTGCAGTTTTTGAACATGCAGTTGCCTATTGTTTTTTTATTTCTTCCGCAACCTCCATCTTCAGCCAATCCTTAAAGGAATGCGGATCGTCTTGAACGCTCCGGAGTTTGCGAGTTTATAGGCCAAAGCGCGGCCGATACCGAGAATGGCTGCAATGTCATTCACGGTGTATGTTCTGCTTTGGAGCGTTCCTTTTTCGTTGGTGCTCATAAAACTATCTCCCTTGCTAATAGCATTTTGAAATGGCCCCTGGAAGCCCTCTGTCACAAGGAGTTCCTGCTAATACCTTGCTAATACGACATTTGAAAAGCCGTTCTAAGGCAGCATATTTCAGGGGAATTTGTGCAAATTGACCTGCCTCCGGGCAGCACAATTTGTGAAGAAACAACACAGGAAGATATGATATGAACAATTTACGAAATGGTACGCCATACTCCTAATTCACTGTACATAGACGTCATTATTTTACAGCCCCATTGCCTCGCTGAGCTTCTGCCCGGCGAGGCGTTTATTTTTATCAAAGGCGTGGCTGTAGATATCCAGGGTGGTGCTGGGCTGGGCATGGCCCAGCAGGCCCGCTACCGTTCGCACATCCACTCCCTGGGCGATAAGCATGCTGGCATTAGTGTGTCGCAGGCTGTGCACATTTAAATCGTCCGGCAGGCCGTTCTCTCGCAGAATCTTTTTTAATCGGAAGGTAAAGGTGCTGGGCACCATGGGGTCGCCATTGGACTGCTGGAACAGGTAGTCCTCCTGGGTCAGCTCTCTTTCCTCCTGCTGGCCCATCTCCCATGCACACTCTTTCTCCCAGGCCCGCAGCAGCCGACACATTTCCTGGGAGAGGTACACCACCCTGGTCCCGGCCCTGGTCTTGGGTTCCTTGACAATAATGGGCTGTCGGCTCAACTTCACCACATTCCGGCGGATATGGAGAGCCCGCTGCCTCCAGTCAATATCTGACCACCGCAGGCCGCAGGCCTCACCCCGGCGCATCCCGGTGGCAAGTATGAGCTTGTAATACACCTCATACTTCATGCTCTGTCCTTCCAGAGCCTGAATCAACCTTTGCACCGTCTCTTCATCCGCTACTGGCCGCTCTTTGACAATTCCCTTTTTCTTGTAAGCACGCCAAGCCGGGTTGTGGACTAGATAGCCTGCTTCCACTGCATCTGAAAGGATTCCGCAGATGGTGGAATGAATGGCCTCCACTGTACGCTCCGACAAGACTTCCCCAGTGTTGATGTTCTTCTCATGGCGCATTGCTTCATAAAATTCCCGAAGAATCTCCTTGTTCAAATCTACCAGCTTATAGTGGCCCAAAACTGGAAGGATTCTGTGGATATCCTGCTTATCTCGAGTAAAGGTACTATCCGCCAATTTCTTCGGTGCGACCTGCTCCTGCCAAATTTCAATATACTTGGCCAGGGTGATGCTGTGGTCCACAGGCAGGCCAGGTGTATGTTTCACTTCCTGCTCATAGAGTACCGCCTGCTCGTTCAGCCACTTTTCCCGCTGTCTAGCTGTCAAGCCTAAAGGCGGGTGGACTGTTTTCTGAGCGGGCTTTAACCGGTTGCCCTGATAGTCATATCCCCGAGATACGATGATGAGGTAGCTGTTTTCTCCACGCTTACGGATGCTTGCCAAATTGACCACTCCTTTTATATTTTCTGACAACAAGCATACCCACAACTGAGACACAAAGCTATTATCAAACCCAACAAAGAATAGCCTAAATAGTGGTCAAAAAAGAAGAAAAAGTCCCTTTTGATCAGCAATGTCATTAAGTTAAGCCCCAGGCCCCGCTGTTAATGCATTTTCTCAATTTACCTACTAACTTCATGCAGAAAATGATATAATGTGATTCAAGTAAACAAGCCGGAACATCTAGAGTTATGGGGGAGTGCATAGAAAGATGAGTCAAAAGGAGAAAATAATATCATTGCTTCAGACTAATGGAACTATGACACAGGGCGAGTTAGCCGAGGCCATATATGGGGATAATCTCCACACGCCAAATATTTATTCTTCCCTCATGTCGCTTGTAAACAGTGGTGTGGTTACTCGGGCGGGAGCGCATCCTGCCGTGTACTCTCTTAGCGGAGTACCTATTCCAGTAGTATCTAATAAGCGCAATGGTAGGCGAAAAAACTATCGTGATGTTCCTGGTGATGTCATCAATAATGACAGCATTGACGAAGCCTCCCGTTTGGTCGAAGAAACAGATAATTACGGCCCCGAGAACGAGCTTATTACAAGATGTCTGAAAAAGTTTCCAGATAATAAAGACCCTGATATAGTAGCCATGAAAATTGGGCTTATTGATATAACAAATTCCACGCACTTATCACAACACAAGAGCTTAATCAGCATGGACGAGTTGTGCCACATTATTGTTTCTATTCCTGATATAGATGCGCGAATTGCGGCTGGAGACCCCGAAGTTGTAAATGAAATAGCTCGAAGCAACGGAAGAATCAATTTGTTTTCTTTCGCTTCTAAATATTGCTGTTATCATAACCGAAATCTGTATGGAATGGATGACTATTCGATACTGGATAATGTGTTGAAAAACTATCTCCCACGCTATTTTAGCGATATTACAAGAGGACAAATTCAAAGATGGCAAAATAGATTTGACTACCAAAAATATAATGACTATATTACAAGAAAACTTGACGAACTTGGCATTACAACGCCAAACCGGAAGCGCAAATTTGACCACTTTATATGGTATAAAAACCGATAATGATGACGTGTGCCAAACATGTATTTCTACAGTTAAGAATGTATCAATTTAGTAAAAAAGTGCCCACCTCGTTTAGAACGAGGTGGGCACTTTTTTGAATGCGTCAAAAGGTTTAACTTGATTAAATTACCCGTAGCAGGTGGCATTTTCACTTGGTCTGCGGAACTATATAATCTACTGAGCTTTAGGATGTTCTTGCGGTTCTTTCTCCACCATATCTTGGTCATCCCCGTACTCTTCTGACGGTCGAAGCAGTTGTTCCAAGATTGATGCTGCTTGCTGTTTAGCCTCCAGTTGTGGATGGCAGTAGGTTCGTTCCAAAAAGGCTGTGTCTGCGTGTCCCAGCAAGTCTGCAGTCACCTGCTTGCTGGTATTGTTCTGCAATAAATATGTTGCAAAGAAATGCCTTAGTGTGTGCAGATGATACTCCTCTGACAGTCCGCAATCCTTATACATTTTTCTCAACCGCCGGGTAAAAGAATCCGGGTGAATGGGGCCACCCTTGGTAGCGAAGATATAGTCTTGCGGACCTATGGGAAGGCCCTCCATCGCCTGTTCTCTCAACAGTTCTCCCAGGTACTCATGTACAATATCCGGTATCACCACCACTCTTATCCGATGATTCTTGGGGCTGGTTTCCACAATTCCTTGCCCCGGCACGGAAGATCTGGAGTGTCTGACCATCACTTGCCCACTCGCATGAAGGTCATTCCATCGAAGAGCGCATATTTCTCCCCTTCTCATTCCGGTGGACAGGGCTAACAGGTAATAGGTCCGGTAGATCAGCGGTTGCTGCAAAATGCTTTCCAGGAGTTTTTTCATTTCGTACTCATTCGGGATCCTTTGCTTTTTTCGTTCTATAGGAAGTCCTCGCACCCTGTGAGCCGGATTATAGAGAATGATATCGTTTCTTTGTGCATCCTGGAGCACGGCAGACACGGCATCCAAATATTTGTGTACCGTAACTTCACTTAGACTTTGACCCTTCTGCCCTTTCC
>CALXCQ010000008.1 GCA_944386835.1 uncultured Oscillospiraceae bacterium | reverse complement strand
TTATCAGTAAATTACACAAATTGCCAATTATTTTTTTGTATATTCGCTTGGAATCCGGCAAAGCTATGATTGCGGAACTCAAATAACATTTTGAATTCCAGAATCAAGATTCAAAAATAAGGAGATGCAAGAAAATGACTAGCAAGAACAGTAATTCTATCAATGTTCCCGAAGCTCGCGAAGCTATGGACAAGTTCAAGATGGAAGCAGCTAACGAAGTTGGCGTTAACCTGAAAAAGGGTTACAATGGCGACCTGACTTCTCGTGAAGCCGGTTCTGTAGGCGGCCAGATGGTCAAGAAAATGATCGAAGCCTACGAGCGTAACATGCAGTAATTTCTGCAAACACTCTTTGGTAACAGAAACCATTTCTGATTGTGGTGAATCTTTCGTATAAATGAAGATAAGCCCAACCAGGAGCACAAAAAAAGCGTATAGATTATTCTAACAAGAATAATCTATACGCTTTTTGCTACTTTTTTAGACACGGCCTCTCAGCTGGAAATTTTTATACCTACTGAACAATTGCTACAGGATGTTATAAATCGATCTTGCATATCTAAAAAATCAAGATTACACAGTATTCTGTTCTTGATATCTGTGTTACAGTATAACCGAAGAGTTTATACAGCACCTCAAAATCGCTATTCGTAATGGAGGCGCTATGAAACGGTCCAAAGTATTCTTTGATGGAAATTGAAGAGAATGAAACGGGAGGTCTTACCATGACACAAAAAATTATTCTTCACAACGGTCGGATTTTAGACCCAGCCAATCAGGTGGATATCATTGGGGATCTGGAAATTGTGGATGGCAAAATTGGTAACGTTGGAGAATCTCTTTCCCTGCAAGATGCAACCGTGATTGACGCCTCCAACATGCTAATTCTTCCGGGCCTCATAGATTACCACATTCATTTATACCAAGGCGGAAGTTTGTACGGTCTCAATGCGGATCTACTTTTGGCCACCGGTGTCACCGGTACTGTTGATGCCGGCACAGCTGGTTTTATTGGCTATGAGGAATTCCATCGGATGCAAAATACTCGCACCATGCCATTTTGGGCATTTCTGAATCTCTCCCCCATGGGAGAGATCGGCGATATCATCCATGAGGTTGTGGATCCGGAACTGATGGATGCCTCTATAATTGGACAACTATTTAAAAAGTATCCTCAAGAACTGGTAGGCCTGAAAATCCGACTGAGTTGTTCCATCGCCGGCAAATGGGGACAGCGCTCGTTATCCAAAGCTCTGGAACTTGCCCAGCAGCTCCGGACCCGACTTTGTGTACATGCCACAGATCCCTGTGTTCCTATGGCAGAATTAGCCGACCAATTACGTGCTGGCGATATTTTGTGTCATGTCTATCACGGAAAAGGCGATACCATTCTGGATTCCCAAGGCAAGATCCATCCAGCATTGCTGCGGGCTAGAGAACGCGGCGTTATATTCGATGCAGCCAACGGCCGTTCCAATTTGGATATTTCCGTTGCACAGGCAGCTTTCAAACAGGGCTTTCTACCGGATATTATCAGTACCGACCTGACGGCCGCTTCTATTTTTCAAGGTAATGAAGCAAACAATCTTCCTTTCCTGCTTTCCAAATACCTGGCGTTTGGGATGTCCCTTACAGACGTTGTGAAAGCAGCCACTATGACGCCTGCGGCTTGTCTTGGCCTGTTAGATGAGATTGGAACCCTGACTCCCGGAAGGAAAGCCAATATCGCTATTTTATCCTTAGAGAATCGGCCTGTCTGTTTCCAAGATTCTGCCAAAAATGTTATCTATGGCAGTCAGGTTCTGGTGAATCACATGACTTTTTTAGAAGGAATGCCCGTATTTGATGACAACTTACTGCCTAGAACATAAATTGTGTTTATCTCTCTGAGCCAGTCATTGGCGGCCTAGTCAGGATAGCCAATCTTTCAGGACATCGGAACAATGATCCTGATATTGAAACCAGCTTTTCCACCACCGCCTGTTATGCTCTACAGAAAGGCATTATTTTCTTGCTTTCTCTCCCATACATACAGAAGATGTTCCGATCTGTTTTCCCTAACATCTACTAAATCGCCTCAAGCTCTGCGTCGCTCTTATCTGTTTCGCTTCCCATACACGTGGAATCTCGCCCCCGTTTTCTCCAATGTCTTGTATCGGGAAGCACTCCGCATTCTTTTGATATCTGGCGTTCCCTATTGCCCGAATCTTGAACCCCTATTCTCAGACATATTTACAATTTAAGCTTCCCGTCACTGGCAAATCGTCTTTTTGTACAAGGATAAACCCTTTCCGTTAAATTGCAATAAGAGCACCTCCCTCTTTTTTATTTTTTTGGTGTTTTTGTCGTTTCTCCTATTGACATTGGAGCAGCTCTAATCTTTATAATCTAAGCGTCAAAAAATAGAAGGGGGATTACTTTATGTCACCAAAACAAAGACGAATCAAACAGATCGTCGGCATGATTGCTCTGTGTATTTGCGGAGCGGCAGTTTACGAGCTGCCATACCTCAGTTGGTCGTACTACGATGTAGTCATTGAGTCCTATCGCGTTACCAATGCTCAGATGGGATATTTGATGACAGCCTATGGAATTGCCTGTGTTGTTTCCAATTTACCTGCGGGCTGGCTTGCCGACCGGTTCCGCGCAGGGCATTTAATTGCGTTCGCACTGCTTTCCACAAGCCTGATTGGTATTGTTGTATCCACATTCCCGTCCTATGGCGTACTAATGGCCTGCTATATTGGATATGGTCTGACCACAACGCTACCCCTCTGGAGTGCCATGATGAAGGCTACCCGCGAATTGGGTGAAAGCTCAGAAATGGGACGTCTGTATGGTTTCCTGGAAGGCGGCCGTGGCTTACTTCCTGTAGTTTACGGCGCATTTATTATTCCAGTTTTCCACCGCATGGGAGAAGGTGTAGCTGCTTTCCGGACTGTCATTTGGTATTTTATCATCCTGGGATTTGCCTGTGCCATTTTTGCTTGGTTTGGAATTAAAAAGCTTCGCGAAGATCCAGAAGAGCAGGCACAAACCAAAAAGGAAAAGGTTACCTGGCGTGATTATCTCATCTTAATGAAAAACAAGCAGCTTTGGCTTTTGACTTTGTTGATGTTCTGCTGCTTCATGATCTACGAAAGCTACAGCTACATTACACCCTATCTGACTAACTTCTTTGGCCTGAGCACCTCGCTGGGCGCCATTATTTCCCTGATTAAATCCTATGGTCTGGCTGTATTCGGCGGAATTGCCGCTGGCTTTATTGCCGATAAAATCCATTCCAATCCGAAAGTCATATCCATTGGCTTCTTCCTGATGGTCCTTGCCATTGGCATTTTCATGGTTGTACCTGCACAGCCGGAATTAATCTGGGTTGCTTTTATCACAATCTTGATTTTGAGCCTTGGATTGTTCATGGTCCGCGCCCTTTACTTTGCAGTAATCGATGAAATTCGCATCCCCCTGAAATATACCGGAATGGCAGTAGGTCTTGCTTCTACCCTCGGCTGCCTGCCACAAACATTTATCTATTCCATTACCGGTAATCTTCTGGATAAGTTCCCCGGACATACAGGATATTTGTACATGTTCATTTATATGTTTGTCTCTGCAGCTGTCGGCGGTGTTTGCGCATATGTCTTACATCGTAACATTAAAAAGCAGAGATTGGTTGGAAAGGAGCAAGCATAATGAATGTGCGAACCTTGTCATCTTACCTTATCAACAAAGCACTGGAATTTGGTGCCAGTAGTGCAGGGATTGCTAACATTGAAGATCTAAAAAAGATGCCCTCCTTCCGCATGATGCCCATACGTCCCCACATTGAGCGGGTAGGTGCTGTTGAAAATGAAACTGGCTTGCCGGAAGGTGTGGTTGCTTGGCCGGAAGGCATGAAATCTGTATTGGTCATCACTTATCTGCACCCAGAAGATGACAAATATATGGACTGCTGGTTAGACTGGAAAAACCCTCCCGGAAATGTAAAATTGGCAAAAATCATTAAGTCCGTGAAAGAATGGCTGCAAGAAGCGGTTCCGGAAGTGGAAGCCATTCCCATGAATTATTATGTGGAAAAAGGTGGCATTTGGCTGAAAGACGCAGCGGTTACCGCCGGTTTGGGTGTACTTGGGAAAAACAACCTTCTGGTAACACCTAGATTTGGTCCCCGAGTGCGCCTGCGGGCTATGTATTTGAGCGAAGACCTGCCTTCCACTGGACCAATGAATTGGGACCCTTGCGCAGATTGCCCCGCTCCCTGTCGTGCAAATTGTCCCCAGCAAGCATTTGCAGAAACAATTTATGATCCCAAAGACTATGAGGGGCTGGAAAAATTACCAGGCCGTACCGGCTGTTACAGTCTGATGCAATGCGACAAACAAATGGCAATCGATGAAGCCAACGAAGAAACTGGTGAAATTGAATTGCCCGGATATGGAACATACCATTCTGTTTTAACCTATTGTCGCAAATGTGAACTCAGTTGTCCGGTGGGTAAACAAACCTTATAAATTACAAAACAGCTTGGGCTGACTTTGTATTTGACAAAGCCAGCCCAATTCGCTATCCTGATAGGAGATTGGAAATGATGAGGGGGATGGGGATGGAAAAGAACCGATTTACGGTCGGTGAAGTCAGCAATATTACCGGCATCTCAAAAGATACTTTGCGATTTTATGATAAAATAGGTCTTTTTCAACCGGCCATTAAAGACCCCAAAAACGGGTATCGCTATTACTCCTTCGATCAGTTCTGGTACATCGATATTATTACCTGCTTTCGTAAACTGGGGTTGTCCATCGACCGAATCAAAAAAGCCCTCTCCTATAAGGATAATGCCCACATTGTCAATACGCTGCAGGAACAACGTCAGGAAGCAGAACGAATGCGCGACTATTATACTGGTGTATTGGAAGATATTGATTGGTATTGTGAACAAAATCGACGTATCGCCAACTATCGTCACGTGGGAGACCTGCACATCGAAATTCTTCCCGAACGGCGTGTGATTTATGGTATAAATACGGAAGATGAGCAGGCCTATCATATTCGGCTGCAAAAAAACAGCAGAGAAGAATTTCTGCATGCCAATTCCATTAAGCGCAGTTATGGTTACATTTTACATTCTGAACATTTACAGGAAAATCGGTTTCATGTGCGCGGAGCTTACGTCAGCATTGGAACTGGTCGCTATGCCTATACGCCGGAAGAATATATTATGACTATCCCCGGTGGACGATATGCCTGTTTTATCACAAACGTATGCAAAGACACCGCGGACTTTACTCCTTTAACACAGTGGCTCACAGAAACCGGGCAAACTACCGATTTCGTTATTGCCGATGAAATTGGACTACAATTATTTTATTATAACCAATATAACTATCCCTGCGAAATTAAAGCCTACTTGGGACCAGCGTCTGAGAAATAGAATTCTCTCACACATCCAGATAATACTCTGGTACTTAACCTCTATATTCTTTGATTCAAGGTGCTGAACATGAAACGCAAACTCATTGGAATTCTAAAAAATGAAACTGTGTTGATAATATCTTTTTTTCTGGCAATCGCCTCTTGTTTTCTGGTGTCTCCGGATCTTCTTTATCTGGAATACTTCGATTGCAATACTTTAATTCTGCTATTTTGCCTTATGGCAGTAATGGCAGGATTTAAAGAGTTGGGGCTTTTTCAGGAAGCTGGAAATTATCTGTTGCGGAAAATTTCCACACAGCGAGGCTTAGTTCTAACACTGGTCTTTCTCTGTTTCATCGGGAGTATGGTCATTACCAACGATGTGGCTCTAATTACATTTGTTCCGCTTGCCGTCCTGATTCTGGAAATGGCAAATATGAATACATGCCTGTTTCTGGTCATCGTACTCATGACCATCGCCAGTAATCTGGGCAGTATGTTGACACCAATTGGAAACCCGCAAAATCTCTATCTGTATTCTGTTTCCGGTCTTTCTCTTTTTCAGTTTTTAAAGATTATGCTGCCCTACAGTCTAATTTCAGCGGTCCTGCTTGTTATCAGTGTTTGGATTGCCTTTCGAAAAAAAACCGTATCCGTTGTCGTCCCGGCCCCGTCCGGTGCTGTTTTCAGACCCAAGACTTTATTTTATCTTTTTCTATTTGTTCTCTGCTTGCTAACCGTTGCAAAATTATTACCGGCAACGATCCTGTTGCCTATTATCATTCTTGCCCTCTTAGGCGCAAATCCACGCCTTTTATTAAAGGTTGACTATAGTCTACTGCTCACCTTTGCATGTCTTTTTCTGTTTATCGGCAACATGGGCAGATTCCCTCCTTTCCGCCAAGTAATTCAGCAGATCCTATCTGGCCATGTGATTGCTGTCTCTGTGGGAATCAGCCAAATTATCAGCAACGTACCTGCCGCTTTGCTGTTGTCTGGGTTCACGCAGGAATGGAGCTCTTTAATTGTCGGTACAAATCTAGGAGGTTTGGGCACTCTGATTGCCTCTATGGCCAGTCTGATTTCTTATAAACAGGTAACCACACATGTTCCCAACCAGAAATCTCATTACCTGGTGGTATTCACCCTCTGGAATCTTCTTTTCCTGGCTGTTTTATGTCTGGCGTCGTTTTTGATTTTACAAGTTTAAGCTTTTTCCATATACATTGCAACGGAGGCCTACTTCAGTAGGCCCCCGTTATTCATAGAAATTTGAGAATATCTTTCGGCTTTTTTGCAAGCATGGTGGCACCCCATTTGCACAAGTCCGCTTCATCCCGAAAGCCCCATGTTACCGTAATGCAGGGCATTTTCGCATTGATCCCTGTCTGAATATCTACTTCGGAATCTCCTACATAAATTGCACTTTCTACGGGACACTGCAGCTCCTCCAGGGCTTTCAAAACCGTATCTGGAGCAGGTTTTTTCCGAACGGCTTCTGTTTCACCAATGGCAACCGGAATGAGATTTCCAAAATAAAGGGAATTCAGTTCTTTTACTGCCTTATCAAACTTGTTGGAAACAATGGCTAACTTCAATTCCCGGTTTTTTAACTCCCGCAATAATTCTGGTATTCCCGGATACGGTGCTGTGTTATCATGGCAATGCAGACTGTAGTAGGCACGAAACGTCTGAAGGATTTGCGTAAATTGAGGGTGTTCTTTTCCTTCCGGGACAGACTTTGAGATTAAATTTTGCACCCCATTTCCCAGAAAACGTCGGATTTCTTCCTGGGATCGTTCCGGACAGTGAAATTGACGCAAAGCAAAGTTTACACTATCTGCCAGATCCTCTAACGTATTCAGTAATGTACCGTCTAAGTCAAAAACCACAGCTTTCACAAATTTCTTCATGACAAAATTCCCTTTCTCTTTACTAAATCTTCTCCAAATATTCAAAATTCGTTTGCTCTTTGTTCATAGTTCCTTCAAATTCATACCTTATAGTAAGACCATAAACATTGCAAGATGTTTATCGCATACCTTACTAAAGTTTTTCATCTTCTATTTTCTTTCTCTCTCAAAAAACAACTGCCCTGTAATGGTTCCCATTACAGGGCAGTTGTTTTATTTTTCATAGGTAAATTCCAAATCGTAAATACTCACTGTATCTCCCTCCTGGATTCCCAGCTCTTCCAGGCGGTCAAACAAGCCACTCTTGCGCAATTGCCGATCAAAGTACATCCGAGACTCATAATCCTCAAAGTTAATATCGCCTAAAAGTTGTTCCATCCATTTTCCGGAAACCGACCAGACATCGCCAAATTGATCTATTTTCAAATCCTCCGCACTTCCTGCCTGTGCTAAAGGCTTCACATACTCGGGTTCATAGACCACTACTGGCGGAAGCTGTGCAAGTTTCCCGGCAATTACTTTGATTAAATTCTGGGTGCCTGCATGTGTCGCCGCAGAAATTTCATAAAATTCATATCCCTGTTCCGTTACATACTCCCTTAGACGCCGGAGATTATCACAGTCTTCCGGAATCAGGTCGATTTTATTACCGGCTACAATCATTGGTCTTTCTGCCAACTCTGGTGAATACTGCTTTAATTCCCGATTGATCCTTTGAAAATCTTCCACGGGATCCCGATCTTCGCTACCCGATACATCTACAACATGGACTATCAGACGGCAACGATCGATGTGACGCAAAAAGTCGTGGCCCAACCCTGCTCCTTCTGCGGCACCTTCAATAATACCAGGGATATCTGCCATGACAAAGGAAACGCCCTCTTCTACATAAATCACTCCCAAGTTGGGATAGAGCGTTGTAAAATGGTAGTTGGCAATTTTAGGCCGCGCATTGGAAGTAACGGATAAGAGTGTTGATTTTCCCACATTGGGGAACCCAACCAGTCCCACATCAGCCAATAGTTTAAGTTCCAAGATTACTTCATGCTCTTCACCAGGCAAACCAGATTTTGCAAATCGCGGCACTTGTCGTGTGGGTGTGGCAAAGTGTTTATTTCCCCAACCGCCGCGACCTCCTTTGCATAAAATATAATCCTGTGAATCTGACATATCTTTTATGACTTCATTGGTCTGGGCATCTCGCACTACTGTTCCCCTGGGAACCCGAATGATCAAATCTTCCCCTCGTTTTCCTGTGCACCTTGCCCCCTGCCCATCCTGTCCGTTGGGTGCAGTGTACTTCCGCTTATATCGGAAATCCATAAGCGTAGACAAATTATCGTCAACCCGCAGAACTATGTTTCCGCCATGGCCGCCATCTCCGCCATCCGGTCCGCCACTGGCCACATATTTCTCCCTGTGGAATGCCACCGCGCCATGGCCGCCGTTACCTGCGCGAACAGTAATCCTCACTTTATCTACGAACATGAGATCGCCTCCTTTTCCCTAGTGTTCTCGTATCGGGATTTTCCCATTCTCTGCCTCTGCCCTCATTCTAAAAAAAATCCCGAACAGAACCTGTTCGGGATTTGGGAACCAAAATTACTGCTCAACAGGATAGACAGAAGCCATCTTCCGATCCTTGCCCAAGCGCTCAAATTTAACAGTACCGTCAATTTTTGCAAACAAGGTGTCGTCACTGCCAATTCCCACGTTTACACCAGGATGAATATGTGTGCCTCTCTGCCGAACCAGGATGTTACCTGCCAATACAAATTGACCATCTGCGCGCTTTACGCCCAGTCTTTTTGATTCAGAGTCACGGCCGTTCTTCGTAGAGCCACCGCCTTTTTTGTGGGCGAAGAACTGGAATCCAATCTTAAGCATCGGTTACACCTCCAAAACTTCCAAATAATCGGGATACTCGTCTCGCAAGTCACACAGTGTCAACATCAATCCTGTCAACACCGCCTGAATGGCATCCTCATCTTCACAAGATGCCGGAAGCATCAACGTAACACGGGCCTCGGACTCATTCACCTTTGTCTTTGCCCGTGCACCCAATACATCATTGATCACACTCTCGGCAAAGGATACGGCGGTTGAGACAGAAGCGCAAACAATATCTGCACCAGCTTCTGCATATCCACTGTGGCCCGAACAGCAGAATCCCGTAATTCTGCCGTTTTGATTATAAAATTCAACTCTTGTCATTATACACAGATCTTTTCAATCTGAACTTTGGTATAGGGCTGTCTGTGTCCCTTCAAGCTCTTGGAGTCCTTTTTCGGACGATATTTGAAGACCATGATCTTTTTGCCCTTACCGTTTTTAAGCACTTTTGCCTCTACTGTGGCACCAGCAACGGTTGGTGTGCCAAATTTGGAGTTTTCGCCATCCACAACTGCCAACACCTGATCAAAGGTGACCATAGAATCTGCTTCCACAGGAAGCTTCTCGATGTAAAGGACGTCACCCTCTTTTACGTTGTACTGCTTACCACCGGTAACAATTACTGCTTGCATTCATTTGCACCTACTTTCCTTGTAGTCTCGCTTTTAAGGTGGAGATAGACTCGCTTTTACCTCTTCAATGCGGCCTTTCAATTATATCATCTGCTTGGATACAAGTCAAATATTATTTTCCCAATTTCATCTGCCCCTGT
>CALXCQ010000007.1 GCA_944386835.1 uncultured Oscillospiraceae bacterium | reverse complement strand
CCTCCATTTTTTGGGATGCGATAACCTGGGACGGGATCTTTGGAGCCGGATTATTTTCGGGACGCGCATTTCGCTTTTGGTTGGCGTCTTATCCGTGTTGGTCGCCGGTATGTTCGGTATTATTTTGGGCATGGTTGCCGGTTTCTATGGCGGTTGGCTGGACAGTGTCATCATGCGTGTCACGGATGCATTCTTTGCCATCCCCCGTGTTTTGATGGGCATGGTGGTATTAATGGTGCTTGGCAGCAGTGTTACAGTCATGATTTTGATCATTGGCGGAACAAGCTGGGTGCCATTTGCCCGATTGATACGAAGCGAGGTTCTTTCTCTTAAAGAGAAAGAATTTGTGAAAGCCTCCCGGACCATCGGTACCCGAAACTTCATGATCATACTCCGGCACATTCTCCCCAATGTTGTATCCTCCTTTATTGTATTGTGCACTATGAATATCGCCGGTAATATCATCAGCGAAGCCGCCCTGTCTTTCCTGGGTGTCGGTATTCAGCCTCCTGACGTATCCTGGGGCGTGATGCTCTCGGAAGGACGCCAGTATCTGGGCACACACTGGTGGATCGGGACTTTCCCCGGTATTGCCATCACAATCACCGTGCTGGGGATCATGTTTTTCGGAAACTGGTTACGCGATGTGCTGGATCCTCGTAACCAAGGAATTAAGTGAGGGATAAGCGATGGAAGAAAAGGCCACACTGGAAGTCCAAAATCTGAATATCTATTTCAAAACTGTAGGCGGCCGCCTGCAGGCTGTGCGGAACCTATCTTTCCAGGTAGAAAGCGGGGAGCTGCTGGGCATTGTAGGCGAGTCTGGCTGCGGCAAAAGCGTATCCTCTTTAGCCATTATGGGCTTGTTGGAATTTCCTGGAATCGCCGAAGCCGACAGCATCAAACTGATGGGGGAGGAGATCTCCCATAAAAGCAAGGAAGAAATGCGCAAGTTGCGGGGAAGCCAAATGGCAATGATTTTCCAGGAGCCAATGACCTCCCTCAACCCTCTTTTTACTATCGGCGATCAAATCAGTGATACCATTAAGCTCCACCAGAACTGCAGCAAGCAGGAAGCGAAAGAGCGGGCAATCGCCATGTTGAAAAAGGTTGGCATTCCCAGGGCAGAAGCCGTTTATCATGACTATCCCAATGCGCTCTCCGGCGGAATGCGCCAGCGCGTCATGATTGCAATCGCTCTGGCTAACTCCCCAAAGCTGCTGATTGCCGATGAACCGACTACGGCGCTGGACGTTACAATTCAGGCACAGATCCTGGAGCTGATGCGTGACCTGATCAAAGACTCCAATACATCCATCATGTTCATCACCCACGATCTTGGCGTGGTGGCAGAGATGGCCGACCGGGTGCTGGTGATGTATGCCGGCAGCCTGGTAGAGCAGGCAGATGTGATGACCCTGTTCCACAATTGTGTGCACCCATACACACAGGGCCTGCTCAACAGCACAATAAAGGTCCATCAGACAAGCGGTGAGCTCAACTGTATTGAGGGCGTCGTCCCCAGTTTGAAGGATATGCCCTCTGGCTGTGCTTTCCACCCCCGCTGCCCCTATGCCCAGGAAGACTGCAAACAGATCCGTCCCGAACTCAGGGAAATTGGAAAGGGGCATTATGCGGCCTGTCTGCACCCTTTGGAAGGGAGGAACAAATAAATGGCTGACAAAAAATCTAGAGTTGCGCAGCTGCGGGAAAAGTTCTCTCAGCCCTATGACGGGGAGTACCTTCTGGAAGTCCGGCATCTAAAGAAATACTTTCGTTCCGGCAGCCGCCTTTTTGTCAACAAGAAAAAAGACCAGTATGTCCGCGCAGTTGACGATGTCAGTTTTACGGTTAAGGCAGGACAAACGCTGGGGATCGTAGGAGAATCCGGCTGCGGCAAATCTACTACCGGTAACACGATCATCCGCCTTTTGGAAAAAACAGATGGCGAGGTACTCTTTGAAGGGCAGGAAATTTCCAGTCTGTCCAAAGAGGAGATGGACGTTGTCCGACCCAATATCCAGATGATCTTCCAGGACCCCTACTCCTCCCTGAACCCCCGCATGCGGGTCTTTGACATCATTGCCGAGCCCCTGCGGACCCACAAAGTCTGCAGCAGCCAAAGCGAGCTCCAGGAGCGTGTCCTTTCGCTGATGGACGTGGTCGGCCTCCAGCGAGACTATGCCGGCCGCTATCCCCATGAATTTTCAGGTGGGCAGCGTCAAAGAATCGGCATTGCCCGGGCCTTGGCGCTGCGGCCGAAACTGATCATCTGCGATGAACCGGTCAGCGCTCTGGATGTGTCGATCCAGGCCCAGGTCCTCAATCTTTTGGCAAAACTGCAGAAAGAGTTTAATCTCTCCTATATTTTTATTGCTCATGGCCTGCCTACTGTGAAACATGTCAGCGATCGGATCGCCGTGATGTACCTTGGCCAGTTGGTTGAATTGGCAGATACGGAGGAACTTTTCGACTCCCCCTGCCATCCTTACACAGAGGGTCTCTTGGCCGCAGTCCCCATCCCGGACCCAGCTCTGCGGAAAGAGCGCAGGAGCGTGCAATTAAAGGGAGATCTCCCCTCCCCTGCAAACCCTCCCAGTGGCTGTCGTTTTCACACCCGGTGTGCTTACTGTCAGGAAATCTGCGCAAAAGAGGTCCCTCAATGGCGAGAGATCCGTCCTGGCCATTTTGTCTCGTGCCATTTTCCGCTGGAAAATGGTCAGGGCATTTTGGAATAAGCAGGGCCGGTTGTTTCGGCCGTTTCGCTGCAGGTTTCAACAATTTTGGCAAGAGGAGGCATCGCAATGGATATCTACGAAAAAAGGCGCGAAAAAATCTGTCAATGGATGCGTGCAAACGGGATCAATTCCGCTCTTTTTGGCGAGCCGAGAACCTTTTTGTACCTCACAGGTGTTGCAATCAGCCCCGCTGAGCGGTTCATGGGGATTGTCTTAGATGCTAAAAATGGCCGCCATGTGGCTATTGCGCCGAAATTAGAGGCCCTGAATATGCAAAAATGTTCTACGGAACAATATCTCCACGAGGATGGAGAGGACCCGTTGGATATTATTCGCCCCCTGTTTCAGGGACGGAAAATCGGCGTTCAAATGGGCGGCGGTTTTCAGGAGCATTACAGCATGGCCTTTGGCAAACGCTTTTTCCTGGAATATGGGCTGGACGTGGCAGACATGACAGAAATGCTGGATCAGATGCGGCTTTCAAAGGACGAGGAAGAACTCCTTGCTCTGAAAGATTCTGCAGACCGGCTGTGTCAAATGTTTGAATTCATCCGCAAGCGTTTGGCACCGGGAAAAGTCGAGCTGGATCTGTCAATGGAGATGTTTGCCGAGACGTATCGTTTGGGCGGAACGGACTATATGATTCCCTGCATCCTTTCCGGTCCGGCCGCTGCGGCCCCCCATGGGCAGGCCAGCAGCAAAGTGATGCAGAAGGGCGAGCAAGTGCTGATCGACTGCAGTATCGACTACAAGGGCTACTGGTCGGATATGTCCCGCACCTTTTTCCTTGGCGAACCGACCCCAAAAATGCGTGAGGTCTTTCAGGTTCTCCTCGAAGCGCAACAGGCGGCCATCGACGCCATAAAAATTGGTGACCCGATCGGCAATATTGATCGCGCCGCCCGGCAGGTGATTGAAAAGGCCGGATATGGACCATATTTTACCCACCGCGTTGGCCACGGCATTGGTCTGAGCATTCATGAGGCCCCCTCTGTTGCCGGAAACAATACCGATATCATTTTGAAAGGCATGTATCACTCCGTAGAGCCAGGCATCTATATCCCCGGTGAGTTTGGTATGCGCATTGAGGATGACGTCTATGCAACAGAAGACGGTGCACTTGTCCTTACGGATATGATGCGCAAAGATTTGGAGTACATGATTCTTCCTTTTTAAGTCCGGCGGGGAATCTGCAGTGTGAGCAACAGCTCCAGTAATCGATTTTGATAGAAAGGCAGGAGAACACAGTGGATGCGATCCGATTAGATGAATTCCTTCAGTACCATTTTCTCTCCGGGCTGCGGTATGCCCCTGGCGGAAAACGGGCCGCCTTTGTGGAGACATGTTGTGATATCAGGGAAAACGGGTATATTTCCAATTTATATCTGTATGAAAATGGCAATGTATCCCGTCTCTCCGGCATGAATGAGGAGAAATCATTTTTCTGGGAGGATGAGACCCACATTCTCTTCCCGGCGGAGCGAACTGCTGAAGAGAAGCGCCGCCGCGCCGCAGGTGAGGCTTTTACTGCGTTTTATCGCTTATCTGTTGACGGCGGCGAGGCACAAAAAGCTTTGGAGCTTCCGCTGAATACGAAGGAGCTTTTTCACATCGGCAATGGAAAATACTATTTTCTCTCCGAGATCGACCGCCTGGACCCGGATGCCTACTTAGATGACCCACTGACCCGTGAAAAAAAGTTGTTGGAAAAGCGGGATAATGCCGACTATCTCATTTTAGAGGAATATCCTTTTTACTATAATGGCAAGGGTTATCAAAGCAACAATCGAAATGCCCTTTTCCTGTATGACAGCAACAATGGCATGATTCGGCGTTTGACACAGCCCAATATGAAAGTCTGGGATGTCGCCTATATCGATGGAAAATTCTATTTCATGGGTGAGGACTTTGTTGGGCTGACGCCCTATCGCAAGGGTGTATATTGTGTGGATGAGGGCGGCGGCGAAACCGTCTGCCTGTTGGATCCCCATACCCAATATCTCCATGGCCTTAAAGGTTACCATGGCGGTCTGTTGCTGATGATTGCTGACGGAAAGATCTTTGAAGATGAGCAAACGCCAAATTTCTACTTTTATGATATCAAGAGCGGGGAAATGCGTTGCTTGTTGGAGGGAAATCTTTACCCGCATAACAATGTATGCTCCGACAGCCGGTATGGCCTTGGCGATGGAGAACCTATCCAGATCTATGGGGATAAGATTTACTACCTGGTTACTGAACGGAATGCCTGTCATCTAAAAACATTGGATATGGACGGGAACGAGACGGTCATCTATGGCGGAGAAGGCTCCGTGGACTGCTTCACAGTCAATGAAGACGGCGAGGTTTTGGGGATCTGCCTGTTTGGTAAAAAACTGCAGGAAATCTATTCCCTCTCACCAAACGCTGTCACGCAGCTATCCCAGGTAAATGAGGATGTACTGTCTGGGAAATATGTGGCAGATTATGAAAAATTGACCATTGTCAGCCAAGGCGAAGAGATTGACGGCTGGGTCCTGAAGCCCATCAACTATGACCCCACGCAGAAATACCCCGCATTGCTGGAGATCCACGGCGGTCCCCGAATGGCTTATGGAGAGCTCTATAACCATGAGATGCAGTATTTTGCTGGCCAGGGATATTTCGTGTTTTTCTGCAATCCCATTGGCGGGGACGGTCGAGGCGACACTTTTGCAGACATCCGTGGGGAATATGGCGGCAAAGATTTTCAAAGTCTTATGGATTTTACTGATGAAGTGTTGCGGCAATACCCGCAGATTGATGAAAAGCGGCTGGTGGTTGCCGGTGGAAGTTATGGCGGCTTTATGACGAACTGGATCCTGGGCCATACAGACCGTTTCGCGGCCGCCGCCACTCAAAGAGGTATTTCCAACCAATTGAGCATGTATGGGACTTCCGACATTGGCATTATCTATACCGAGCCCCAAGGCGCCGCTGATGTCTATCAAACTCCTGGTAAATTATGGGCGCAGTCCCCCGTCGCTTACGGGAACCACTTTGTGACCCCCACTCTGATTCTGCATTCTTTAGAGGATTACCGCTGTCCGGTATCTGAGGCATATCAGATGTTTACTGCCTTTAAGCGGCAAAAAACAGAATGCCGCATGGTGCTATTTAAGAATGAGAATCATGATCTGTCGCGTTCCGGAAAACCGGTACACCGGATCAAACGCCTCCAGGAAATCTCTGATTGGTTCAAAGCGCATACTGCTAAAGCGTAAATCATGCAAAAGGACGCCTGCTCTCTCGTGCTGCAGGCGTCCTTTTAGTCCATTCAGATCCTGTTACCATCAAGGCGTGGGAATAAACTGCTTCTCTCCTCAACAGAACGGGACCGCCGGCATACCAGCGGTCCCGTGTCTTTTCATCCAAGGATTTTCATTTGTAGTAAAATTGTTGTAACTGTAGGAAACCTGATTTCTCACAAACCCAGGTTTCATTCGGGTTTGCGCGCTATCCGTCAGTCTAATGGCTTCATGGTGGGGAACAAAATCACATCCCGGATAGAGTCCGCACCGCTGAGCAGCATAACGCACCGGTCGATACCAATGCCAAGCCCCCCCGTCGGAGGCATCCCGTACTCCAGGGCAGTGAGAAAATCCTCGTCCATCATTCCCGCCTCGTCATCTCCCTTCAACCGGGCCTCCACTTCCTTTTGGAAGCGGCCGCGCTGGTCAATGGGGTCATTGAGCTCACTGAAAGCGTTACCCATCTCACTGCGGCAGATAAACAGCTCAAACCGCTCTGTCAGGCGGGGGTCCTTGGAGCTGCGCTTGGCCAGGGGACTCACATCCACCGGATGCATGGTAATAAAGGTGGGCTGGATGAGCTTGTCCTCCACCTTCTGGTCAAATGTCTCATACAGGGCATGTCCCCAGGTGAGCTCCACACCATCCATATCCACGCCTGCAGCCTTTGCCGCAGCCACCGCAGCCTCGTCGCTGTCAATAGCCATGAAGTCCACCCCTGCATACTGCTTCACCGCCTGGGCCATCGTGAGCCGGGGCCAGCCGGGCGTCAGGTCGATCTCCTCCCCCTGCCAATGGACCTGATAGGTCCCCAGCAGGTCTCTGGCCGCCCCGGAGAGCAGGTCCTCAAACAGGTTCATCATGTCGTGGAAATCAGCATAGGCCTGATAGAGCTCCACCGTGGTGAACTCGGGGTTGTGCTTGGGGTCCATCCCCTCATTGCGGAAAATACGGCCCACCTCATAGACACGCTCCATGCCGCCTACGATCAGGCGCTTGAGGGGCAGCTCCGTGGCAATACGCATATACATATCGATATCCAGCGTGTTATGGTGGGTGATGAACGGTCTCGCTGTGGCGCCGCCGGAGATGGTGTTGAGCACCGGCGTCTCCACCTCCATGTAGCCCCGGCCGTCCAGGAAATTGCGCAGATATTTGACAAAGGCACTGCGCAGCTCAAAAACCTTGCGCACCTCAGGATTTACAATCAAGTCCACATACCGCTGGCGATAACGGGTCTCCTTGTCCGTGAGACCATGGAACTTCTCCGGCAGCGGCAGCAGGGATTTGGAGAGCAACGTCACCTCCAGGCAGCGCACGCTCATCTCTCCCCGCTGGGTGCGAAAGACCTGTCCCCTGACGCCCACAATGTCGCCGATATCATATTTTTTGAACCAGTTGTAGGGCTCCTCACCCATGTCATCCCGCTTGGCATAGAGCTGAATACGCCCGGACTTGTCCTGCAGGTCGCAAAAACTCACCTTGCCCATGCCGCGCTTGCTCATCAGGCGGCCGGCGATGGTCACCTCCTGGTTCTCCAAAGCGTCAAAATGCTCCTTAATCTCCTGAGCGTGGTGACTCACCACATATTTTGTCTCCTGGAACGGGTTCCTGCCCGCTTCCTGAAGCGCCGAGAGCTTCTCCCGGCGAATACGCAGAATCTCCGATAAATCCTGCTGCGGCGTGTCCGCGCTGTTTGGACGGTTCTCTGCCATATGGCCCTCCTCTTTCGTTTTCAGGATAGAAACACACCGTGGGCGGCCAGACGGCCGCCCCGGATGTTATCGCTCGATTTTGTCCACCTTGTAATTCATACTGCCCCGGGGCGCCTCTACCGTGACCGTGTCGCCCACGCGGGCCCCCATCAGGGCCTTGCCCACGGGGGAATCCTCGCTGATGGCGCCGCCTTGGAAATCCGCCTCCTGGCTGCCCACCACCTTGAACACCAGGGACTTGCCGCCGCCCGGCGCCGTAATGGTGACTTTGCTTCCAATGGTGACTGTATCCGTCTGGCCGGCGTCCTCCTCCACAATCACCGCATGGAGCAGGATATTCTCCACCTCAGCAATGCGGGAGTAGAGCTTGCCCTGCTCATTTTTCGCCTCATCATACTCGCTGTTTTCGCTCAGGTCCCCAAACCCCCGGGCCACCTTGATTTGCTCGGCCACCTCGTCGCTGCGGGTGGTCTTCAGGTAGTTCAGTTCCTTTTGCAGTTCGTCAAAGCGGGCCTGGCTCATTTTGAATTCCTGTTTGCTCTTCATCTTGGCCTCAATCACCTTTCCCATATTGACCATAGACAGGATACGACAGTATACCTATTCTATATTAGTCATAGTGTCTGCATTATAGTAAC
>CALXCQ010000006.1 GCA_944386835.1 uncultured Oscillospiraceae bacterium | reverse complement strand
GGGCCTGTGTATATGGGTGCAGCGGATTTTGAAACAGCTCTTCCGCCGGTGCCTGCTCCACAATTCTTCCCAGATACATAACAGCAATTTCATCGGAAAAATGGTTGACGACGCTTAAGTCATGGGTAATAAACAAAAACGTCAGTCCCATTTGTTTTTGTAGAGATTTCAGTAAATTGATAATCTGGGCCTGTATCGACACATCCAGTGCAGAAACTGGCTCGTCGCAGACCAGAAACTGGGGATTCAGCGCCAATGCTCTGGCGATTCCAATCCGTTGCCTGCGGCCACCGTCCAACTCATGGGGATACGTATTGACCAGTCGCTCTGCCAGTCCCACTGTATCCATCAGGTGCAGCACCCTCGCCTCTATCGCTTTTTTATCACGCAGCTCCCGATGGTGTAAAATAGGCTCACTGATGGTCTGGTAGACTGTTTTTCTGGGATCCAGCGAAGAGTAGGGGTCCTGGAAAACGATTTGCATCTGTTTTCGCATCTTTCCCATTTCCTTCTGACTCAGACGGGTAATGTCGGTACCACAAAACAAAACCTTCCCCTCTGTCGGTTCCACAAGCCGGAGCAACGTACGGCCCAAAGTGGATTTTCCGCATCCTGATTCTCCTACAATTCCTAATGTTTTTCCCTTTTTCAGGCATAAATTCACATCGTCAACAGCATGTAACATACCCCTTGGAGTTTTAAAATATTTTTTTAAATGCTCAGTCTGTAAAATAATATCGCTCAAACCCCTCGGCTCCTTTCCACGCGAAACCCCGGCTCGGCGTAGCGGATACAGGCTACCCTGTGGCTTTCTGAGCAAGGTTGTAAAGTCGGCAACTGCTTCCGGCACTGCTCCACTGCATAGGCACAGCGGGGTGCAAAGGCACATCCAGGTGGAAGATCCGTCGGATTGGGCATGCGACCGGGTATGGGTTTGAGTTCCTCCTGTCGATTAAAAATATTGGGAATCGAATGAAACAGTCCCTCCGTATAGGGGTGTTTTGTACGCCGGAACACATCTTCCAGCGTTCCCATTTCTACAATTCTTCCTGCATACATTACAGCCACCTGGTCACAGATTTCGGCTACAATTCCCAAATCATGGGTTATCATAATCATTGCCATCTGGCTTTTCTCTTTTAACTGTCGCATAAGTTGCAGCACCTGCGCCTGAATGGTCACATCTAATGCCGTGGTGGGTTCGTCCGCTATCAATAAAGAAGGATTACAGGCCAGGGCGATAGCGATTACCACTCTTTGTTTCATCCCACCGGAAAATTGATGGGGATACTCATGAAGCCGCTCTGGAGAGATCCCTACCAGTTTCAGCATCTGTGCAGCCTTTTCCATTGCTTCATGTTTGGAACAGTGCTCGTGAATTTCAAAACATTCGGCAATCTGTTTGCCTACTGTGAAAACTGGGTTGAGTACCGTCATGGGATCCTGAAAAATCATGGAGACTTCTTTCCCACGTATCTGGTCCAAATCCGATTTTTTCACCTGATAAATATCCCTGCCGTTGAGAAGTACCCTGCCGGATACGTTTCCGGGCGGTTCCGGCACCAATCGCAGAACGGATAACGCCGTAGTGGTTTTTCCAGCACCCGTCTCTCCGACCAGCCCCAGTGTTTTCCCGGCCTGTAAGGTAAAACTGATATCATTAACAGCCTGAACTGTTGCATCTTCTGTCTCATAACAGACGGTTAGATGTTCAATTTGTAATACCGTATCTTGCTTGTTTTCCATACACCTTTCTGCCTCGTGTTCCCTATTTTTTCAGTTTCGGATCCATTGCATCCCGTAGGCCGTCTCCCAACAGATTAAACGCAATGACCGTAATCATAATGGCTAAACCCGGAAACAAAGTCATATAACTGTAGTCCCGCATCAATCCCCTGCCAGCTGAGAGTAAAGAGCCCCATTCCGGCATCGGTGGCGTCACGCCCAGTCCCAGATAGCTTAAAGCGGAAGCAGAGATAATCGCTGAGCCCATGCGCAAAGTGGTCTGAACAATAATTGGAGAAAGGCAGTTGGGTACTACATGTTGAAAAATAATGTCCCAGCTACTGAGCCCGATGGCCCTGGCCGACTCAATAAATTCCTGACCCCGTACTGATAAAACCGTTGCTCGGGTAATTCTGGCAAAGGAAGGAACGGAAGTCAATCCAACGGCAATCATTAAACTCATGGTACTGGTCCCCATGACAGCAATCAAGGCGATAGCCATTAGGACATCGGGGACCGTTCCAAAGATATCCATAGCCCGCATAATCACGTTTTCCACAACGCCACCGAAGTATCCGGCAAAAGCGCCCAGAAGCAGGCCGAGAACCAACGCCACCAACACTGCGACAAACCCCACCGGCAGAGAAGCCCGTGTGCCATAAATCACCCGGGCCAAAAGGTCCCGTCCAAAATTATCGGTACCAAAGGGATGCTCCCAACAGGGTGCAATAAACCGTTGCTCCAAGTTTTGGGCTACAATGTCTGTTTCATAGTCATATAGCACATCTGCAAAAAGTGCCAAGAAAATTAAAAGGAGTATAATGATACCGCCTACAACGGCTCCTTTGTTCTTTTTTAATCGATGCCATACTTCTGAGGAAGCAGAGCGTCTATGGTATTTTTCCTGTATCGAAACTTCTGTGTCCATAGTCTACCTCACTTGTTGTACTGTGCCTTAATTCTGGGATCCACAAAGGCATACAACAAATCCACAATGAGTAAAATTATGCTGGTAATCATGGCCGTCATAATGATGGACCCTGTCACGGTATCAATGTCCTGAGATTTAATGGCATCTACAACTAAGCGTCCTACTCCCGGCCAGGAAAAAACACTCTCTGTAATCACTGACCCTCCCAGAGAGCCGGTAAATTGAATTCCTGTTGCTGTGATAATGGGTATCAAAGCATTTTTGAGTGCATGCCGCCGTATCACTTTCTTTTCACTGACGCCTTTGGCTCTGGCCAGCATCAGATAATCCTGCCGGATCACATCAATCATGGAAGAGCGTGTCGTGCGGGTCGTTAACGCTGTATGGCCTGTGCCTACGGTAATTGCCGGGAGTATTACATCCTGCCAGGAAGTAAATCCGCCGGAATGGAACCACCCTAAATGCAGGGAAAAAATGATAATTAACATGAGTCCAACCCAAAAGTTCGGCGTGGCCAGACCCAATACCGAAAATTCAGCCGTCACATTGTCCTGCCAGGAACCTTGCCGTAACGCTGCATAAATTCCCAAAGGCAGAGAAATCAGAGTTGACACAATGGTTGCTGACAATGCCAATAGTAATGTTGCGGGTAGACGGCTGAGATAAAGTTCCATCACATCCATACTGTATTTATAGGAATACCCCAAATCCCCGTGTAGAAGCCCCCACATATAGTCTCCATAGCGGATAATCAGAGGTCTGTCAAATCCCAGTTCCGCCCGCATTGCCTCATATTCCTCCTGGGTAGCATCTTCACCCAGAATTTGCCACACTGGGTCTCCAGGTGCTAAATCCATAATGGCATAAATAAGAAACGAAACACCCAGAATCACCAACAGCAACATCAACAGTCGTTTTACTACATAACGGTACATACTTACCTCTTTTAGCCAATTGCAACCGAAGCCGGCAATTGGGGGAGTTGCTCCCCCAGTCTGCCGGTTCTTCCGGTAACTTGTTTATTCCGCCACTGCAACATAGGTAAATTCATGACGAATGTTGCTGTTATAGACAACACCTTCTACGTTTTGGTTTTCTCCATAGAGCAGCGTATCAATATACATAGGAATCATTGCACCATAGTCTGTCATATATTGACTGATTTCTGCATAGGCCGCAGCCCGCTTTTCGGTATCCAATTCTCCTACCGCCGCATCCAACATACCGTCCAGTGTGGGATCGGCAATCAATGTCCGGTTGGAACCAGAACCGCTGTACCACAGAGCCCGCAGGCTGTAATCAATACTGGAGAAGCTCCACATGGCAATGGTACTGTCGTAGCTTCCATCTTTTAACTGATCACCGGTTGTAGTAGAGTCATTGGTATTCAGTGTCAAGTTAACTCCCACTTGGGCCCATTGGGCTTGCAAAACTTCAAATACACCCGGATAGATAGAGTCTGCATAAGACAGGCTCAGTTCCACCCCATCGGCATATCCTGCCTCAGACAGAAGGGCTTTTGCTTTTTCCGGATCATAGGTGTAGGCCTGGACACTGTCGCTGTATCCCCATACACCTTGGGGAATGACGCCGTTTGCCTCAGAGGCATATCCCTCTTTCAACGCTAAAATCAATCCTTCGGTATCTGTTGCATAATTGAGAGCCTGCCGGACCTTCTCGTTGGTCAAAGCCGGATTCACGCCATTGGTGTTAAGCGCAATATAGACCAGCTTGGTGCTGGGGATCTCCAAAAGACGCAGATTTTCATCTTCCGACACATAGCCCGCTTCGCTGGCCGGTACATCCAGACAGATGTCTACTTCTCCGGTCTGCAGAGCAATCACTCGGGCTGATGGTTCTGCAATTTTCCGATATACAATCTCCCGGGTTACCGGCAATTCTCCCCAATAATTATCATTACGAGTCAGAAGGGTATAATCGTCAGCCATCCACTCTGTCAACTCATAGGCCCCTGTACCAACAGCTGCACCCCACTCATCACCTTTTTCGGTAATTGCTTTTTCACAGAGGATAGAGAGGTTTGGGCTGCAGAAGTTATCCAGCAATTCTGCATTGGTTCTTTGCAGTGTAATTTTTACCGTATAATCGTCCAACGCTTCCATGGAGGCAATATCCTGAACTTTGGCCGCCTGGTAGGACTGCTCAGCTGCCCTCTGATACGTGTAAATTACATCCTTTGCCGTAAAGGGCTCTCCATTGTGGAAGGTTACCCCTTCCTCCAGATGAAAAATATACGTCAAATCATCCGGTTGTTCCCAACTCTTGGCCAGTTCCGGAATAATTTCATTGGTATTGTAATCACAGCTGACCAGCGTATTATGCGTCATTTCATAGATGTGACCATTTACACCGGTATTATTGCTCTGGGGATCCAACTTCGCCAGAGTCGCAGAGTTGGCGATCACAACCCGGTCTTTGTAAGTAGTTGTAGTTTCCTCCTGAGATGGGACTTCTTCCCCTGACTTATCTTCCTGCTTGGTATCTGAAGTTGCCGATGTTTGCTGCGCCTCCTGCTGTGTACCGGAAGACAGCTGTTCTACCGTTTCCGATTTGGTTTCACTGGTACACCCGGTAAAGGAAAGCAACATAGTCAACACCATACAAATTGCAATGAAACGATTTCTAAAGTTTTGCATTTTCAATTGTTCCTCCTGAATTCATCGCCTGCGTCCGTAACATAGCTGACCGTCATGTGCACGTTTTGCACTTTAAGGTCCCGGTTAATATGTGGGCTTTGTGTATCTTCTGTGTTTCTCTCTTCCAATCCTGCCTCCTTAATTTCTGGAAAACCGGAGATGATTTTCCCTTTCTCCTGGCTCATTGTACCGAAAGAGGAAAAAGCCCTCAATCAAGATGCTGTAAAACCAACGTCAAAGGTTAGTAAAACGCCACAGACCATTTGTAAAAAACATGAGTGGGGGTAATTGCCCCACTCACGTTGTAAACAGCCACAAAGCCTTCCACATTCTCTTTTTCCTGCTTCTAAAAACCGGTTACCTGCTGTATTCTCCAGAGACTCTCACCCTCCGGTACTCAGCGTAATCATTTCTGCGGATATTTTTATGCTGGCGCAGTTATGCACATTCTTAAAAACAGCACAGCCCGGGAATTCTTGGCCGGAATCCCCCACTTTCTCCACTGCCGCTTACTTTTTCTTGATTGGTAATTTCTTCCAACATTGGGCTCTCTCTTTTCCCCTGCCTGAAACTTTCTTTTTTCTATCAAAAACGGGCAGCCGTTCCATAACCGGCTGCCCGTTTCCCATTTTCGCTTCTGTGCTGCAGAATGGTTTTCTATTAAGAATTATTTTTAAGAATTGTTGCCTGTGGATTTCAAGGTAACATCATGATATCCGCCTTCTACAATGCTGACAGAGGATACCAAAGTTAACTTGGCCTCCTTTTGAAGCTGCGCCACCGTCAAAACGCCACAGTTGCACATGGTGGATTTGACCTTATACAGGCTCTTTTCCACATTGTCATGGAGAGGACCCGCATAGGTGACATAGGAGTCTACCCCCTCTTCAAAGGCCAGTTTCCCTTTTCCGCCTAAATCGTAGCGCTGCCAGTTCCGGGCCCGATTGGAACCTTCTCCCCAATACTCTTTCACGTAACTGCCGTTGACATACAACTTTTGCGTAGGACTCTCATCAAATCGAGCAAAATAGCGACCCAGCATGATGAAATCAGCCCCCATTGCCAAGGCCAATGTTATATGATAATCATGAACAATACCACCATCGGAACAAATGGGGATGTAGATACCAGTTTTCTCATAATACTCGTCTCTGGCCGCCGCCACTTCAATCAGGGCTGTGGCCTGGCCTCTACCGATTCCCTTGGTCTCACGGGTAATGCAGATAGAGCCACCACCGATGCCGACTTTCACAAAGTCAGCCCCGGCTTCCGCCAGGAATAAGAAGCCGTCTCGATCTACTACATTTCCTGCCCCTACTTTTACGCTGTCGCCGTAATTTTCACGAATAAAATCAATGGTTTTCTTTTGCCAGCAAGTGTATCCTTCTGAAGAATCAATACACAAAATATCCGCGCCAGCTTCTACCAGTGCTGGCACTCTCTGGGCATAGTCCCGGGAATTGATTCCGGCTCCTACCAGATACCGCTTATGGCTGTCCAGAAGCTCCAAAGGATTCTCCTTATGCTGGGCATAATCTTTCCGGAATACAAAATAAGCCAGCCGCCCATCATCTTCGACCAGGGGCAAAACATTCAGCTTGTTATCCCATATCAGATCGTTGGCTTCTTTTAACGTGGTGCCTACTGGGGCTGTAATCAGTTTATCTTTTGGTGTCATAAATTCTTTAACTTTCAGATCTTTTGACATACGGCTGACACGGTAGTCCCGGCTGGTCACCAGACCTAAAAGCTTTCCATTGGCCTTCCCGTTATGGGTAATGGCAATGGTAGAGTGTCCCCGCTCTTCCACCAGGCGCAGGACATCTTCCAAGGTATCTTCCGGTGTTAAATTGGAATCACTGACCACCAGTCCAGCCTTATAGCTTTTGACTTTGGCCACCATGGCTGCTTCGGCTTCAATACTCTGAGACCCATAAATAAAGGAAAGCCCGCCCTCTTTGGCCAGTGCGATGGCCATAGTATCGTTGGATACCGATTGCATGATGGCGGAAACCAGAGGAATGTTCAGGCTCAGGGCCGGTTCCTCTCCTTTTTTAAATTTTACCAGTGGGGTGCGCAAGCTCACATTGTCGGGAATGCAGTCCTCCGATGTATATCCGGGAACCAGCAGATACTCGCTGAACGTATGGGACGGTTCGGAGTAATAATATGCCATGCCGAAACTCCTCCTAATTTTACAAAATATGTGGATAAGTACTATTCTATTCCGGAACCATGATTTTGTAAAGCCTGAATATGGGAAAAGAAGCTGTCATCCGACAGCTTCTTTGGGCGCAGTTTTCATGTAAGTATCCAGGCAATACTGCATAATCGCTTTTCTGGTAACAATTCCGATAAAGGCGTTCTTATCATCTACAACAGGAACAAAATTTTGGTCCGTTGCTTTTGATACCAGATCTTCAATGTTCGTCAGAACGTTGACCGGTTGGTTATCCTTTTGGTGGGTACACTCCATAATGGTGTGAAATTCCGTCTGTTTCAGATCCATGACACACATGTCTTTCAGAGCTCTGAGCAAGTCACCTTCCGTTAACGTACCGCAATAACTACCATCACTGGCTAAAATGGGAAGCGCTGTATATCCGGAAGCACTCATGCGTTCAATCGCCTGTCGAATGGTATCATCACTGTTTAAATAAGAGCAGTTTGCCTTGGGGGTTAGAAAAAATAAAATATTCATAGTCATCCCCTTCCAGTTCCATTGTACCACATCCAGCTTGAAAAGCCATACCCTTTTTCTGAAGTTTTCCTTCAACTCTGAGGAAGAAGTTCGTCACTGGAACGGTCTCCTTTCTGAAAGGAGCGGTCTTCTGCCTTTTCGATGCCAGCCGATTCCTCCGGTTTCCCCAATCCTATGTTATCTTTATCTTTTCCAATTTCAGACAGGCTCCACAGTCTGTCTTTTTCTGCATTTCCTCCCTGGGTTTTTCCTGCGATTCCGTTACAGCCCTTCTGCACAGGCCTCTTTCAGAACACCCACAGCCTGCTCCAGCATTGCCATCGGTATGTTGAGCGCCGGTAAAAGGCGCACTTTGTCTTTGGCCTTCAGGACCAAAACCCCATGTTCCATACAGGTCGAGACTACCTGTGAAGCCGGCTTCTGTGTGGCAACACCCAGCATCAGTCCCATACCGGTTACCGCCTTCACACCTTTGGCTCCAGATAGTTCTTCTACGATATAGTTTGACCGTTCCGTTACTCCCTGTAAGACTGTGTCGTTAAGACGCTGGAGTATTGATAAAGCGCCTGCACAGCATACGGGATTTCCGCCAAACGTGGACCCGTGAGAGCCGGGCGTAAAGATGTCTTGCACCTTTTCTCCCAGCATTGTCGCTCCCAACGGGAGCCCGCCTCCTAAACCTTTGGCCGTCGACACCACATCCGGTGTCACCCCATAGTGCATATACCCATATAGTTTTCCTGTCCGGCCATTTCCCGTTTGCACCTCATCTGCCATAAGAAGAATATCTTCCTTCTGACACAGCTCTGCCATTGCTTTTACAAAAGCCGGTTCCAGCGGCAGGACGCCGCCTTCTCCCTGGATGCTTTCAAACAGAATCCCTGCCAGGCTATAGGTTCCGGCCGCCTTTTTCAAGGCCTCCACCGTAGGCGCAATGGAGACAAAACCGGGCGTCAGCGGCTGAAAGTCCTTGTGGAATACTTCCTGGCCGGTGGCGGCAAGGGTCGTCAGCGTCCGCCCGTGGAAGCTGTTTTCCAAAGTCAGAATGGTATAGCATTCCGGTCCTTTCTTTTGTGCCCCATATTTTCTGGCCGCCTTTATGGCACACTCGTTGGCTTCTGCCCCGGAGTTGGAAAAGAAAACCCGCTTCATTCCCGTACGCTGACAAAGAAGCTGTGCCAGTTGGGCGCCGGGTGCTGAATAATAAAGATTGGACGTATGCTGAAATTTTCCCAGTTGCTCGGTAACCGCCTGTATCCATTGGCTGTCTGCCAATCCAAACGTGTTGACAGCAATGCCTGTTCCCAAATCAATATAGGATTTCCCTTCTGCATCATAGACCAGGCTGCCTTGACCTTTTACGATTTCCAACGGGAATCGATCATAGGTCTTTGCCAGAAAAGCTTTATCCAATTCCAAGGTTGTCATAGCTTCATCCCCCTGTTACCATTGTGCCCATTCCCCTGTCTGTGAGCAGTTCCAAAAGCATGGAGTGCATCACTCTGCCATCAATAATGAATACTTTTTTTACCCCCCACTCAACTGCCTGCACACAGCTTTCCACTTTGGGGATCATTCCGCCGGAAATGATTCCATCCGATACATAGGCCGGCACCTGACTGGTTTTGATTTCGGAAATTAGTGTCTGGGGATCCTCTTTATCCTCCAAAATGCCGGCAATATCCGTCAGTGTCATGAGACATTCCGCTTTCAATTCTCCCGCTATTTTGGCAGCTACCGTATCAGCATTGATATTATAAAAATTCCCCGCATCATCGCATCCAACAGTAGAAATAACCGGAATGTATCCCAAATCCAGGAGGTCAAGGACCGGCTGGACATTAACCTTGGTGATTTCCCCTACATACCCTAACGCTGCATCCTTCATTTTTGCTTGAATGAGGTTTCCGTCCATGCCTGAAAGGCCGATAGCTTTTCCTCCCGCAGTTTGCAACAGGTTCACTAGTGTCTTATTGACCTTTCCTGCCAAGACCATTTCCACTACTTCGACGGTCTCTTTATCTGTAACCCGTAATCCGTTGACAAATTCGCTTTTTTTACCGATTTTCTCCAGCATCTGGGTAATTTCCGGTCCGCCTCCGTGAACCAACACCACTCGCACGCCATTTTGCGTCATCAGCACAATGTCGCTCATCACTGCCTGCTTCAAATCCTGGTTAATCATGGCATTGCCGCCATATTTGATAACCACAATCTGCCCGGCATATTTCCGGATATAAGGCAGGGCTTCCACCAATACATTGGCCTTTTCTGCCTGTTGTAATGTCTCCATTGTCAGCTCTCCTCTCCCTTACGTCCGATAGTCCCCGTTGATTTTTACATAGTCATAGGTCAAATCGCAACCCCAGGCCACAGCCTGATCTTTTCCTGCCTGCAATTCTACTAAAATTGTCACTTCCGGTTCCAACAAAATTTCTTTTGCCTTTTCCTCGCTGAACTCCAAACCCGCTCCGTTTTGGCATACACAGATCTTCCCTTTGGCAGACTGGAAATAGACGTTCACTTTCTCAACTGCTACCGGCTGCTTACTGTAGCCGATGGCACACAGTACCCTGCCCCAGTTGGCGTCTGCACCAAACATGGCAGCCTTGACCAAAGAGGAACAGATGACAGCCTTTGCCACATGTTTAGCAACCGCCTGTGTCTGTGCTCCTGTAACACAGCATTCTACCAGCTTGGTTGCGCCCTCTCCATCTGCCGCAATCTGCCGGCACAAATAAACTGTCACAGAGTTCAACGCTTTCATAAACGCACCATATGCTTCGCCTTCTTGCGTTATCATCTCATTTCCCGCCTGGCCGTTGGCCAAAATCGTTACCATGTCATTGGTGGAAGTATCGCCATCCACACTGACCATATTGAACGTATTTTGAATATCTGTAGACAAAGCTTTTTGCAGCATCTGACTGGTGATGGCGCAATCGGTTGTGAGGAATACCAGCATGGTCGCCATATCCGGATGAATCATCCCTGAACCTTTGGCAATTCCCCCCAATTTGCAAACCGTATCCCCCACCATAAATTCCACTGCAATCTCTTTCACTTTGGTATCCGTGGTCATAATTCCTTCTGCCGCCAAAACGCTGTGATCTCCCAATCCTGCTACCAGACTTTTCATACCGGCCGCGAACGGTTCTATGGTCATACTCTGACCAATCACTCCCGTAGATGCGACCACCACATCTTCCGGTGCAATTCCCAATGCCTCGGCCGCCAATTGGCAAGTCTCGGTGGCAATGGCAATTCCATTGGCGTTGCAAGTATTGGCATTTCCACTGTTACAGATAATTGCCTGCGCTTTCCCATCTGCTAAATGGGCCTTAGTTACAACCAGCGGAGCCCCTTTTACCAAATTTGTGGTATAGACGGCGGCCGCCGATGCAGGGACGGTGCTGTAAATCAGCGATAAATCCCGCTTTTCCCGATTCTTCCGAATGCCACAGTGAACGGCATTTGCTAAAAATCCATTAGCGGCACATACACCGCCGTTAATTATTTTCATGGTTTTTTCTCCTTATCACGATAACAGTAAGCCCATAGTCTCCGGAAGCCCCAATGCCAAATTCAGGCACTGAACAGCTGCCCCGGAAGCACCTTTTCCCAAATTGTCATAACGGGCCATTAATAAAATCCGTTCTTCATTTCCTGCCACAGTAAGTTCCATGGTATCTTTTCCGGACAATCCGGCTGCCGAGAAGAAGCCTCCCGCCTCCGCTGACTGCCGGTACTGGACTACCGGTCCCTGATAAAACTCCCGATACAGTTCCTGTATCTGTCCGCTCGTAACACCAGGCTGTAACTGGCTGGCAAATAAGGGCACCGTCACAACCATACCACTGTAGAAGTTGGAAACGATGGGGCAAAACACCGGAGCTTTCTGCAACCCAGTAATGGTCTGCATTTCCGGTAAATGTTTGTGATGTTGCTCCAGTCCATACTGCCGGGGTGCGCAGAGCAGAGGGTTTTGTACACCTTCTTCATATTGCGCAATCATTTTCTTACCACCGCCACTATATCCCGTAACCGAGTGGCAGGTAATTTCCCCTTCGGGAGAAAGCAGCCCCTGATCGATGAGTGGTTTTACCAGCGCTATAAAACCACTGGCATGACATCCCGGAACCGCAATCCGCTTTCCGGTCTGAATCGCCTGCCGGTAACTTTTTCCCAGTTCTGCAAATCCATATGCCCAGCCACTTTGCGTACGATGAGCAGTGGAGGTATCTAAAAGGACAACTTTTTCATTTTCCACCCATTGGACGGCCTGTCTGGCGGCTTCATCCGGCAGGCACAAAAAAGCCGCATCGCAGTGATTCAGCACCCACTTTCTGGCCTGGGGGTCTTTTCTCTCTGTTTCCGGCAAAGTAATCAACCGGAAGTCTGCCCGATTTTGAATGCGGTCATAGATTTGTAACCCTGTGGTCCCTGCACTGCCATCAATGAAAATTTCCGTCATACTGATTCCACTCCCTGCATACACACCAAATCTGTCTGGTACCAAACGCACACAATCCATTGTTTCTATTGGGACTTGCTACTGGTCTGCCTTCCGTCAAATATTGATAAACTGGTCTGACTCTGCTGCTATTCCAATAGTCTTGCAAAACTGGGAAAAAATGCACTCTCTTCCCTAAAAGCACCGAAAGACCTACTGCTACACAAAAAATCAAAATAAAGAATTTCAACATACGATTGCCCCGTTTCATTTGGATTTTACCATACATTCTATGAAACTTAAATACAAACTAAATTATAGAATTAAGTCTAAACTAATTTTCAATACAATAGAAAATTTTATTGATTATCAGTATTTTTATATTAGACTACTTATAATAACTTAAATAATAATTAAAAAAAAATTTATTTAAATTTTATATACCTTCTTCTCCATTGGGAGTCTTAGCATTTCACTTACTCTCTACAGGTCAAATATTAGCACGGAATGAATAATTATTCAACCATATTTTATATTTTCTCTATAATAACGGAAAATGCTTGGATATTTTTCAATATCTATAGTAGTTTTATATATATTTATTCATTTTCTCGCTGGGTATTGGTATAAAAAAGAGGCGAGATCTTTTGGTGAACACCGATAAGGAAGTATCAAAGACATACTAACTTAACGGCTGACAAACAGGGTTGCTAAAATGAACCGGCGTGTTATTTCGCAATGAAATGGCACGCCGGTTTTCTACGCATTTCAAACTGAATTTTCAAGGGTAAGAATGGCAAGATACCTCTGACTATCCAATCACGCCGGAAAGTCCCGGTAGCATCTGGCTTTTCTGCCCTCTAAATGCGTAGGCACAAACATCATAATCACAGCGGACGCAAGCGGATTTTTGCTTGAGCCCGCTTGGTTACCACACAGCAAAGGCAGAGGAAGCCGTCAAGGGCGCGAAGCGTTCATCTCGACCCTTGACAGCTTCCTTTGGCTTTGCTATTTCTTTACCACGATGGCTTCCACCAATTTTGCCTGTAAGCGGTGCTTCATGTACTCGTCAATGCCGATATGCGGCAAACCATCTTTGTCATAGAGAGTTCGCGTACAAATCTTGTTGATGTAGCGGTCGTAGTACCGCAAGACGTGCTCCAATGCCAACGGATCACCAACACGGGCTGCTTCGATTACGTCCATTGACAAAAGCACTCTGCCGTTAAAAGTTGGTTGCTTCATGTTAGTTTTTCACGCCTTTGGATTGTAAGTCTTTTCGCAGTTCATTCAGTGTCTTTGTTCTGTGCCGTTGGACGGCGCTGCGGGATAATCCTACAAAAACGCCCACTTCTCTGTCGGGAAGTTCCAGCACACAATGCAGAATTAAAATCTGCTGTTCGCGATCCGGCAAACCGGCAAAAGTATCTGCCACCAATTCGCTCTCAATATGCAGGACGTGTCCAAATGCCGAAAATGCAAACCTGTTGCTGGAGTATTCGTCTACAGTATAAAGTTTATCCATTTCGTATTGGGACAAAGCACTGAACTGAATTACCCGTTCCCGCTGGCGGT
>CALXCQ010000005.1 GCA_944386835.1 uncultured Oscillospiraceae bacterium | reverse complement strand
ACTTGGCTCCTATTATATCGATACTACCTATCAGCCCAATACGCCAACTATCCTGGCACTTTGGGTCCTCATTGTGGTATGTACCATTGCGTTGCTCTTTACACTTGCAAAAGATGCCAGACGAAATGGGGTTACCAACCGCAGTTGTAATGCTCTGTCAGAAGAAGCCATTGCTATGGTGGGATACCAGTTGGAAACCAGTCCTGTCGTTTGGAAACACTGTGGTCTGGTGCTCACCCGGGACTATCTATTGTCTTATCAGAATGGATTACAAATTTACCGAATAGATCAAATTACCAACCTGACAGGGCTAATACAGAACCAGAAAATCCGGTTGCAGCTGGCACTCGCCGACGGAGATTCCGCTATACTGAGTGTTCGCCACAAGCTTGTCAAGGCGGAACCAGAGTTGACCCAGTTAGCCTTTGCTTTATCCCAACGGAATCCGAACTTGACTTTTGGCCATCAAAGCGCTCCGCTTACTGCCGACCCAGCAAAAATTCATGTATCCGACTTTTCCGTGCCGGACAGCCGGACCCAGCTGTTTTTCGACGCCAGCCACGCCAGTTCTGCAAGAAAGCCAAACTATATTTCTGGAATTTTAGGTGCTTTGGCCGGTGCTTTAGCTGGCGGCACAGTGTGGATTCTGGTCGGCATGCTGGGGTATATTTCTGGCTGGATAGGGCTTCTCATTATTTATCTGTCACTGGTAGGATTTCGGAAGTTGGGAGGTACATTGGACCGGGCCGGTGCTGTTATGAGTTTTATATTGGCTTTTCTGATGATATTCCCGGCCAACTATCTTGTCTATGCCCTCTCCTATTGGTCTTCTGCCAGCTATATCTCCTTGTCTTACGCTATGGGTCAGGTATTCCCACTGCTCCGGACAAACGGCCTGATGGCTGGGTTCCTTACCGATTTGCTGATGGGATACGGTTTCACTGCTCTGGTCGGTATCCCTATGATCCTCCGTGTTCTACACCCCAAAACTACTTCTATTGTCCAGAATCCTAACGGAACCCCTGTCCATACTTCCATCTGCCCTCCCGCAACCAATCCAGCTGGCCAATATCTTTTGCAGCCCAGTAAATCCCGGCTTGTAGTCACTGTAATTGTGTGCCTACTGGCACTTTGTCTCATGGGTTTCTTCGCAATGCTCTTGCTGATAGCCAGCGATAGTCCTGCCAGTGCGTTAATATGCCTCGTATGCGCCGTACTGTTCCTATGGGGTTTCTTGTCCGGCTGCCGAAAAATGGGCAAAAAAATCATTTATGACGAGACAGGCATCACCTATCGGGTTTCCTCCAGAAAAGGATTCATGTGTCCTTGGTCTCAGGTAGTCAGGCTGGAAGCGCTTCCTGCCAGTCGTTACCAAATCCTCACTGCTTACGGTAAAATTCCCTTTGATTCTACCTGGCCCCACAACGAGCATTTACTGGCTTTTGCTCAAAATAAACTTCATGGGCGGCTATCTGGCGAAGCGGAAGAAGTGACTGGTTAACACAGTGCCGTGACCTGCCCTGGCAATTTGTCCCAGTCCCCTGCCTGGATAGCTTAAACCTCTAACCCGTCCATTTGGCCGGTTCCCGTAATGATCGTTGCAATATAAAAACCGACGCGGAAAAATTTTCCGCGTCGGTTTTTATACTAAGCAGTCCGTTATCTTAATTAAAAACGAATCCACTGTGCTGGAATTACTCTACATCCGCGTAATCGGCAGCTTCGCGCTCCCAATCGGAAGCGTCTTGTAAGCCTTTGTCTTTATGGCATGGGCACAAAGTGGTGAGTTTTTCCCAATAATTTACTACCAGCACTACGATCCCCGCTACAGCCAGAAGGATACCGGCAATCGCCAAAAAACGTTCAAACATTTTCATGGAAAACGCCTCCCTATTCTTTGTTTTTACCATAATAGACTATTTTTTTGCCTTTGGCAAGAAAATTAACCCCGAATTACATAATTTTCTTTTCTGGGAATTGCAACTCTCTCTTCGCCACTGCGGTAGCCCAAAATACAATGTCCAATTCCTACATAGTTTTCATTAAGGCCCCACTTTTTCAGAAGTGCCTGTCCTTCCGGGGTCTGCAGTTCTTCTTTGGCCCGATGGATCCAGCAGGAATCAATTCCCAGGCTATAGGCTGCATTCATTAGGTTTCCAATTACCAGGCTGCCATCTTCCACATAGGTGTTGACCGTTTTGTCTGCTACCACCAAAATCACTGTCGGTGCACCATAGAATGTCTGCTTTTCCGGGTCGCCCAGTACCGCAGCATTCATTCTCTGCAACTGCCGGATTTCTTCCGGATCCTGCAAAACAATCATGGTCGCCGCCTGGGCACCCATGCCATTGGGGGCATAGGTACCAGCCTTTAAAATCAGTTCCAGATCTTCGTCTTTAATTTGCTGAGAGGTGTAGCCTTTTGCACTTCTCCGGGAAATCAGGCACTTAATTACTTCATTCATGGATACATTCCTCCAAACATTTCTCATACCGGTAAAAATCGGTTGTCTTACTGAGATATTATACCCCAGATGAAAATTTTTGTAAAGTTTGCATAAAAGTACCATCCTGTGCCTATTTACAATTCGGTCTGTATCGGTTTCTTTCCCAAATGCCGCGCAACATCCAGAAGGCTTTCATGCCGTATATGGCGGGGTTCAAATCGAAGCATCCGGTAAACCCAACGCATAATTACACCGGTCCCAAACGTGGCTATGAGTGTGCCCAAGCCTACGGGTCCACCTAATAACCATCCCGTCGCCAATACTACCAAATAGATAATCCACTGTACGGTTCCAATGTTCCATTTGCGCAGTCGTTTCCCGATCCCCACCAACATCATATCTCTTGGTCCACCGCCAAGGCCTGCCGACATATATACCTTTTGTGCAGCACAGTCAATGGCAATACCGGCCAACATACACAAAATACCTTCCCATACGGAGTTGCGGGCCGGAACAAGATTCCAGGATGTAAAAAGGTCCACGCTCTTCCCTACTAAAACAGCATCCAGAACTGTCCCGATTCCTATGGGTTCCCGCAGACATAATACAACGATGACAATGGTAATACTCACTGCCACACTGGCATCTCCATAAGAAATCGGCAAATGATTTGCCAGACCCAGATTGAGAGCATCCCATGGCGCAACCCCAATATTGGCTTGTATCATCAGATAGACGCCAAAGGAAAACAAAATCAGACCCGCAATGGTTTGCAGTGTCCGTAGGAACAGGGACTTCAGATACAATTCCATTCCTCCTACCAGAAGATCACCGTAGTCCGCTTCTTTGTATTTGCCAGAAAGGGAACCAACCGGTTGTAAGCGCCCCCATTATACCGTCTTTCTTTCCCTTTGTAAAGCGTGTATACCGGTGGAAATACGGCTCTCAGGCGCACAAGTATCATCATCCCTTATCCAAAAATTCCGTCCATTTTCACTCACGCCAAGTTCCTTCTCCAGTCCGTTCGCAACAGGGAATTGGGTCCCTCAGTTTTCTTTCCCCAACGCACAGGCAGTCGCCAATAATTGGGGCCACAGTTTGAGAAAGACTGAGTATATAGGAAAAATCTTTCCCTTTAGCGGCAAAAGTCCGGAAAACACATTGTCTTTTGTGTCAAATTATGTTAGTATTAAGAATTGTTATCACCTGTAAACAGGGGAGTATCTTTCTCGTATTAGGAGGTCTCCATGGAGATTATCATTGTGGGCAGCGGTAAAATTGGCAGTACCGTAGCAGAGCAGCTCTCTCGGTCGGGGCATAACATTACCATCATTGACAGCCGGCCAGAACCGCTTCAAAAAAATACAGAATACCTGGATGTTATGACTGTGGAAGGAAACGGTGCTTCCCATCTGGTTTTGAAAGAGGCCGGAGCAGAAAAGGCTGACCTTCTGATTGCTGCCACCTCTGCCGATGAATTGAATCTTTTGTGCTGTCTGATTGCCAAGAAATTGGGCACCAAGCACACCATCGCCCGCGTTCGCAATCCGGAATACTCCCGAGAACTGGAACTGATCAAAGACGATTTAGGGCTGAGCCTGTCTGTTAACCCAGAACTGGCCTGTGCAACGGAAATGGCACGTATTTTGCGTATTCCTTCCGCCATTAAAATTGACACCTTTGCCCGGGGCCGGGTAGAACTTTTAAAGTTTTCTGTAACTCCTGATTCCCCACTGGCAGGAATGCAGCTGACAGACCTGGGGAAATTCCAGGCCAAAGTTTTAATCTGCATTGTGGAGCGTGGGGAAGATAAGGTCTATATCCCCTCCGGTAATTTTCAATTGGCGGCAGGTGATAAAATCAGCATTGTGGCAAGCCCCCACGACGCGCGGACTTTTTTAAGGCGCATCCATGTGGCTACCAATCCGGTCCAGCAAGTTCTCATTGTTGGTGCCGGTCGAATCGGATATTATTTGGCCCGCCAGCTTCTGGATGCCGGGGCTAAAGTAAAACTGGTAGATTCCGACCGCAAACGGTGTGAACTGGTTTCCCAGCTTCTGCCACAGGCTACCGTAATTCACGGAGATGGCACTGATCAAAATCTTTTACGGGAGATTGGCCTGGAACACACAGATGCCTTTGCCTCATTGACCGGTATCGACGAGGAGAATATTCTTTTAAGTCTTTACGCGCATCACGTCTCCCATGCCAAAATTATCACAAAAATCAATCGGACTTCCTTCACCGACGTGATCAACTCCATGGATTTGGGCAGCGTTTTCTATCCCCGATATATTGCTGCTGACACCATCGGCCGCTATGTGCGAGCTATGGAAAACTCCCTGGGCTCCAATGTGGAAACTCTGTATAAACTGGTTGGCGGGAAAGCGGAAGCTCTAGAATTTCGCGTCACAGCTTCCAGCGCACTGTGCGGCGTTCCTTTACAAAAACTTCCCCTGCGGAATAACCTTCTAATCGGTTGCATTAACCGCCGGGGACGCACTGTCATCCCGAAAGGCTCTGACACGGTAGAGCCTGGTGACACAGTGGTAGTCGTCACAACCATTCCCGGTCTTAATGATCTGGACGACATTTTGGACAGACGGAAGGGAAGCCTATGCACAGAAGAATGATACTTTACATTTTAGGTTCCGTTCTCATGATTGAGGCAGCTTTCTTATCGCTGCCTCTCATCGTATCCATTCTGTATCAGGAAGACGCGGGATTTGCTTTCTTTCTGACCATGGTCGGTGCTTTTATCGCTGGCTTTCTGCTTACCCTTTTAAAACCCAAGCAAAAAGTTCTCTACGCCAAAGATGGCTTTATTGCTGTAGCTTGTAGCTGGATCTTGCTTAGTCTGGTAGGCGCCATCCCTTTGACGCTCAGCGGGGAAATTCCCAGCTATTTGGATGCGGTGTTCGAAACCGTTTCCGGATTTACCACAACCGGTGCCAGCATTGTAATCAATGTGGAGGAATTGAGTCACTGCACTAATTTTTGGCGCTGTTTTACCCACTGGTTAGGGGGTATGGGCGTCTTGGTTTTTATGTTGGCGGTAGTCCCCTTGTCCGGAGGACAAAGCATTCACTTGTTGCGAGCGGAAAGTCCCGGCCCCTCTGTTTCCAAGATCATGCCGCGGATGCGGAACTCTGCAGGTATTCTCTATCTGATTTACCTGTTCCTTACCGTTTTGCAGATTATCTGTTATCTCCTGGGGCATATGCCTTTATTTGACTCTCTTTGTCATGCGTTTGCTACCGCCGGCACAGGCGGTTTTGGTATTTATGCTTCCAGCCTTGGCTATTATAACAGCTACTATTTGCAAAGCGTCACCACGATCTTTATGATTTTGTTTGGACTGAACTTTAATTTCTATTTTTTGCTTTTGATGCGGAAATGGAAGTTAGCTGTACACAATTCCGAAATCCGGTGCTATTTGGGCATTATTGCCGCCAGTATCTTCCTCATCACCTGGAATGTGTTGCCCAGCTTTCCCTCTTTATACGACGCCTTCCACCATACTGCTTTTACCGTAGCCTCCATCATTACGACAACCGGCTTTGCTACCGTGGACTTTAATCTCTGGCCGGCATTCTCCAAAGCCATTCTGGTCTGCCTTATGGTCATTGGCGCCTGTGCCGGCTCCACTGGCGGCGGAATGAAAGTATCCAGACTGATAATCCTGTACAAAGCTGCCCAGGCTGAACTGCAGCGCTTGGTACATCCCAACACCGTCAAAGTTCTCACTTTGGATGGCAAACGCGTAGACAACGATTCCGTCCGGGGCGTACTGGCATTTCTGGTACTCTATCTGGCTGTCTTCGTCTTTTCCGTCCTTTTGATTTGTTTAGACAACCTGGACAGCTCTACCACCATCACGGCAGTTTTGGCCACCCTCAACAATATTGGTCCCGGGTTGGGAATTGTAGGCCCCACTGGCAGTTACGCCACTATGTCCGCCCTTTCCAAAGTAGTTTTAACCTTTGATATGCTTTTTGGCCGGTTGGAACTCTTTCCCATGATCCTGATTTTGTTACCCAGTACTTGGCGGAAACACTCCTAATGTGGGGCTTGCTTTTCTCCATCTCCAAACTGTACTCATAAAGCTCGTCACATTTCCCTTGTATGGGGGCTTTGTTGCATAAAATACAGCATTCTTCCCTTTGGAAGAATGCTGTATTTTTCACTGATAATGAAAAAAGAAAATCGTATTATGCTAACTAAATTGGGGAAAATTCTGAATTTTTACAGATAACCCGGAAGTATTCTGTGACCGGACTAGGTTTTTTTCACGAATTGTTCCCCACACTTGGGACAGCGGATTTTTATGGTCCCCTTACCTTTGGGTACTCTCACTTTTTGGCGGCACTTGGGGCAGGAAAAATATCGATTATCTCTGTCTTTCAACTGTTTTACCAAGGAAAGAAGCCTTTGATTTTCCCGGCGTCTGGCCTGTAAATTGCGGGAATAGGTACGATATATCGCCAAAATCAGCGGTATATACGACACATAAGTGAGCCAGGTTACCCGGGTCATCATCCCCACAATACACAGGACAATCCCCAATACCAGCAACACGGTACTTAACTGGTCCACACCGTAGCGTCCATAAAAAAATCGCTGCATTGCATATTTAAACCTTTGAAACATTCCCGTTCCCCGCTTTCCCTTACTCTGCCGTAAAACTCTCGTCCATAGGGCACCATGTATTCGTATTTATTATACTGTCCCTAAATTCCTCTGCAAGTTGTTTTAGAAAAGTTTACGATTTATTTACGATTCTCCTCCCGGCTGTAAAGTCAGGACCGGTAAGTGAGGTCGGTTAAACAGGCGAAATCCTCCCCGGGAATTTCCCAATCCTCGTGAAACCGCCATTATGGTATTCCCCGCTTGATACAGGCCTGCCGAATAGGGTTGCAAAAAGCTTCCGTCGCGGTCAAAGAGCCCCCCTAAAAAAGGAAGGCGAATAATCCCGCCATGGCCGTGGCCCGTCAACACCAGATCTGCCCCGGTCTGCTCCCACATGTCTATCTGGTCATTCCGGTGAGCGAGGACCACCAGGAAGTTCTCCTCTCCCCATTGGGTTTTGGCTTCTTCCACAACCGTCTGCGGCGTTTTTTGGTCGTAGGGGCCGTTGGGATCGTCTACGCCGGCCAAAATGATGTTTTCTCCGTCCAGCTGTAAAAGCAGGGACTGATTGCGCAGCACTGTCACACCGGCTTCCTCCAGCCCCTCTAAAATTTCCGGCAACTCCTCCAATTGCCATTCGTGGTTCCCTGTCACAAAAAAGGTTGGTGCAACCTGGACTAATTCCTGGGCCAACTGGATCACCCACTGCCAATCCTGGGTATGGCAATCCAGAAGATCTCCATCTATGGCGATCATATCCGGTTGTGCGTCCTTGATCGCCTGAATCAGCTGTCGGTTCTCATCTCCAAGCTGCTTACTGTGGAGATCTGCCAACTCTACGATACGGAAACCGGAAAATGCTTGGGGAATTTTTGGGGAGGTGACAACCCATTCTTCTGTCACAATGGTCTCATTCTCCCAAAACCAAAAGCCAACCAGCACCAAAAGAAGCAGAACCAAGCGAAATCCTTTCCTCCATCTACTTTTCATGGCCCACCTCCTTCTCTTGAATACCTTATCAGCTTCCCGGTGCAAAGAAGGTAAAAAAGCTTCGAATTGTCTGTATCATCCAACAACAAGAGAATTATACTGGTAAATAATAATTTTCGTTGTACAATCCTGGGGAATTTGGTATAATAACTAAAATATAAAGATAGAGAATATGGATGTGTGTTTGTGTGAAGTACGGAATTTGGAACGTTCTGAAAAACGATCCTGTCTCCGTCGATGCGTTGTGTAAAGCTGGTTTCTCTCCCCTGACAGCCAGGGTTTTATGTGGCCGGGGCTATACCTCCCCGGAATCGGCAACGGCACTTTTGCGTGCGGACGCCCCTTTGCCAGATCCATTTTTATTACAGGATATGGACAAAGCGGTAGAGCGAATCCGCCGTGCCATTGCCCAAGGCGAACATATTTGCGTATTTGGCGATTATGATGTAGATGGGATCACCGCTACTTGCCTTCTGACCGAATTTTTGCGGCAGCAAGGCGCAATTTGCTCATATTATATCCCTGCACGTATCGAAGAAGGCTACGGCCTCAACTGTGCAGCCATTGAATCGCTGGCCCAGGAAGGCGTCCAGCTGATTATCACAGTAGATTGTGGCATTACTGCCTCCCAGGAGGCAGAACTTTGCACCCAATTGGGTATGGATCTGGTAATTACCGACCACCATGAATGCAAAGAATCCCTGCCAAAAGCTGTGGCTGTGATGAATCCCCATCGGAAAGATTGCCGGTATCCTCACAGGGATTTGGCTGGTGTCGGCGTTGCGTTTAAACTGGCAGCCGCTTTGCAAAAAGACCAGGAGGCAATTCTGGACCAATATTGCGATCTTTTGTGCCTGGGAACCGTAGCCGACGTTATGCCCCTGGTGGGAGAAAATCGAAACTTTGTAACGGCAGGTTTAAAGGAATTGGCAAGCCCCCGACGGGTGGGCCTACAGGCCCTTATGCGGGAATGCGGCTGCCAAAAATCCCCTGTAGGAGCCGGGACGATTGGCTACATTTTGGCGCCTCGCATCAATGCTGCCGGAAGAATGGGCCAGGTCAATCTGGCTGTAGAATTGTTTTTGACCCATGATCCGGCAGAAGCTGCCAAACTGGCATCTAATTTATGTAAGCTCAATCGGGAACGACAGACAGTGGAATCTCAAATCTATGAAGAAGCCATTGCCATGCTGCCCCAGGGGCAGACGCTGAACGCCATTGTTTTGGCCAGCGAGACCTGGCACCAGGGCGTTGTGGGAATCGTCGCCTCCCGTCTGGCAGAAGAATACAGCTGCCCTACTTTCCTCATTTGTCTTGACAATGACAAAGGAAAAGCATCTTCCCGTTCCCATGGAGGGTTTAACTTGTTCACTTGTCTGGAGTCCTTATCCGATCTACTGGAAAGCTATGGCGGACATGAATTGGCAGCTGGGTTTACTATCAGCCGTCAAAACATCGAGCCTTTTCGCCAGCGAATTGTTGCTTTGGCCAGCCAATTTCAAAGCTCCGACCGCTGGAAATCCTCTTTGGATATCGATTGCGCAGTGGAGCCAGAACTGTTGACTTTGTCCAACATTGAGGCCTTGGATCAGCTGGAGCCATGCGGCGCAGGCTGCCCCAGGCCTGTTTTCTATATGGATCATGTCTATGTGGAGCAGCTGTCGGAAGTCGGGGGCGGAAAGCATTTGCGTATGCGTCTTTGTAAACAAGGCGCACACCTGGGTGCTATCTTTTTCTCCACCTCTTTGCTCAAAGCGGGCATTTCTGTCGGAGATCTGGTGGAAATTGCCTTTACACCACAAATTAACCAATACCGGGGCACCTGCTCTGTGCAGCTCACACTGGTAGACATTCGTCCAGACAGCTCTGAACGGGCAAAATGTGACCGGGAGCAAGCCTTGTACCAGTGCCTTTGTTCTGGGCAAAGTCTCTCGGCCCAAGAGGCCCAATGGCTGCTTCCCCAGAGGGCAGAATTTGTGGCTGTATGGAAATACCTGACGGCCCATGCCTCCAATGGTATCATAATCGACACGGCAGAATGCCTCAGCCGGAAAATTTCCAGATTTTCCGGTATGCCAGCCAATTTTGCCCATACCTGCATTTGTCTGGACGTATTTGCGGAACAGGGCCTGATTGCTCTGCAAACCCGATCCCAGATCTATCATATTGTGATTCAGCCCCAAAAGGAAAAAGTAAATTTGGAGGACAGCTCCATTTTGCAGACGTTAAAACAGCAGACAGGAGGTACATAACGTCTATGGAATCCGTATCGGAACACTACAACTCTATGGTGCAGGCGATTAAACGTTATGCCCCTTATGTGGATATGGCCAAGGTGGATCAGGCCTTTCACTATGCAGAAAACAAGCATAAAGACCAAAAACGAAAAGACGGCTCACCTTATATCATTCATCCCCTGGCTGTGGCGGAAATTGTGGCGGAAATCGGATTGGACACCGACGCCATTCTGGGCGCACTGCTTCATGACTGCATTGAAGACACCGACTCCACATTCGATGAAATTGTACATCTGTTCGGTCAGACGGTAGCCGATTTGGTAGAAGGCGTCACCAAACTGACCCGTGTTCAGTATTCCACTACGGAAGAGCAGCAGATGGAGAATCTCCGGAAAATGTTTATGGCCATGAGCAAGGACATCCGGGTAATTCTGATTAAAATCGCAGACCGGCTTCACAATACCCGAACCCTGGAGTATCAAACGCCGGAAAAACAGCTATCCAAATCCATGGAAACTATGGAGATCTATGCACCCCTGGCCCACCGCTTGGGCATGCAGAAGATCAAGTGGGAATTGGAAGATCTGAGTCTAAAATATATTGATCCCGACGGATACCATGAGATCATGGTCTATCTGGCAGCCCATGAAAAAGATGCGAACCAATTTATGCGCACCATTCAGACCAAGATTACCACAAGATTGTCCAGCGTAGGGATCCACGGCAGCATCTATGGCCGGATCAAACACGTCTACTCCATTTACCGGAAGATGAAGACCCAGGGCAAACACATTGACGAGCTGTACGATCTGTACGCCTTCCGGGTAATTGTGGACACCATTACCGACTGTTACAATGTATTGGGGCACATTCACGATCTGTTCAATCTGGTGCCCGGCCGGTTTAAAGACTATATTTCCACTCCGAAACCCAATATGTATCAGAGTCTTCACACAACTGTAATCGGTTCGGAAGGTATCCCCTTTGAAGTGCAAATCCGTACCTGGGAAATGCATCAGACTGCAGAATATGGCATTGCCGCCCACTGGAAGTATAAGCAGAATGTCAACAACCACGGAGATGAAAAAGAATACGAATGGATCCGGCGGCTGTTGGAAAATCAGCAGGATACGGAAGCGGAAGACTATATTCACTCTCTGAAAACGGATATGTTTGACGATGAAGTGTTTGTCTTTACCCCAAAAGGGAAAGTCATCTCCCTGCCTGCCGGCTCTACTCCCATAGACTTTGCCTATGCTATCCACTCCGCAGTCGGTAACTCCATGGTGGGAGCTAAAATCAATAACCGGATTGTCAGTTACGATGTGACGTTAAAAAACGGCGACATTGTGGAAATCCTCACTTCCAAGACGGCCAAAGGCCCCAGCCGGGACTGGCTCAACATCTGCAAAAGCAATCAGGCCCGGAACAAAATCAAACAATGGTTCAAGAAAGAAAAACGGGATGAGAACATCGTCCGGGGGAAGGCTAGTTTTGAAGCAGAACTGCGGCTGAACAGCATCAACCCCTCCGTTTTGCAAAATGATGAGCTTTTGGCTCAGATTTTGAAAAAGGTCTCTTTTGATACGCTGGATGACATGTATGCTGCCATTGGGTATGGCGGCCTGACTGCCGTCAAGGCGGTCAATCGGATTCGGGAAGAACTGCTTCATGCAGGGAAGGCCACACCGCCAGTACAGCCTAAGGAAGAAATTCCCTTTAACCTTCCGGCTGCTCCTGCCGCCAACAAGCAGTCCCAGCGGAAAAACTCCGGTATTATCGTTGAAGGAATTGACAACTGCATGGTCAAACTGTCAAGATGTTGTACGCCGGTCCCTGGTGACGATATTATCGGATTTATTACCAAAGGTTATGGCGTCTCGATTCACAGGAAGGACTGCCCCAACGCGGCTTCTGCGAAAGATCCTGCCATGGCCGACCGCTGGGTTCATGTCAGCTGGGCCGACAGTTCTACCGAGCCCTTTGCTACCTCTCTGGAAATTGACTGTTCTGACCGAGACGGCATGTGGTTGGACATCGCCACCATTATGACCTCTTTGCATCTGAAAGTAACGGAGCTTTCCGGAAAAGATCTGGAAGGGGGAAAGGCCATCATTTCCATGACATTTGAAGTGAAGAATATAGAAGAATTAAACAATGTACGAAATCGTTTGCGGTCCTTGCCTGGAGTTACCAATGTGCGCCGGGGCCGTACCTGAGGAGGCGCTGTCATGCGTGCTGTGTTAACCCGGGTTTCTTCCGCAAAAGTTACCATTGGCGGTCAGGTGTGCGGACAGATTGGCAAAGGGTTTCTGATCCTTTTGGGCATTGCTCCTACCGATACTCCTGCCATCTGCAAAAAGTTGGCTGAAAAATTATTGAGTCTCCGGATCTTCTCTGATGAGCAGGGAAAGATGAATTTGGGGTTACAGGATGTGGACGGCCAGGTATTGGTTGTAAGCCAGTTTACGCTCTATGGCGACTGCCGCAAAGGACGCCGCCCCAATTTTATAAATGCAGCCGGGCCAGATCTGGCTACAGAACTGTACCAGCAATTTCTGTCTGACTGTCAGGAACTGGGGTTTCCGCCAGAACACGGAGAATTTGGTGCAGACATGGAAGTCAGTTCTGTCAACGACGGCCCTGTTACCTTGATTGTAGATACTGACAATTTATAGGCAGGCCTGTTTCAGGCCAGGAAGGAAGGACGTTATGAAAATCTCTGTCATGATGTTAGGCGCTTTACAAACCAATTGTTATTTGGTCTACGACGAAACCACCCGCAACTGTGCCGTAATCGATCCAGGCTGCGACGGAGACTTGATTGCCAAGCGGCTTAAAGAAGAAAACCTTAATTTGGCCATGATCCTTCTCACCCACGGACATTACGATCACATCGGCGGCATTGAAGCCCTGCGGGCCAATGCCCAGATTCCCGTATACATCCATGAAAAAGATTGTCAACTTCCTCTGTCCATGACCCATATACCTGTTTTTTGCACTGATACTTATGCAGATGGGGATAAAATTACAATGGACTCCATTACCTTTCAGGTTCTCCATACTCCCGGCCACAGTGCAGGCTCTGTGTGTCTTTGGGCCGGCGATGTACTTTTTACTGGCGACACCTTGTTCCGTGGCAGTTGCGGACGGACAGATTTTCCCACAGGAAGTTATGCCCAGATGCTGCAATCTCTGGCCAGGTTATACCGGTTGCCCGGCAATTTAAAAGTTCTGCCCGGACATGGAGAATTGTCTATGCTGGAGTGTGAGCGGGAAAAAAATCCCTATATGTTGGAGGCTGTAGGGGCATGAAGCTGCTTTTGCAAGGCCATGAAGAACGATATGCACTGGAACAGCTTCAGCTGTCTTTGTTCCCCTTGGCCCCCATGGAGTATACACACGAACCTTTTTCTCACTGCGATGGTGCCGTCTCTTCTCTATCCCAGGGAAAAGTTTGGTTGACAGCCACCACAGTCATCACCTTAGGCCCGAAAAAGGCCCGAGCATCCCGCCGGCTAAAGCTTGAGAATGCCACCGTGTCCAGCCGTCGCAGGCTCTTGCAGCAATCTTACTACCAGGCTGCCATCCAGCTTTTGCCTTCTCCCCCTGCCTGGGGCGCTTTGGCTGGGGTGCGGCCTACCAAGCTTTCTACCCGGCACCTTCTGGCAGGAGGTACTGTACAAAGCTGTGACCGAATGCTGGAAACACAGTACTTCATTTCCCCACAGCGCCGGCAGTTATGTATAGATGCCTCTGTTGCCACCCTGGAAGCCCTGGAGCAAACGGGACCCCGAGATTTATCTCTGTATGTAGGGATTCCATTTTGTCCCACTCGCTGCTCCTATTGCTCCTTTGTCAGCCAGGCCATCACAAAATTTTCCCATTTGGTTGGTCCCTATTTGCAGGCATTGTTAAAAGAAATTGCCTATACGGCACCTTTGGTAGCAGACGCCGGCTATCGGATTCGCACGATCTATATTGGCGGCGGCACCCCTACCACCCTTACAACCGTTCAGATGGGCCAGCTTATGGACGCATTAGCGGCGCATTTTGACCTTAGCCATGTGATAGAATATACCGTAGAAGGCGGCCGGCCGGATACGCTGGATAAAGAGAAACTGACGCTGATCCGGGAAAAAGGATGTACCCGGATGAGCATTAACCCGCAGACTATGAACGATTCTGTCTTAGCCGAAATTGGCAGATGTCACACAACACGCCAGACAGTTTCTGCCTATCAAATGGCCCGCGATGTTGGCTTTACCGGCATCAATATGGATTTGATTGCCGGTTTGCCTTCCGACTCAGTGGCTTCGTTTGCTGACTCTTTAGAGCAGATTTTGCAGCTGCAACCCGACAATATTACCGTCCATACGCTAGCGTTAAAGCGAGGATCCGACCTGTATGGGAAGCGGGTCCCCCTTCCCTCTGCCCAGGATGTAGGGGAAATGCTGGATGGCACTAACGCCCGACTGCGTCAAGCAGGTTTTTTGCCCTATTATCTCTACCGGCAAAAGTATATGTCCGGCAATTTTGAGAACGTAGGCTGGTGCCGCCCTGGCTACGCCGGCCTTTACAATATTTACATGATGGAAGAACTTCAAACCATTGTCTCCCTGGGAGCCGGTGGAATGAATAAGATCAATCTGCCCGGAGGCAAATTGGAGCGGTTCCACAATCCCAAATATCCCAAAGAATACCTGGAACGGTTAGATACCGTTCTGGCACAGAAAGAAACCTTGTTTGCCATGTTAAAGGAGCTGGGATAAACCTCCTCCCACCTAGAAAGGAGTGCGCAGTATGCAGATTTCATTACAGCCATTGAATCAGGAGATACTGAAAGATCCTACAGGGTTGATTGCCAGATGCGATCAGTATTACAACGACTGCGTAGCCAAAGCCGCGGAAGCTGCCATCGCCAACCGGCATAACAGTCCCATAATTCTATTGACAGGTCCGTCTTCCGCTGGAAAAACTACCACTGCCGGCCGGCTGCAAAAGCGACTGCAAGAAGCCGGATATGGTTGCAAAATGGTAAGTATGGACGATTATTATCGGGATTGTGATCACAGCCAATATCCCCAAACACCAGACGGACAACCCGACCTGGAATCTCCATACGCATTGGACACGGAAATGCTCAATGACCATTTTTCCAAACTGGAAGCGGGCGAGTCAGTTCTCATTCCCCATTTCGATTTTACAACCAGAACCCGCGATTTTTCTGCCCGGATGCCTCTGAAATTAGAGAGCGGTGAATTTGTTATTTTTGAAGGGCTGCATGCTTTAAATCCTATGTTTACAGAAACCCACCCTGGAGCTTATCGCATTTTTATCTGCCCGGAAAGCGACGTCGTAGACGGCACGGAAATTGTTTTTTACCACACCTGGACACGACTGATGCGCCGGTGTATCCGGGATCTATTCCACAGGAATGCTTCCGTCGCCGTCACTTTGAGTATGTGGGAAAATGTCCGCAGAGGAGAAACCCTCTACATACAGCCCTATATTTCCCAAGCAAATTTCCGCATCAATACTCTCCACGCCTATGAAATTCCCGTGCTGGCCCACTATATGGAGCAGCATATTGCCCAACTTTCCCCCTCTACGCCCCAATATGAGACAGTGATGGCAATAAAGGAAGGATTGCGCAAATTTGCGCCTCTGGATCCTGCCCTGGTTCCGGAAACTTCCTTGTTAAAAGAAGAATTTATCTAAACTTTATCGGATAAGAAAGGAATTTCCTATATGGATACCTTATTCGCCCACGCTACCCTGGTCACTATGGATGAAAGCCTCCGGGTTATCCCGGATGGTTTTCTGGGGATAACAGACGGGAAGATTTCTTATTTAGGAACTGTACCCCCTCTGGAAAATGAAAAGCCCAAAACCATTATCGATGGCAGTGGTATGGTGTTGATGCCCGGGCTTATTAACTGCCATACCCATTTACCCATGTCTCTTTTGCGCGGTTATGCCGATGATTTTACCCTGGACACCTGGCTGCATGAGTATATTTTCCCGCGGGAAGCCCGGCTGGATGACCGGTGCGTCAAAGCCGGAACCCTTTTGTCTATCTGTGAATGTCTGCAATTCGGCATCACTTCTGTTTCAGATATGTACATGTTCACCGGCGCCGTTGCTGAGGCAGTGGCCCAATCGGGTATCAAAGCCAACCTGGGCTACAGCATGACGCTTGCTGAAGACGAGGAACTGGACATTGAGCGTTTCCCGCCCTTTTTGGACCTGCAACAAGTCCGGCAAACCTGGCATGGATACGACAATGGTCGCATCCGGATTGATGCGTGCCTTCACAGCGTCTATACTTCCACCTATCCCCTCTGGGAAGCCATATCCGAATATGCCATTAACACCGGCCTAAGGATGCAGCTGCATCTTTCGGAAACCAGAAAAGAGCAAGAAGAATGTCTGGCACGTTATGGTCTGACTCCGGCCCAGGTGCTGGATTGCCACCACGTTTTCAACGTTCCCGCGACGGCGGCCCACTGTGTACATCTGACGCAGGAAGATATGACTCTTTTAGCCAAACGAGGCGTTAGTGCTGTCCACTGCCCTGTCAGCAACCTGAAACTGGCCAGTGGTCAGGCGGATGTATTAGCTATGGTAAAAGCGGGTATGAACGTAACTTTGGGCACGGACTCTTCCGCCTCTAACAACAATTTGGATTTATTTGAAGAAATGAAAACTGCCTGCCTGATGGCCAAAGGGAAAACCGGTGACCCTACCGTCCTGGCTGCACCAGCGGTTTTGCTCATGGCAACTGTGTGTGGCGCAAGAGCCCAAGGCCGGGAGCAGGAGTGTGGCATGTTAAAAGTCGGCATGGATGCGGATATCATTATGGTAGACTTCTCCCTGCCCCATCTGATGCCCTGTCACAATGTATTGTCCAATCTGGTATATTCTGCCTCAGGCCGAGATGTGCGAATGACCATGGTGCGAGGTAAAATCCTCTATATGGACGGAAAATTCCCTACCATTGATGTAAACGAAATAGTCAAAGAGTTGGCCCAATATGCTATCCCTAACGTATTTTCCAGCGACCCTTCCCATAAAGGATGATGATTTTGAACGAAAAACCCATGAAAAAGCAAACATTTCTGCAAGGCGCAGCTATTCTGGCCCTGGCTACCGCTATTGTAAAAGTAATCGGTGCCTGCTACAAAATCCCTTTAGGCAACATTATTGGAGATGCTGGCTACGGTTATTTCACAACCGCTTATGACATTTATTCTGTCTTGCTCATGATCTCGACAACCGGTCTGCCAGTCGCCATGAGCCGAATGATTTCAGAAGCCCAGGCTTTGGAGCAGGGCGCACAAATCCGGAAAATTTATCATACTGCTTTGTACGTATTTCTTCTGATTGGCCTTTTAGGCAGTGTGGGGATGTTGCTGTTTTGTCGGCAGCTGTCCATTCTGGTCACCGGCTTTGACACCTCTTGGGCAGCCATTGCCGCACTGGCCCCCTCTGTTTTGTTTATTTGCGTTATCTCTGCCTACCGTGGCTTTTTCCAAGGCCAAAGCAATATGACGCCCACTTCCATTAGTCAGATCTTCGAGGCACTTTGTAAATTGTTGATTGGTCTTGGCTGCGCCTGGCTGGTTCTGAAAAAAACCGGAGACGTCACGCTGGCAGCCGGCGGTGCGATACTGGGCGTCACCATAGGCTGTGTTGTCTCTATGGCCTATTTGTCTTACCAATACCATCGGGCAGCCCCTGCTTTGTCTGCAAACGCAGGCCCTACCAAAACGACAAAACAGACCATGCAACAACTTTTGGCTATCGCCATTCCCATCACTCTGGGTGCTGCAGGGTTGCAAATTATCAATCTCGCAGATACTATGGTCTTTATGCGTCGCCTTACGGGTGCAGCTGGCTTTTCACAAGATGCGGCGGAAACCGCCAAGGGCATTTACAATTTCTGTCAGACAATTTTCAACCTTCCCTGTGCCTTTATCACTCCTATCACCGTATCGGTGATCCCTGCCATTACCGGACACCTGACTTTAAAAAATGCCCGGGGGGCCAGAATTGTGGAGGAGTCCTCCGTGCGAATTATGGCGCTGATTTCCATGCCCTGTGCGCTTGGCCTTGCCAGCCTGTCCGGGCCGATTTTACAGCTGTTACGGGGCTATGAAGGCCAAAACCTGATGATCGGAAGTGCGATCCTGGCAATTCTGGGTATTTGCGTAATTTTTAACTCTCTCGTTTTACTGACCAACGCTATTATGCAGGCTCACGGCGACGTAACCACGCCTGTCATCCACATGTTAATCGGCGGAGTTGTAAAAATTATTGTCAACTATATTTTAGTAGGAATCCCCTCCATTCATATTATCGGTGCAGCCGTTGGTACCGTATGTTGCTACCTATCGATTACTGTTTTAAACCTCATTGCAATGAGGCGGGATCCCCAGACAAAGCCCAAAATCTTCAGTGTCGCTGGGAAACCTCTTCTCGCCTCCTTGATTATGGGTGCGTGTGCCTATATGATCAACGGGCTGCTCTGTGCCTATCTTCCCTCCCGGTCTCTTGCTTGCCTTTTGGCAATCGCCGCCGCTTGTGTTATCTATCTCATCTTGGTGATAGCATTCCAAATTATTACCTATGACGACTGCCTGCTTCTTCCAAAAGGGGATAAAATTGCCCGTTTCCTGAAAATTCACTAATTTTTCCCCTAAAAAGTCTTGCATAGGAGTATCAAATATGATAAATTTTAAACGGAAAGCGCATTATACCTTTGAAGATGTCATTGCAATTATTCACTTGCTGCGTTCTCCAGGCGGATGCCCATGGGATCAAGCGCAAACCCACGGGTCAATTCGCCGAAATTTTTTGGAAGAAACCTATGAGGCCTGTGAAGCGATTGACAATGACGATCCGGACGCCCTTTGTGAAGAGTTGGGAGACGTGTTGACCCAAGTGGTCTTTCACGCTGATTTGGAGCAAGAAGCCGGTCGTTTTTCCCTGGAAGACGTGTATGACAGTATCTGCAACAAGATGATCCGCCGTCATCCTCATATTTTTATGGAGGAAACTCCTGACGTACAGCCCCCTGGTAATTCCAATTGGGATGAGCTAAAACGGAAGGAAAAAGGACAGACCACCTACACCCAAACGCTTGAAGCTGTTGCGAATTCCCTGCCTGCTTTATGGCGTGCGGAGAAATTGCAGATAAAAGCTGCGAAAGCCGGTTTTCAATGGGACAGTCCAGTGGAAGCCCTTCAAAAACTCCAAGAAGAAGTCCGTGAGTTAGAGCAGGCAAGCGGGGAAGAGTTCCTCTCCCATATCTCGGAAGAATTGGGCGACGTACTCTTTGCAGCGGTCAGTGTGGCCCGCCTCTACGCATTAGATCCCGAAGCTGTTTTACATAGCACCTGCGAGAAATTTATTCACCGCTTTTCCCAATTGGAAGAACAGGTCAATGCCATGGGTGGTTCCATGGAAACTGCAACAAAGCAGGAGCTATTACAATTGTGGGATCGCAGTCAATAACGCCCCGCAGTTCTGAATGCATCACACATTCTGAAATTTTTGATTGGAACAAAAGGAGAAAAAGCATGAACAAGACTGAATTGATTGCCGAAGTCGCAAAGAAGACCGGCCTGTCCAAAAAGGACACTGAGCACACCCTCAACGCTACGATCGAAACCATTGCAGAAGCTCTGGCTGCCGAAGAAAAAGTGCAGTTGGTTGGATTCGGTGGTTTTGAAACCAAGACCCGTGGCGCTCGCGTAGGTCGCAATCCTAAAACAAAAGAAACCATTGAAATTCCTGCCAGCAAAGTTCCGGTATTTAAGGCTGGTAAAGCTTTAAAGGACAAAGTGGCAAAATAAGTGCATCTGGTCCGGCGGCTATTGCCGCCGGACTCTTTTTAAGGAGGAATTCTTATCCGATTGGACAAATATCTAAAAGTATCCCGGCTGATTAAGCGGCGTACCGTTGCCAATGAGGCCTGTGATAATGGTCGCGTCAGCGCCAATGGCAAACCTGTCAAAGCCTCTTACGAGGTCAAGGTTGGCGATCAGATTTCCATTCAATTCGGCCAAAAAACTTTGTGTGTGGAAGTTCTGCAAGTAGCTGATGCTGTAGGAAAAGCCGATGCCGACAGCTTGTATCGGGAAATATCCCTGTCATAAACGCGTTGTACAAACCGTATAAATAAGCCAGAAGAGTAATCTCTTCCGGCTTATTTTCTTCGAAAGGACGTGGATATATGGCAACAGGAAACAGCGCAGATCTCAACCTGGAGCTACCTCACAAGCTGGTGTTGGAGGGAAGAAAAAAGCTTTCCATCAGCGGCGTACGAGAAGTAGAGAGTTTTGATGACACCGCTGTCGTCTTACAAACGAATAAGGGAACCATGATAATTCGGGGAGAAGGACTCCACTTACAAATGCTTTCTCTGGATGGCGGACAAGTCAGTGTGGACGGCCTGGTGGACTCCATTCAATATGAGAATGATGTCCAAAGCGCCGGCAGCTTTTTCTCCCGCCTGTTTCGTTAACTATGGAACTGCCTCTTGCTCTACAGACCGTACAGTTTGGCCTCTCAGCTCTTCTGGGTCTGGGCGTAAGTTTTTGCTACGATCTGTTTCGCTGTCTTCGCCATCGGCTGCGAAGCAGTTGTCTGCTTGACGGTCTGTTCGGTCTGGTTTTACTGACCAGTATGCTTTTGTTTGCCCTGTACGCTGGCCAGGGAGAATTTCGCATTTTTATGTACGTGGGCATGCTGTTCGGCACCATTTTTTATTTTTTGGCTCTGAGTCCCTTTGTAGTGAGCTTTTGGAACGGAATGTTTACACTCCTGGCCAAGCTTGCTTCTGCTTTTCGGCGGGTTTTAGAAAAGTTTTTCCGCCTCTTCCTTCCCCCTGTTGCCATGCTACAAAAAAAAATTCGAAAAACTGTAAAATATCTCTTTTCTTATTGGTCTAAATGGGTTAAAATAGTATCTGTACAAAAACGCAAACACCGTAACCCATCTGCACCAGGAGGTATCGACTATGAAATTCAAACGTTCGTCCTTTCTGATCAAGATGATCGTGCTGATTCTCGTCGTATATGCTACCATTACCCTGGTGTCTCTTCAGTCTCAGATCCAGCAAAAGCGGCAGCAAGCCGACGAATTAGCCGCCACCATCGCCGAAACCCAACAGGAAAATCAGCGTCTGGAAGAAGCTCTTGACCAGATAGATACAGACGAGGGCGTTGCCGAAATTGCCCGTCAAAAGCTGGGACTTGTGGAAGATGGTGAAATCGTCTTTCAGGATGTGGGTAACTAAAACGGAGTCTCGTTTTTGAATTTTAAGGGGGACTTAACACACAGTATGGACTTAACAGTAGGAGCAATTGTAGAAGGTAAAGTAAAATCTATTACCAAATTTGGCGCATTTGTGGCCTTGCCAGATGGAAAGACCGGCATGGTACATATTTCGGAAATCGCCCACGCCTATGTCAGCGATATCCACGAGCATCTGACGGAAGGTCAAGTTGTTAAGGTCATGGTCATTGCCATTGACCCTACCGGAAAAATTAATCTTTCCATCAAAAAAACGCAACCGCCAACTCCGAAGCCCCAAAGTGAAAAACTTGCCGAGCGTCCCCGCGGGCCCAGGTCTGTCTCTTCCGGTCCCAGTTCTGCCAGGCCGGTCGCTGTAAAGGAGCCCCAATCCTTTGACGATATGCTTAAGCAGTTTATGGCCGATTCTGACAGTAAAATTTCATCTATAAAACAATACTCTGACCGCCGCAGCAAAACCAGACGGCGTTAAAAAACTTCTCGCCCTTTTCCACAATAGAAAAGGGCGAGTTTCATATCCATGGAAAATTTCTGCCTTCCCAGGACTGTGCAAAGGAGATTCTATGAGCCAAGTTGTGATTACCGGTGGTTCCCGGGGAATTGGAGCGGCCGCTGTCCGCAGATTCTCCGCTTTGGGCCATCGTGTGTTTTTTTTCTATCGAAACCATACGCAAGAGGCGCAGCGCATTTGTCAGGAGACTGGCGCAATTGCTTTTCAGGTGGATGTTACGGATACGACAGCGGTACAGAATGCCTTTTCCCAGATCGGCTCTGTCGACATTTTAATTCTCAACGCAGGACAAGCCCATTATGGCCTGATCTCCCAAATATCTGAAGAACAATGGCTACATCTGTTTGATGTGAATGTTCATGGTATGTATCGCTGCATCCAGGCTGCCCTGCCTTCTATGTTGGCTGTCCATAACGGGTGTATTCTGACCGTCAGCTCCATGTGGGGACAAGTGGGCGCTTCCTGTGAAGTGGCCTATTCGGCTACCAAGGGCGCCGTTATCGCTATGACAAAAGGGCTGGCAAAGGAACTGGGGCCTTCCGGTATTCGGGTAAACGCAGTGGCTCCCGGGGTCATCCTCACCGATATGGTAAAGGATTTGGGAGAAGAAACTCTTCAGGACCTGGCTGAGCAAACTCCGCTGGAACGGTTGGGAACCCCCGATGACGTAGCACAAGCTCTGGTCTATCTTTCCCAGGCGCAATTTCTGACCGGGCAAGTTTTGGGCATTAATGGAGGCTTCGTGATTTAAGCCTGTTTAAGCTGAGAACCTGTGAACACTAGCAAGCCATTTCTATAAAGGCACTTTCACTTTCCGTCTACCGCTTCTATCGGCGGGTTATGATACCGAGGGAACGTTCCTGGTCGTTGTTATCCTTATCTTTTCTATAAAAGAATGATTCTCCCGTCAGAGAATCTTGTAATTTCCATCTCTACACGCCGTCCAAAGAGCCACAAAAAGAGGCTGTTTTCCGAAAGGGAAACAGCCTCTTTCCTTCTTTTTTAGTCCGCCACATAAGGCAGCAGAGCAATGTGACGCGCACGCTTAATTGCAGTGGTCAATTGACGCTGATGGGCCGCACAAGTACCTGTAGTCCGGCGAGGTAAAATCTTGCCACGCTCAGAGAGGTAACGGCGGAGTTTTGCAGTATCTTTAAAATCGATATGCTCGACTTTGTCTACGCAAAAGCTGCAAACCTTCTTGCGCTTGCGGGGACGAACTCTATCGTTAGCCATGAGAATCCTCCTTCATGCAAAATAGTAGAAAAGTTTTCATTAAAAGGGAAGCTCTGCATCGTCGTCTTCCAACATTGCGAAGTCAGAAGAAGGCGCTGAAGCCGGCGCGGCATATCCGCCTAAGGACTGGCCGGAAGGGTAGGTTGTATCCATACCACTCTGTCCGCCATCCCGCTTGGAATCACCAAAATAGACATTGTCTGCAATGACTTCCGCGCTGCGACGTTTGTTCCCATCTTTATCGGTCCAGGTACGAATCTGAAGCCGACCGGAAACCACTGCCATACGGCCTTTCGTGAAATACTTGGAAACAAATTCCGCCGTATTCCGCCAGGCTACAATGTCAATGAAATCCGTTTCTTTTTCGCCGCCGTCCCTGGGAGCAAAATCCCGGTCAACAGCCAGCGAAAAGGCGGCCACGGCAACACCACTGCCTGTCCGGCGCAGTTCCGGGTCGCGAACAAGACGGCCCATGAGAACGATATGGTTCAGCATGTTGTCGCCTCCTTATTCTTCCGCTGCCACGATCAAAGAACGCATGACACCTTCTGTGATCTTGAAAATACGGTCCATTTCCGCGGGGAATTCAGGCTTTGCTTCGCAGGTCATCAGCACGTAGTAACCTTCTGGCAAATCGTTGATGGGATAAGCCAGCTTACGCTTGCCCCATTCCTCGATGCTGGTCAAAGTACCGTGTGCCTCGACAACTGCCTTGAACTTTTCTACCAGGGCTTGAATACCTTCTTCGCCCAGTGCAGGATCAAGGATGTAGAGAATCTCGTATTTTGCAGAAACCTTTGCCATGATTGTTGCACCTCCTTATGGTCATATGGCCACTGCTTGACAGTGGCAAGGATTACTTGCCGACACGGGCAAGCTAAAGTATTATACTTCATTCATCTCATTTTGTCAAGGAATGTTTCTATTTTCTCACAATTAAGAGGTCAATTCCAGAAAAACTGTCCTTCAGAATACGGTTTGCTTTTCTGTTTGCTGTCAGTTGACATAGCTACGAAAATCTACTACCATAAAGGCACAGGATACAGGAGGATTATTTATGGATCAACAACAAGATTTAACTTTCCAGCTACATCTGGATGGCCGTGATGTTACTTGCACCATTTTGTTCACTTTCTACTCCGATCAAACGCAAACCCATTATATGCTCTATACGCCGGATGATCCGGCTACCGCTAACGGCCAACTGCAAATCAGCGCAGCTCGTTATGACCCCCAAAAACTTAGTGCATTATACCCCTTACGAGACGACACGGACCGGCAAATTGTACAGAGTTTTATTGACTACGTTTGTTCCAAAGACGCCGATCAGCTGGCAAAAGAGGTGGAACCTACTGAGCCACGCGATCCTGTCTGACACCAGATCGGATACCCTGATACCGCACGGAGACGGCTTCGTCTGTGTGATGACGACCCCGCTGCTTTCTACATCAGACTGGATACCCTGACAGCAGCAAAATGGACGCTTCTGTGCAGGATAAGGCTGGATGCCCTGGCGGTAGCAAAACGGATACTTTGCGCAGTATAGGGCGGGATGCCCTGGCAGCTGCCAAAGGGATGCTTTGCGCAGCATAGGGCGAGATACCTCTGTGAGCATCCAGGCATCTGTGTGCTATGGCATTCTGGATACTTCAGAACCACATTGGCCTGGCCCCCCTTTATACAACGCCGGCTAAGGAGAACCTATCATGATAAAACTGTGCATTGGATATATCCTTTTGCTCTGTGCCCAAGTTCCTGTCGCTGTTTTCTCTATTTCAACTTTTTTTGCCAATCCTCTGGGCCTTTCTGGTGTTTCCCTGGTGGCCCCATACGGCCTTCTGGCCCTGATATATAGCCTGGCAGTATTGGGGCTCGGTTGTAAACTGATCGCAGATTCTTTTCTAATCTACAAAGCGCACAACGTCCAGGACTGCCTGCGGTGCCTTATGGTGCTCAAATATGGCATGATACCTTATTTTATCGTTAATTTTCTCTGGCTGAGTCTCTGGGCTTTCATTCTTCTCATAGCCACTCGGGGAACCGTGTTGGTAGTTGCTCCAATCTTACTTTTGACCGCCATGTTTTTTACCTGGCTTGTTCTGCTTCCTGGCGGATTTTATGGATTACAGGTAGTCAGGCTGACAAAAAAGGAAGGAAATCTATCCAGGTTAGGATGTCTCGTGCACGGAATTCTCCAATTTTGCTTTTTCCTAGATGTCCTGGACTGTGCCTATCTGGTAGCCTGGAAATGGAAGTGCGGTAAGTTAGCAGCCATTCTTGTCTGCCTTTTCTATTGCGTTGGCGTTGTGCTTGCCTTTTTCGCTTTCACCAGGTTCTCCGCTTCCCTTTCTTAATCGGTATATATGTGTGACGGAAAATTGGCTTTTCTTCTCATTTTTCGGCAAATGCAGTATTTGCTGAAAACAGCGCGCAGGGATATGATGTTATCCCTGCGCGCTTCTAACTTGTTACTTCAGTAACCGTTGTACAACCGGTTTTCTTAGGACTCCTCTTTCTCCACACTTTTATATTTGCTGTAGGCTACCACAATCCGCCGGTTGGGCTCTGTGCCTGTGGAGTATGTTGTAACCTCCGGATAATCCTGCAGTGCTGCATGAATGACATGACGCTCATAGGAATTCATTGGTTCCAGGGTAATATTCCGGCGGTACTTTACCACTTTTCCTGCCACTTTATGGGCTAAGCGTTGCAAGGACTCCTCCCGCTTACCACGGTAGTTTTCTGCATCTATGCTGATACGGGCCCGCTTCCCGGCATCCCGATTCAGAGTATAGTTGGTCAGGTGCTGAATCGCATCCAGGGTATCGCCCCTGCGACCGATCAGCATCCCCAGATTTTCCCCTACCAGCTCTACCCGATAGGTGTCTTCTTCTGTTTTGGCGGCGTGGGGAACTGCATCTGATCCCATATGTTCCAGCAAGCCTTTGACAAACGTCTCAATCTTTTCTTCCATGCTGCCGGGTGCCGCCGGAGCATAAATTTTAGGTTCTGACTTTTGCTCTGGACTTTTTCTGGAACCTGCCTGGGCTGCTACAGACTTCCCGGTTTCACCGGGTGTTCTAACCGACTGCACTGCCGGCTTGACCGACCTTTCTTCCGGCTTCTTAGGCTTGGAGCGAGACTGGGACGACAGCGCTGGGGCCGGTGCCGCTGGCTTTTCCGGTTCTGGCTTTTCTTCCGGAACTGTTTCTTCCGGATCGGGAACTTCATAGGTCGCTTTAATTTTCGCTGGGCTGGAGTTAAACCCCAGGAAACCTGACTTGGGATTTTCCAACACTTCTACAGAAATGCTGTCACGGTCTAAACCCAATTGGGCTAACGCCGCAGCCACCGCTAAGTCAATGGTTTTACCCGTTGTAATAATACTTTTTTCCATTTTTCTTTGCTCCTTCGATCACGCATCTTCCAATGGTTTTGAGGTATCGCGACCGTGACGCACCGGCTTATAGGCACGTCCGCGGGCATAAGGCCGGTCTGGATCTCCAGAAACTATCCCATCTTCCGGTTCTTCTTCTGGTTCTTCTTCCAGAGTGCCTTTCTGTTTTAATCTTTCCCGTTGCTCCGGTGTCAGTTTCCCTTCAATAACAGGGCCCTGGTTGGCTTTCTCCTGGGCTTTGAGTTTCTTTTTACTGGTATTCGGATTCACATAGCCGTCCGGATACTGAGCACGGCGTTCTTCCCGGATGCGCTCCCGCTCAGCCTCAATTTTAGCTTGTTCTGCGGCTCTTTCCCGTTTGATGGCATCTTCTGCATCATAAACTTTCCGGTAGTGATTGGTCAGAATATATTCCTGTACAACGCCAAACACTGCCTGGGCCAACCAGTAAATAGAAATTGCTGCCGGCATCTGATAGCCGATGTAAAGAGAAACCAACGGCATGGTGAACATCATGACTTTATTGGTAGAAGCAGCCGCATCAATGGCTCCCTGATCCTTTTCTCCCTTATCATCGGTTGCAACTGTTCCATTCAGCTTTTGGCTCATCCACATAGACAGAAGGTTGGAAGCCGCCGAAACTACAGGAATCAAAAATAAGCCCAGCGTGGCCCACTCTGTGCAGGTCCAGAATTGCCATGTGGGAATCGCACTCATGCTCATCCCCAGGAAATTAAAGTTGAGTACATCCAGACTGACATTTTGTAACGCTGGAATGGCAGCTACCAGCTGGTCATGGTACTGTCCAATATAGCTGACCGCCATCATCTCATGATAATAAGTTCTGGGTCCCAGATCGACCAGTTGCCCAATATAGGTAGTAATCTGTTGGGCCAAGTCCGCATCCAGGTGCATTAAATACACCATAGGCTGTCTGACGACCTGATATAAGGGAATTAACAGGAGTAGCGGTATAAACGACCAGAGGCAGCCACCGGTGGGATTGACGCCTTCCTCTTTATACAGCTTCATGACCTCTTGTTGGTATTTGGCCTTATCATCCCCGTACTTGGCTTCCAGCGCTTTCATTTTGGGCGATACCCGTGAAATCTTCATCATGCTCTTTTTGCTTTTCATGGAAAGCGGCAGCAAAATCAGCTTCAGAAGCAAAGCAAACAGAATTAATGCCAACCCGTAATTTCCGCTGAAATGGTATAGCCACTCCAGTAAATAGCCAAAGGGAATCCTAATTATATCCATGAATGTTGTCCTCCATTGGGCGCCCATTATGGCACCGGATCGTAGTAGTCCCCCTTATAAAAAGGGTTGCACCGCAAAAGCCGCTTGCATGCCAGCCATCCACCCTTCCAAGTCCCATATTTTTCGATCGCCTCTACTGCATACTGAGAGCACGTAGGCGTAAACCGGCAACGGGGAGGGCACAGAGGGGAGATGAACTTTTGATACCATCGGATACAGGCAAGTAACGCCTTCTTCATGAAAGCACGTCCTCTTGCCGCAACAGTTGCAGTTTCTCGGCCAGAGACAAATAAGCTTCCTGCAGTTGGGAAAAACTGGCAGTTACAGCCCGCCCCCGCGCGACTACCACCAGATCGTAGCCTGGCAAGAACCGGCTTTCCTGGAGACGGTAAATCTCCCGCAGACGGCGGCGAACCCGGTTACGCACCACCGCTTTGCCCAGCTTTGCACTGACCGTAATGCCAACCCGGTTCTTTCCCAGTTGATTCTTCCGACAGTATAAAGCCAAATAGCGATTGGCGCTGGAGTTTCCCTTGGCATAGAGTCTGCGAAAAATATAATTTTCTTTCAGCGCACAGGTAAACTGCATCCCACTGCCTCCCTGGGAAAATTCTGACAACTTCCGACAGTAAACTGATGGGGCGAATAGAAATGCTTTCCATTCACCCCTTAAAAACACACATTCGCAGCAATATTGGGCCAGGTTTCGTTAAGCGGAAAGCTTGGCTCTTCCCTTGGCACGGCGACGGGCCAACACCTTGCGGCCGTTGGATGTTGCCATTCTCTTACGGAAACCATGGACTTTGGATCTGTGGCGCTTTTTGGGCTGATAGGTACGCAGCATTGTGTACACCTCCTGTAAAGAATATGCTCAACAGCTGCCTGGCAGCCGCAGCGAGTTAGTTGGTATAAAGTCCCCTTTTGCGTGGGGACATGCACGATGTATTATATCGTATATAGGGAACTTGTGTCAACTAAATTTTCAAAAAATGTCCACTTTCCAGTCATTTGTGGTATTTTACTCACAAATACCACAACATGTTGTATCAGTGCAGTTTTGCAATCGGTGTAGAATTTTGTTGTGCCTCCAACAATTGGCCGATAATCTGATTGGACAGCAAAAATCCTTTGGGTGTCAGGCTCCACCGGCCGGCATCCAGCTTGGCCAGACCTTTCCTTTCGTAGAGCCGGAGTAGCTGCTCCAAGGGCCCGAAGGGAAGTAAAAAGGTCTTGCTGTACTCCTCCTCTGCAATTCCCACAGTCGTTCGCAGCCGCAGCATCACATACTCTCCGGCCCGTTCCCGCAGGGCAATAGACTCACACTCTGAAAGGATCTGTCCACCACCCATTACACCTGTAATATAGGTCTCCAGGTCGGCTTTACAGGTAAACCGTTTCCCAGCAAAGTCAGAAGCAGCCGAAGGGCCAAATCCCAGATACTCGCCGCCTGTCCAGTACTTCAGATTGTGCCGGCTCTCCATCCCTTCCTTTGCAAAATTGGATATCTCATATTGGGTATACCCAAATTCACCCAATGTCTCCACCGCATACAAATACATGTCTGCCTGCATATCATCGTCTGGCAGGTTGGCACAGTGGCCATATTCATACAAAGGTGTTCCCGGCTCCACTTTCAAGCCATAACAGGAGATATGCTCCGGTTTTAAATCCAAAACATGCCGAAGTGTGGTCATCCACTGCTCCCGGCTCTGATTGGGAAGGCCATACATTAAATCCACAGACAAGTTCCGGAATCCTGCATTTCTGGCCGCCTGTACTGCCTTCACAGCTTGCTCGTAATTGTGAGGACGTCCCAGAGCTTTCAATTGGATATCGTCATCTGTCTGAACTCCCAGTGAAATCCGATTAAATCCTGCCCGGCGCAATTTCCCCAGCATTCTCTCATTGACCGAATCCGGATTTGCTTCCAATGTAACTTCCGCATCCTTGCTGACGGCAAACCGCCTATCCAATTCCTGAAAAATCCGTCTGAGTCCATCCGCACCAAAGAAGCTGGGTGTACCGCCTCCAAAATACACAGTATCTACTTCATACCCTGGCGCCAACTGTGCCGTCTCCTTAATATGAGCAAGTAACGCCTGGAGAAATCGGTCCATCAGTTCTTTGCTCCGGCCTCCGCGAAGGGAATAGAAGTCACAATATTCACATCGGGAACGGCAAAAAGGTATATGCACATAAATGCCCAGGCTTTTTCCCTGAGAAACTGTCTGAATCATAGTTCTCCTCCCGCAACGGTATGATGTTTAATCGTCCAATTTGAGTACCGCCATAAAGGCCTCTGAGGGAACCGATACGGTACCGAAGCTGCGCATCCGCTTCTTGCCCTCTTTTTGTTTTTCCAGCAGTTTCTTCTTCCGGGTAATATCCCCGCCATAACACTTGGCCAGCACATCTTTTCGAAGCGCCTTGATGGTTTCTCGGGCAATCACTTTTCCGCCAATGGCCGCCTGTACAGGGATCTCAAACATTTGCCGCGGAATGTTTTCCTTCAGCTTCTCACAAATTTTCCGCGCACGGGGATAGGCGTTATCCGCAAAAATAATGAAGCTCAGAGCGTCAATCACTTCCCCATTCAGGAGAATATCCAACTTTACCAGACGACTTGGCCGGTAGTCCAACAACTCATAATCCAAGGAGGCATAGCCCCGCGTGCGAGACTTCAAAGCATCGAAAAAGTCATAGATAATTTCATTAAGCGGCATTTCATAATGCAGCTCTACCCGAGTCTGATCCAAGTAGGTCATGTCCCGGTATTCTCCCCGCCGTTGCTGGCAGAGCTCCATAATATTCCCAACATATTCCTGAGGTGTAATAATACTGGCTTTTACATAGGGTTCTTCCGCCTGGGCAATTTCTGCCGGATCCGGATAGTTGAGTGGCGTGTAAACTTCTACGGTTTCTCCGTTGGTCTTGGTCACATGATACACGACGTTAGGGGCAGTGGTAATCAGGTCCAGATTATACTCCCGCTCTAACCGTTCCAAAATAATTTCCATATGCAGAAGGCCTAAAAAGCCGCACCGGAACCCAAACCCCAAAGCGATGGAATTCTCCTGCACATAGGACATGGAGGCATCGTTGAGCTTCAGCTTTTCCAATGCGTCCCGCAAATCTCCATATTTGCTGCCGTCTGCCGGATATACGCCGGAAAAGACCATAGGCTGTACTGCCTTATAGCCAGGCAGCGCTTCCCCGGCCGGATTCTGGGCACCGGTCACAGTGTCGCCCACCCGTGTGTCTGCCACATTTTTAATGGATGCAGTGAGATATCCCACCTCGCCTGCTCCCAGCCCCTGGGCCGGCTGTAGCCCTCTGGGCTGAAGGTAGCCCGTCTCCACGACTTTGTACACCGCTCCCGTGGCCATCATTTTGATTTCCATTCCCGGCTCCACTACGCCGTCCATTACCCGCAGATAGACAATCACCCCTCGGTAGGAGTCATATTGACTGTCAAAAATCAATGCCCGCAGGGGCGCAGACCGGTCCCCACTGGGCGGTGGTACTTGTTTTACAATCATTTCCAACACGCTGTGAATATTGAGTCCATTTTTGACAGAGATCTGCGGAGCATCCATAGCCGGCAGCCCTATGACCTCTTCGATCTCCTTCTTGCCCTCCTGGGGCCGCGCCGCCGGCAAATCAATTTTATTGATCACCGGCAACACCTCCAACCCTTCATCAATGGCAAGGTACGTGTTGGCCAACGTCTGCGCCTCAATACCCTGAGACGCATCCACTACCAGAATCGCTCCCTCACAGGCGCTGAGACTGCGGGATACTTCATAGTTAAAGTCCACATGGCCCGGGGTGTCAATCAGGTTGAGTACATAGTCCTGTCCATCGTCCGCCCGGTATTCCAGCTTCACGGCCCGAGCCTTTATGGTAATCCCCCGCTCCCGTTCCAATTCCATATTGTCCAGAAGCTGGTCCTCCATCTCCCGAAGCTCTACCGCATTGCAGCTTTCCAGCAAGCGGTCAGCCAAGGTAGACTTTCCATGGTCAATGTGGGCCACAATGGAAAAATTTCGAATTTTGGACAAATCCGTCATGGTCAATACTCCTGTCACATTCCATACCTTCATACGCCCTCTGGCAGTCACTCCCGCCACCAATGGTATGGTAATTTCTTACAAAAACCGGGGAAAACCAGCTGGTTTTCCCCCGCTGTGTGTGGTCACTCAATAAAATTTATTATAGAAGATTCTCTTGTGTTTGTAAAGCGTTGGCAAAATACCGTGAGGGATTCCCTGCGTGTCAATGTCAACTCTTGTCTAAATTATACAGTTTTATGGTCTAATTTTAATTTTACATTGTAATTCTTTCACATATATGATAGGATTATTACTAAGAAACCAAGAAGGAGGAATCAAGATGGTCATTACCATTGAACGACAATATGGATCTGGCGGTCGCTTGGTAGGAGAAAAACTGGCCAAGCTTTTAGGATATCAATTTTATGACCGGGAACTTCTGAAAATTGCAGCCCGGGAAGGTGGCATGTCGGAAGACGTTGTGGAGCATTTTGATGAACGGCCTACCAATAGCCTGTTTTTAAGTTCTTATCTGCTCTCCTCCTACATGATGAGTGACGCAATGCCGCTAAACCAAAAACTGGCCTTTGCACAGTTTGACGTGATCCGAAAGGTGGCACAAAGTGGCGACTGCGTAATTGTCGGCCGCTGCGCCGACTATGTGCTGCAATCTCGTCCTGATCGGCTAAGCGTGTTTATTCACGCCTCCAACGAAGTGCGTGCTCTGCGGTTGGTCACCTATTACGGTGTCCCGGAAGCTTTTGTGGATAAAGTCATTAAGCGGGAAGATAAAAGCCGGTCTGAATACTACGCCTCCTTTACCCAGAGCAAGTGGAGCGACTTACGCCACTACGACCTGGTGATTGATACCGGTATGTTTGGGCTGGATGGTGCAGCTGCCCTGATTGCCCAGGCAGTTAAAATAAAAGGGGAGGCGAAAACCTCTGAATAGGCCCAAAAAGCCTCAGCCGTAAATCGGCTGAGGCTTTTTTTATTGTGCGTTTTTTTGTAAAGTATCCCCCTCTTTTTCATTCTCTACGAATATTGACCAATTAGCTGGGCCAGACACTCCCCAATTGCCCGAGCCGCCACCAGCGCTTGTTTGAGCGTATTGCCTGTAGAGCCCATTTCCAGCAAAAGGGACCCTTTTGTCATATGCTGGTTAAACCGCTCTGTCCGCAAATCCAGATTCCGCATCAGTTCCGGATAGTCCCGATTCGCCAAGGCCTGTACCTGTAACGCTGCGGCCAGGTTTTCCTGCCAGTTGGGATGCTCCAACCCGCCTTCGTCCGTTCCCACCACCAGCATGATCTGGGAAGATTCTTGTCCATCCACTTCTACTACACTGCCCAGTGGTGTACCGTCTTCGTCTTCCTGCGCATCTCGATGTACGTCCAGTACCATTTGAATACTGGGATACTGAGCAACCCACTGGTTAATTTTTTCCAGTGTCCGGTCATAGGCACCGTTATAGGAGGGATAGTCGTTAATACTGGTGTCATGTATCACCGAGATTCCATGGTCACGCAGCACCTGCGCCAACTCTTCTCCAACCCGAATTACACTGCGCTCCGGATTTTGGGTTCGCAATTCGTCGGATTCTTCATATTCCCATCCTGTCTCCTGGGTGTAAGCCTCACTGCTATGGGTGTGGACAATTAAAACTGTCGGCTCTGTACCAGAAAAATCCCAATCCAGCTGTTTTTGCAAAAGGGCGGTCTTGTCCACTGTGTAAGTACAAGCGCCGCCAATGGTAATCGCCTGTGCCTCTTGTTCCGTAAAGGTCAAGGGTTCCGGTGCCTGCGTGGAAGCCGGCTCTTGTTCCGGTTCTGCCTGGGTCACACTTTCCACACTTTCCTGCATGGAAGGTATTTCCTCCTTACTCTCCTGTGTAATATTCTCTTCGGCAGTGTCTTCTTCTATTTCGTTGGCTTCTGTATCGGCCTCCTCTCCCCCCTCTTCTAACTCCGGATCTTCCGCTTCCAAAGGTGTGTTCTCACCGGTCATCGGCTCCTCCTCCGGTTCCACTGGCGTCACCTGCACAAATAAGGATTCTTTCCCCTCTTCGGCATCTGCTGGCTCAGGCTCCCGTTGTTCTGCATTGACCGCCAGCGTCTGTTGGGTACGCTCCAAAGCTTCCTGAGGAGAATAAACTTGTCCCATCTCCAGATACAGCATCCAACTGATAAAGGATTCATCCCCTGCCATATTGGCCAGGTAAGTATGGGCCCTCTGATCCACACCGGTAGCCAAAACCATCCGTATGGTCAACGCTAAAAGCAACATGCCTATACATACCTTACGGCAAACTCTTTTGTATCCCATATGTAATCAACTCCCAGTATACTGTATGCTGGAAGGTTCCAAAGTAGACCTAGTCCTGACTGGGCATAAGGTGTTTTTCCTCCCCGGTTCTCTCAGGCCCGGAGGCGGCAGATTTGTACATTTCGTAGGTCTGGGTCAGTCGGTTTTTCCTTTCTTCTTTCCAATAATATTTGCCATCCCTGCCAGAAGACCGCCTGGTTTCCACGATATGGCTTCTAGAATCGTGTCTTTTACTTCCTCTTTCTTTTAGAATCTGCCGGATCGCAAAATTATAACCCCCCAATCTCATGCTGTTCCCATCTCCTTTCCCATCTGGTTCTATATGCTCTGCCCGCTGCGGCTTTCCCCAATATACAAAGTAGGCGTACCTCTGCGCACATGCAGGGAATGTTTAGCAGGTGTAACGATTTTGTATACCGTATTGAAATAGCCCCAGTTTTCTTGTTTCCTTCCGGAAACATGTCGAATCCGGCCTGTTTATTTTACCATTTATTTCCTTTTTCTGTCTAAACTTATCGTGTAGAATTAGCCAAAATTTTCCAAATTTCTTTACTTTTACAAATCCCTGTGATACTTTGAAAAAAAGGAGCTGATCTACATGTTAGGAGCCAGAATTGCAGCTTTACGCAGACAAGCCGGTATCAGTCAGGCTGTACTGGCTCAGTTTCTGCATGTCAGTGCCAGCACCATTGGTATGTACGAACAAGGACGCCGGGAGCCGGCTGCCGATTGTATCGTGCGGATTGCTCAATTTTTTCATGTTTCCACAGATTACCTGCTAACAGGTATCCCCCGCACTGAGGAAGATGAGATTTCTACCGCACTGTACCAAAAATCTCCGACAGCTCCCACCGGACCGTTATTTTAAAGCCGCCCAACAGCGCGGCAATTCTCATTTTCAAGCACGCATTTCTGGCAGTTTTCGCCGCTCCGATGGATCTGCTTTCCGGGTAGACGTCCCGGAGTTTCCTCTACGTCGCAGCTTAACCGCCAACTGCTTCTGTTTTACCAAAGGGGAAATATTCTTTGATCTTTTCCTTTTTTTAAGATATGATACATGCAGGAAATACCAGGAGGCCAAATATGGATGAAATGTTTATGAAAGAGGCTTTACTTCTGGCCCAACAAGCCGCTTTGGCCGGTGAGGTTCCAGTCGGATGCGTAGTTACCCTGGGGGATCAAATTGTAGGCCGCGGTCAAAACCGGCGGGAAACGGGGAAATCTGCACTGCTTCACGCAGAACTGGAAGCAATTGCCCAGGCTTGCCAAACCCTGGGAGGTTGGCGTCTGTGGCAATGTACCCTCTATGTCACGTTGGAACCCTGTCCCATGTGCGCCGGTGCCATTCTAAATGCCCGGATTCCCCGGGTAGTCTTTGGTGCAAAGGACCCCAAAGCCGGTTCCTGCGGTTCTGTAGTGGATTTATTTTCCTATCCCTATAATCACCACCCTCAGGTTATCGGCGGAGTGTTGGAAGAACCTTGTTCACAGATTTTAACCCGGTTTTTTCAGCGTCTGCGGAAAACAAAGCAAAAAAAAGACAGCCTGTAGCAGAGACCTCTATGGGAAATCGTTCCCATCCAGTAGCTCCCTCATAAGGGGGCTGCTTCGCAAGACATCCTTCTGTAAGAAATTTTCTGGGTAGGAGTGTCTCCCCGTGGCAAAGTGCCTCCACAAGAAAAATTCTCCCGGTCAGACATCTTTGCAAGCATGTCCTTCTGCAAAACAGCTTCTCCGCAAGGTCGTTCCCGCCCATGGCAGCAAGACAGAATCTCCGGTACCAGCTGTACGCCTGCCAAACACAAATCAGATTAAAGAACCAGGCAAGAGACGGTGCAGCTTTTTTGGCTGCACCGTCTCTTGCCTGATGGGAAAGCAACTTATAAAAAGCAAAGATTGCATGCCGGCATCTGTCTTGGAATTGGTTTCCTGCCCTTTTCCTCCAGGCGCAAATCGGCACACCTGGCCGGTATCGGCTACTGGCCCAAAAGGGATTGTTCCTTGCCGGGAAGTCTTTCATTGTCTGCAAATGCTGTTTCGATTATGTGAAGGGCATTTTCCTTCCCGGCGGCTTCATCGGGTCCACTGTACAAGTCCCATGGTAAAAAGCGATATTCCTCTGTAGCTGCCGTATTCACTACAAAATAGGTCTCTTGCTCATAGCCGCACACCCGTCCTTCCGCATCCAGATACATCCCGCCCGCCCAGGGAATTTCCATAATCTCACTGGTGTCAATCAGGAAGGCGACACTCCATGTACAGACTTCATAGGTTCCGCTGTTTGCTTCCAGAGTATCCTTTTGTGCAAAGCCGGTAATCTCATATCCGGTAAAGGCTGGGGTTCCATCCGGTTTGCTGACAGTCTGAACATCTTCCAGAGCCCGCGCTTCTATGATTTCCTGGTACATATTGTACTGTTCCGTTTCTATTTTTCCTTCAGTGCAATACGTATTGCGAAGTAGCCAATACAGCGTGTCATCTGAGAACCATCCGCTTTCGCTATCTCCTTTCCCATTTCTGTACACCACTTCCACCAAATCTTCCTCCAGGCCTGCCGACAAAGTAAACTGTTCCTCATCTGAGCTATCTATTTCGCTTAAGTATACCGTCATATGATAGAAGGAATAAAAATTCTCCGGTTCGTAGGTTTTCTGTCCGGCTGCACTTCTCAGCCCCTGGGCAACCTGCTGCGCCGTAACTTGGTCAAAGGCCGAAATATATTGAATGTCCTCCGCCGTCATGTCAGACATCC
>CALXCQ010000004.1 GCA_944386835.1 uncultured Oscillospiraceae bacterium | reverse complement strand
TATTCTGGATTAAAGGGAAAAGTCAAGGAAAAAGATATTTTTCTTGACGCCATGGGTCATCAATGGTACAATATATGCGCCATCATTGGTGTGCCAGTGTGGTGGAATAGGTAGACACAAGGGACTTAAAATCCCTCGGTGGCAACACTGTACCGGTTCGAGTCCGGTCACCGGCACCACGTCGGAGCAAAGTGTGCTTTGCTCCGACGATTTTTTATGTTTCCCACAAAATCGTCATCCGCCCGTCTCCTTGCGTCTCCTATCCCAATGAAACCTGCTTGCTGGGCTTCAATTTGGTTTCGGGTGCAGAACTGGAGGCCGCAGTATGTATACTGTTGCAGTGTTCCCAAAGAACCCAGCATCCATTTGGATGCTGGGTTCTTTTTTCCGAGCGCCCAATATTAAGCGGGGTGACGCCCCACCAACTGGGGAGCCTTCTTGAAGTGAAACCGCCACATTGTGAGAGAACCTAGCACGAAATGTTTCATCATCAGTACCAACAAAGTCCAGCATCGGAAGAGATGCTGGACTTTGTTTTCCAAGGATTCTCGGCCTTGAAGGAGTGGTTCAATATCCGTTTACCGGTGGTAGTTGGGAAGAAAATAGCTGGAGATACGGAGGATAGACAGCATGGAGCGAAAAGTGTTATCCTGATGTGATTTGGCGTTATCTGTGAGATAAGATGGGAATTGATTACCCTTATTTAAAGTTACAACTTGAGTAGATTGAGTTCTGTGATTTTTACCGCATTATTAGACTGACGGATTTTTACTGACCACTAGCACCATAGTTGGAGAGAACTCTTGCGGAAGGGTCATCTACATCACAACCTTCCCAAGCGCGGTTGGGCATCCAAAAATCAGAAATCATACGGCTTTGGCCAGGGTAATACTTTTCAAAAATCTCGCGATACAGAAGAGACTCCTTTGTAAAAGGACGGGCATGGTCATATTTTTGACACCGGATTTTGAATTCTTCATCTGTATAGCAGGTTTCTGCATATTCTTTCAAATAATCCACCATAGAGTGCCCTACGGCATCGGAAAAGGCAGCTTTTTCACGCCATAGAATATCGTCCGGCAAATAGCCAAGTCCTTCAAATCCATGGCGGAGCAGGTACTTTCCCTTCCCGTATTTATTTAATTTCTTTTCAGGGTCTATGGACATTACATATTTGACAAAATCAAGATCACCAAAAGGCACCCTCGCTTCCAGTGAATTTACCGAGATGCAGCGATCTGCTCGCAAGACATCATACATATGGAGTTCACGGACACGTTTTTGAGATTCCTCCTGAAAAGCCTGAGCAGATGGTGCAAAATCCGTATATTTATAGCCGAAAAGCTCATCCGAAATCTCTCCGGTAAGCAGGACCCGGATATCGGTGTACTTATGAATATAGTTACATACCAAATACATGCCAATACTGGCGCGGATGGTGGTAATATCAAAAGTACCCAGAATCTGAATGACGGTTTCCAATGCGGAAATAACATCTTCCGGAGTCATATAGACTTCTGTATGGTGACTGCCAATATAGTCGGCTACCTGCTTTGCATACTTTAAATCAATTGCATCTTGCTGCATACCAATGGCAAAAGTTTCGATAGGGCCTTTGCTCTGTTTTGCAGCAATCGCACAGACCAACGATGAATCCAGACCGCCAGAGAGCAAAAATCCTACTTTTGCATCAGCTACCAGGCGTTTTTTAACACCAGCTACCAACCGATTGCGGATTTGGCAGCAAACAGTTTCCAGGTCATCTTTGCAAACTTGATCGACCTTGGTAATATCACAATAACAAATGAATTTTCCATCTTTATAATAATGTCCCGGAGGAAACGGCATAATTGCATGCGTCAGTCCCACAAGATTTTTAGGCTCACTGGCGAACAAAATAGTGCCGGCCTGGTCATATCCATAGTATAGAGGGCGGATTCCAATAGGGTCTCTTGCGGCAATATAACTCTTGGTGCTTCCGTCATAGAGAATGCAGGCAAATTCTGCATCCAATAGAGCAAACATTCCAACCCCATACTCCTGATAGATTGGGAGCAGAATCTCACAGTCACTATCACTTTGAAAGGTGTACCCCTTTTTTTGCAGCCTATCTCTCAGCTGTTGAAAACCATAGATTTCGCCGTTACAAACGGCATAATTTTTACCCAGTTGAAATGGCTGCATCCCAGAAGGGGTCAGTCCCATAATGGATAACCGGTGGAATCCAAGCAAGCCATTCCCCGTATCCACAATCCGTGAGTCGTCGGGACCGCGGGAGAGAGTTTGCTGAAACCCTTTCTTAAACGCAAGATAGGTGGCACTGCCGCCACAGTAACCCATAATAGAACACATAGTGATACGCCTCCATACAGTATCATAAATTCAGCATTCTATAGGGCAAGTGCTGTACTCGCGGTGCCACCTATATTTTGTCTCATTTCCAAGCCTCCATTAAGGCTCTGTCAACTGACGTGTGACGAAACGGCGCACCTACTAAGAGGAACTCTTTTCAGATTGCAGCTCGAAAAGTGTTATTCATGGAGACCTTGCTGTACTATCTCACCATCCAGTACTCTCTGTGAGCTGGTATCCCCACTACTTCTCTTTTCTCAGACGCTTTTGGTTTTCAATTTTCATGTAAATTAAGTACAGAAATATCCTCTGGAGATGACTTTCCATGGGCCATACAGGCAGAGATTACTGTACACCAAACAGAAGATCCGCGTAGGACGGATAGGGCCAATAGCTCTTGGCTGTCAGGGTTTCTGCCTCATCACAGACTTGTCTGAGTTCCTGCATAAGTTTCAGGACATTATCGCGGATCAGAATGGACTCGGCGCCAATATCCGGGGCCTCTTCCAGTGAAATTACAGCCGATTTTAATTTGTCAGCCTGCAATACAATTTTATCTGTTAACGTGGACAGCTTCCTGACCAGATCAGTTTCATATCCGCAAGTCAGTGCCGGGTCCCAGGCTTTCTTGGCGGCAGCGGCCCGGGCTAAGTCAGCACAGTAAGAAGAAACCGCCGGAGCAATTTGCGTGTTGGCCATGTCGACCATGGTGTTGGCCTCAATCATCACAGTTTTGCAATAATTCTCCAGAGTGATCTCATATCTGGATTTTAACTCTTCAACAGAATATACTTTGTGCAATGTGAGCATTTTCACATTTTTGGGATCCAGCAGATGAGGAATGCAATCAGGAGTGGTGGGATAGTTGTGTAAACCACGTTTTTGTGTAGCCTCTTGAATCCATTTTTCATCATAACCGTTGCCGTTGAAGATAATTCTTTTATGCTCTTTAATAGTCTCACGGATCATGGCATGAAGCGTGGCTTTGAAATCATCTGCTTCCTGAAGACGATCTGCATAGAGTCTCAGGCTTTCTGCGACGGCTGTATTCAGCATAATGTTTGCACAGGCAATACTGTTGGAAGAGCCCAGCATACGGAATTCAAATTTATTACCAGTGAAAGCAAATGGCGAGGTTCGATTGCGGTCAGTGGTATCCCGATTGAATTTTGGCAGGACATCTACGCCGAGTTTCATTTGGGTTTTTTCCATACCCTGATAAGGGCTATCTGTTTCAATTGCTTCCAGGACAGCGCTTAACTCATCTCCGAGGAAAATGGATACAACAGCGGGTGGCGCTTCATTTGCGCCCAAGCGGTGATCATTGCTGGCGGTAGCTACAGAAATACGCAATAGATCCTGATACTCATCTACAGCTTTTATAACAGCACACAAAAATAGAAGGAATTGTGCATTTTCATAAGGCGTTTCGCCTGGAGAAAGAAGATTTTGCCCTTCGTCAGTAGAAATCGACCAGTTATTGTGTTTGCCGCTGCCATTGACACCAGCGAAAGGCTTCTCATGCAACAAACACACGAGGCCGTGTTTGGCAGCAACTTTTTGCATGATTTCCATTGTTAGTTGATTGTGATCTGTAGCGACATTGGTAGTCGTATAAATAGGAGCCAGTTCGTGCTGGGCAGGAGCTACCTCGTTGTGCTCAGTTTTAGCCAACACTCCCAGCTTCCACAGCTCATGATTGAGCTCTTCCATAAAGGCGGCTACGCGAGGCTTCATAACGCCGAAGTAGTGATCATCCATTTCCTGACCTTTGGGAGGTTTTGCACCGAAGAGGGTACGGCCAGTAAACCGCAGGTCGGGGCGTTGATCACACATTTCTTTTGTAATAAGAAAATATTCCTGTTCAGGTCCTACAGAAGAATGGACGTGTTTGGTGGAAGTATTGCCAAATAGACGGAGAATACGCAGAGCTTGTTTATTGAGAGCTTCCATGGAGCGAAGAAGCGGTGTTTTTTTATCCAATGCATGGCCACTATAAGAACAAAAGGCTGTTGGAATACACAGAGTTTTTCCTTTAATAAAAGCGTAGGAAGTAGGATCCCAAGCCGTGTAGCCTCTTGCCTCAAAAGTGGCACGCAGACCACCGGAGGGAAATGAAGAGGCGTCTGGTTCTCCTTTAATCAATTCTTTTCCGGAGAACTCCATGATAACGCCACCGTCCGGAGAGGGAGTAATGAAACTGTCATGTTTTTCGGCTGTAATACCTGTCAGAGGCTGAAACCAATGTGTAAAGTGAGTAGCGCCATGGGCTACAGCCCAATCTTTCATGGCAATGGCGACTGCGTTAGCAACACGAATATCCAGTTTCGCGCCTTCTTCAATAGTCTTCCTTAGAGATCCGTAAACCTCTGCCGATAATTTCGATTTCATGACTCTGTCATCAAAAACCAAGCTCCCAAAATAGTCCGATACAGTTCCCATAATCAATGCTCCTTTTTGCTTCATAGAAAAAGGCAAAGATATCTTGTAGAAGTACAAAAGACACCTTTGCCTTTGCCATGTTTCGATTTAACTGCTTAAAACACGGAAAATGGCGAAATGGCGCCTCTGAGAACATCATCTCAAAGACGCCATTGCCTTATGTTTTTGCATTATAAACGCACTTTCCTCATTTGTCAAATATTTTTTTTGCAGGCTTGTAAAATGTGTCCTGCAAAATTGAGGCGAATTTTATACAGTATATTGAAAAACTGCATGAGAGAAGGTGTGATTCTTGCAAATGAGCAAAGGCGTTCATTTCGGTTTGGAAATTTTTCTGAGCTGAAATGGACGCCTTTGATTTTTAGATATGCCCGAAAGGAAAGAAAGCAATATGAAAACGGAAGGTTGGGTACGGATTCCTGCCGGATGTGCTATAGCGGCTGTGATCTCGAAAAAAGGTGAAAAAATATCCGGGACAACCATTACCAAAGCGATGGTGCCTATGCACGACCGGTCCAATGGGCTTGGGGGTGGTTTTGCGGGCTATGGAATCTATCCGGATTACAAGGATTACTATGCGCTGCATATGTTTTTTAATGAACGTACTACCCGTAAAAACTGTGAACTATTTTTAAAAGAGCGTTTCGAAGTTGTGAAATCTGAAATTATCCCAACCCGAAGAATCCCAACTATTACACAGGAGCCTATTGTATGGAGATACTTTGTTTCGCCTTTAAAGTCAGTACAGGCTTCCATGCAAGTAGATGAAAAAGAATTTGTAGCGCGGACAGTGATGCAAATAAATGTGGAAATGAGAGGAGCCCATGTTTTTTCCAGTGGTAAAAATATGGGGACTTTTAAAGCCGTTGGATTTCCGGAAGATGTCAGTAAGTTTTACAGATTGGATGAATATGAAGGCTATTCGTGGACTGGAAACGGTCGCTATCCTACCAATACGCCTGGCTGGTGGGGCGGAGCCCATCCCTTTACCCTCCTGGACTGGTCTGTTGTCCACAACGGTGAAATCTCATCGTATGACGCCAACCGGCGTTTCATCGAAATGTTTGGGTATAAATGTGCGCTGCAAACCGATACGGAAGTAATTACCTATATCATGGACTATCTTGTCCGTGTGCAGGGACTTACGCTTCAGGAGGCGTCGAGCGTAATTGCGGCGCCATTTTGGAGCACGATCGAAAGCAAAGAGAATTCAGAAGAAAAAAGGAAACTGATCTATTTTCGCACACTTTTTTCAAGCCTGTTGATTACAGGGCCTTTTTCCATTGTACTGGGCTTCCAAGGTGGCCTGATGGCGCTTAACGACCGCCTAAAACTCAGGTCCTTGGTAGTTGGTGAAAAACTGGACAAGGTATATATTGCCAGTGAAGAGGCGGCTATCCGCGCCATGGAACCGGATGTAGAGAATATCTGGGCCCCAGCAGGAGGCGAACCGGTAATTGTTACAGTAAAGGATGGTAATTGCTGATGTGTCAGATATTCATGTACCCGGAATTTGAAGTCGTCCGCAATGACAGACGTTGTATTACCTGTCGTGTTTGTGAAAGAGAATGTGCAAACGGAGTGCACCATTTTGATGCCGAACACGGCCTTATGGTAAGCGAGGAACTCCAATGTGTGAATTGTCAACGGTGCGTGTCTTTGTGTCCCACAAGGGCTTTAAAGATCAAAAAAAGTGACTGCACCCTTCGAGAGAATGCCAACTGGGAAAACGATACCATTAGGGAAATCTACAAACAGGCAAATAGCGGCGGAATTCTCCTCTCTTCTATGGGAAATCCCAAACCATTTCCGGTATATTGGGACAAAATTTTGATCAATGCCTCCCAGGTAACCAATCCCTCCATTGATCCCTTGCGGGAACCTATGGAAACCCGGGTCTTTCTCGGCAAAAAGCCTAAGGAAATCAAGAGAGATTCGGAAGGAAAAATACAGTGCCAACTGCCACCACAACTTGCATTGGCCATGCCGGTTATGTTTTCTGCTATGAGTTATGGTTCTATCAGCTATAATCCCCATGAAGCCCTGGCCAGAGCTGCTACAGAACTGGGAGTGCTTTATAATACCGGTGAGGGCGGCCTGCATGAGGATTTCTATTGCTATGGTGCCAATACGATTGTGCAGGTGGCATCCGGCAGATTTGGAGTCCATGAAGCTTATTTACAGGCAGGAGCTGCTATTGAAATCAAAATGGGACAAGGGGCAAAACCCGGCATCGGGGGGCATTTGCCTGGCGCCAAAATTATTGGGGATGTTTCCCGCACCAGAATGATTCCGGAAGGTACCGATGCTATTTCACCGGCACCTCACCATGATATTTATTCGATTGAAGATCTCCGTCAGCTTGTTTTTTCTTTGAAAGAAGCTACGGAATATAAAAAGCCGATACTGGTGAAAGTGGCTGCCGTTCACAACATTGCTGCAATTGCCAGTGGAATTGCCAGAAGCGGCGCGGATATTATTGCAATTGATGGATTCCGTGGCGGGACTGGTGCAGCGCCTACCCGCATTCGTGACAATGTGGGAATTCCAATTGAACTGGCTTTGGCGGCAGTGGATCAGAGACTTCGGGATGAAGGTATCCGAAATCAGGTGTCCCTTGTAGTGGGAGGAAGTATCCGCAGCGCTTCGGATGTGGTCAAAGCCATTGCCCTCGGTGCAGATGCCTGCCATATTGCAACCGCGGCGCTTTTGGCCCTGAGGTGTCATCTTTGCCGTACTTGTCAGAGCGGGAAGTGTAACTGGGGGATTGCGACACAGCGTCCGGAACTGGTAAAGCGCCTGGACCCCGACACGGGAAAAAGCCACCTCGTCAATTTGATGAGGGCTTGGCAGCATGAGATAAAAGAGCTGATGGGCGGTATGGGCATCAATTCTATTGAGGCATTGCAAGGAAACAGATTGATGCTTCGTGGCATAGGACTGACGGAAAAAGAACTTACAATATTAGGAATTTCCCATGCCGGGGAATGACACCGAGTCAAGTTTTAAGATTTACAGGAAGTGGGGGATAGGATCACATGATCAGAATTGATGGGAAGGATCTGGATTATAAAACACTAAATCAACAGATAAGAGGAAGTACCGGAGATGTCACTATAGAAAATTGCTGCGGTCAGCGCTTTCTTGCTGCCGGAATGGCGGATACCCATTTAACCATCGAAGGAGTTCCTGGAAATGCCCTCGGAGCATATTTGAATGGTGCATCTATTACGGTGAAAGCCAATGGGCAGGATGCTGTCGGTGATACCATGAATGAAGGAGAAATTATTATTTTTGGGAATGTTGGGGACGCCGTCGGTTATGCCATGCGGGGCGGCGAAATCCTAGTAAAGGGAAATGCTGGATATCGAGCGGGTATCCATATGAAGGCCTATAAAGAAAAAGTGCCGCTTATGGTAATCGGGGGAACAGCGGGGAGCTTTTTGGGAGAGTATCAGGCTGGAGGAATTATTGTCATTTTGGGATTGGGGGCAGAAAATCGAACAATCGTAGGTGCATTTCCGTGTACCGGCATGCATGGCGGAAAAATGTTTTTGCGTTCGGCGTGCAAAGATATAAAATTTCCAGCTCAAGTTACGGCAAGGCCAGCTGGCCAGGAGGATATAACGGAGCTAAGAGAATATTTGTCCAAATTTTGTCAGGTATTCGGCTTAGAGATGGAAGCTATCTTAAATGCTCCCTTTACGGTGGTAATACCTGATAGTAATAATCCTTATCAGCAAATGTATGTTGCAAATTAAGACCTGGTTGTCATGTTGGCTGTTGTCAATAAGTATTTGTCTGTTGGCAGAGTAAATAGTGGTTGTGTGGATTAAGCCTTTGTCAAAAGAGGGAAAGTTCCGAAAGAGCGTACGAGAATTATAAACCGATGCACCATATTACAAAAGTTTAACTTGGTGGAAGGGAATTCTTAGGTGTGTAAAAAGCCAAACTCAATCGAGTTTGGCTTTTTACGGGAATGTAGGAAACTATCTTTTTTAATTCTCAGCGACTACTTACAGGATCAAATGTCTTTTCGAAGCAGTTATTCAATATCCGCTTTCCACAGTCCATGCAGATTACAGTATGCATAGGCTGCAACCGGTTGATCCTGATCCAACAAGAAAGAAACAATGGGTTCTTGACCTGGTTTTAAGAGTTTTCGCTGTCCGCCAGACTGCGTCTTTAAATATACCCAAGTGATAGCGTGTTCCTCAGTCATAGGATGGGGAATGGCACCGACATTGACTGTGACCTGATTTCCCTGGACCTTTACAACCGGAACATGTTTTTCCTGGCTGGCATCTACGCTGCCGGCGACCAGCTCTGTCATAGGAGCTCCGCAACACATGATTGGCACACCAGAATTATGAATCATGCCGACCAAATTCCCACAGTGTTTACAGACATAAAAACGATGATCTTCCATAAAATTACCTCCTATTTTTGTATTGTTTGCAAATATTCTTCGCAGAATTTTGAAGCGACGGCTCCGTCAGAAACGGCGGTTACCACTTGCCGTAGAGGTTTTGTACGTATATCACCTACCGCATAGACGCCTGGAATATTGGTACGGGTAGTTTCATCGGCACAAATATACCCCTGGGAATCCAAGGTTACTTGACCATTTAAAATGCCGGTGTCCGGATTGCGGCCAATAGCCACAAAAATACCATCACAGGCAAGGTGGTAAGTGTGGCCTGTTATTTTATCGGTCAGAGACAGGCCTTGAAAATTTGGGTTTAACAAGAATCCATCAATCTGTGCGTTCCAAATAAACTCAATATTTGGAGTTTTCTCTAAAAGAGATTGATACACTTTGGTAGCCCGAAGGGAATCTCTCCTGTGAACCAAATAAACTTTTTTACACAACTTCGATAAAGTGAGGGCGTCTTCTGCCGCGGAATTGCCACCACCAGCGACACTGACGATTTTATCTTTATAATACATTCCGTCACAGGTTGCACAGTAGGCAACACCTTTTCCAACTAAAGCAGATTCTCCCTCTATTCCCAGAGGTTTGGGACTGGCACCCATTGCAAGAATTACTGCATTTGCGTAATAATTTCCATTGGTCGTCATTACCTGTTTTGGCATAGTTGTAAGACAGAGGGCGGTTACTTCTGCATATTCTGTGACGGCACCGAATCGTTCCGCACCCTTTTGCATATTTTCTCCCAGCTCAAAGCCGTCGATGCCATCAGGGAATCCTGGATAATTGTCAATTTGGGAAGTTGTTGCCATTTGGCCGCCAGCTGATAGTTTTTCCAGAACCATGGTTTTCAAACCGGCCCGAGCACAATACAATGCGGCTGTATAACCTCCTGGTCCGCCCCCTATAATTATTACGTCATAATTGGTGGCGTTCATTTTCGGCCTTCTTTCTGGTCCTGTATCCAATTCTCAATTTGTGCCTGAGATGGAGGTGCAACCAGCTTGTCCCCCGGCTTACCATCTTGAAAGAAAAACAAGGTAGGGATCACATCTACATTGTATTGGGTAGCAAGCTGTGGATTATCGTCAATATTGACTTTCCCAATCACAATTTCTTCTCCAAATTGTTGAGAGAGCCGGTCTAAAACTGGCGAAAGCCGCTTACAGTATGTGCACCAAGGTGCCCAAAAATCTAGAAGGACAGGCGTTGTGGAGGCAAGTACTTCACTTTGAAAATTATCAGTTGTAATCGTCTTCATGGACATAGGATAACCTCCTTTTTTCATTTGTTGAATTTAGTATAACCCATGCCAAAGAGAAAAACCGTGATAAGATCACCATACCATATAAATAGATTGCAAAAAAGGAGGCGGTATTATACTATTAAGAAGAGGTGTGATGCCATGGATCTGTCTGATTATTTCCCAATATGGAATAAACTAACCATCCAGGAGCGAGAAGTTTTACAGAATTCTGCGGGGAAGCGATTTGCACAAAAAGGGACAATTTTACATAATGGTTCTGCAGATTGTGTAGGACTTCTACTGGTACAAACCGGCCAACTAAGAGCGTATATTTTGTCAGACGAGGGAAAAGAAGTGACGCTTTATCGCTTGTTCCCGGGAGATGTTTGTTTGTTTTCCGCTTCCTGCATCATGACAAACATCCAATTTGAACTGATTATCGAAGCGGAAAAAGACTCAGACATGTGGGTAATACCCGCTGAAATTTATCATAATCTTATGGAAAATTCCGCTTCTTTAGCGAATTACACGAACGAAATTATGGCTGCGCGTTTTTCTGAAGTGATGTGGCTGATTGAGCAGATTATGTGGAAAAGTTTGGATAAGCGGTTGGCAGCTTTTTTGGTGGAAGAAGCGGAGTTGGAAGGGACAAGCAGCCTGCGGATAACCCATGAAAAAATTGCAAACCACTTAGGCTCGGCAAGAGAAGTAGTAACCAGAATGCTGCGGTATTTTCAAGGGGAAGGTCTTGTGGCGCTTACTCGTGGAAATATAGAAATTCTGGATAAAAAGGCGTTACAGTCTTTACTATGAAAATTCACCCCGATAGGTAGTTGGCCCATCGGGATGAACCTATATTCCGCACTGAAGAATTTATTTAATTAACTCTAAGATTTGAGATTTTGGACGAGCGCCTACCATGTGATTATGCACTTTCCCATCTTTGATAGACACAAGGGTTGGAATACTGACGATGTTAAACGCAGCTGCCAATTCCGGCTGCTCATCTACATTGATTTTTCCAACGGAAATAGAAGGATTTTCTTGGGCAATTTCGTCTACAATGGGAGAAACCATTTGACAAGGACCGCACCAAGTTGCCCAAAAGTCCAACAAAACAGTCTTTGTGCTTTTTAAGACTTCTTGTTCAAAATTATCTTTTGTAATTGTTTTCACTGACATATTAGGTTCCTCCTGTTCTGATTTTACTACATAATATCTTAGTTTTCCCGGAAAATCCGTGACAAACTCACGAAGTGAAAATGATAAGGCAATACAACGAGTGGAGCTTTCTTAAGAAAGCTCCACTTTTTCCATGCAAAGGCGTGGGGACAAAATTTTTCCTAGGGCTGGGAATCTATGGGAGTACTGTTTTGGGAATCTGTAACCTGCGTCATTTCGGAATCCGAAAAAGAAGAGTGCGGAGTGGCTTTGGTAGCATCCGGGAAATGGCGTTCCAGAAGTGTTTGCGAATCCATAATTCGCATGGTTGCCCCATTGACATCTGTTTGATAGGACTTTACTGGTGTTGCCTGGAGAGCATTACAACTCAGAAGACATGCGGCATCCCGGCGCAAAGGTGCGGAATATTCCTCCAGATAGTCAGTGTAAAGACCGATACTTTTGGCCAGGCTATTGGTATGCTTGGCCCAGTTTTCCCCAACCAGCTCTTCTTCATCGGCCCCATATCCCAAGGCGATCAGCAGCATTTTGGCAGCTTCCACACCTGTAACAGGGTCATCCGGCCGAAAAGTTGTCATTTGATTTGCTTCTATGAGCCCATCACCATGAAGAATTCCCTGTTCGTAGCACCAATAGATATAGGGAGCAGCCCAGTGTGCAGAAGTTCCATTTGCCAAATCTACATCGATAAAGACGCCGGATCTAACTTCCAAGGTTGCAAGATCTTCTTCTGACAGGAGCAGGGAAGTGATAATTTTTGCCATTTGCGCACGGGTTATCGTTTCTTCAGGCCGGAAAGAGTTATCCGGGAAGCCGGAAATTATTCCCAATTGGGTTAGAAGTTGGACGCTTTCCGGATAGAGTATCTGCGCTTTATCTGTATAATTCAAACTGGTTTGCCCCAGAACTGGAACTGTGCAACAGATTGTCAAGCAGATTGCAAGCAAAAGAGAGAATATGCGATTTTTCATAAAAACACTCCATACAAAGTCAAAGACTGTCAGTCTCATTAGTATATCCACTATAATCTTTTTTGTGTTAACTGTCAATTCTTGAGAAATTAGAACGAAATGTTGTCAATTGCCTCAAATGCTTTTATAATCGAGGTTAAAAGAATGCAGAGTTTTTAGAAATTGGAGACGATGGAATGAGACTGGGAATGAAGATTCTAGTACTTTTTTGTTTACTGATTTTTGTAGTGGCTACGGGGTTAGTAACATATTTGACCGTTACAGAATATAGGCCAGAGGCTATTGAAGAGGCGGAAATGTTACAAAGTGGCGTAAGTGAGTCAGCAACGTTGCAAAACAATCAGAAAGTTTTAGAGGACCGGACTCTGCGGATTATTACCTGGAATACTGGATATGGTGGACTTGGTAAGGATGCCGACTTTTTTATGGACGGTGGCGAAGGGGTCCAGCCAGAGACAAAAGAAATAGTTCAAAACAATCTAAAGGGAATAGCACAGGAATTGGAAACGGTGCAGGCAGATATTGTGTTTTTACAGGAAGTGGACGTAGAAGCAAAGCGATCTTTTGGCATCAATCAGTGGCAATACTATTGGGAAAAATTGCAATTAAACAGTGCGTTTGCACCCAATTATCGCTGCAATTTTGTACCCTATCCATGGCCTCCCATTGGAAAAGTTGATAGCGGTTTGGCTACTTTCACAAATTTCTCCCCAAGACAAGCCGTACGGATTCAGTTACCGTCTCCATTTTCCTGGCCGGTACGTACGGCAAATTTAAAGAGATGTCTGTTAGTCAGCTATATACCTTTAGACGATAGTGAGAAAGAATTGGTTCTGGTAAATCTTCACTTGGAAGCCTACGATGATGGGGAGGGAAAAGCGGAGCAGACCCGTCAGTTTTGGAAATTTGTAGAAAATGAATATGCCAAAGGAAATTATGTAATTGCTGGTGGAGATTTTAACCAGACGTTTCCCGGGGCTTTGGATGCATTCCCCATTCGCGGGGAAGCAGACTGGGAGCCTGGAATGTTACAGGCTACGCTTCCGGAGGGATGGCAATATGCTTATGATACACAGACCCCCAGCTGTCGTCTTTTGGACAAGCCCTATGATGCGGAAACGACACAGCACTATGTGATTGATGGATTTTTATTGTCCCCCAATATTGAAATTCAAAGTGTGGAAACAAAGGATCTGGGCTTTGTCTATACTGACCACAATCCAGTATATTTGGAAGTGACTTTACAATAAAATAGCAAGCGCACCGTGCCAATTTTGGCACGGTGCGCTTACATTGGATAAAAAGAGAGATAGAAGCAATCAAATTCTGGCTACCCCAGTACGGCGGGCAGCTTCTGCTACTGCCTTTGCCACAGCCGGACCAACCCGGGGATCAAAGGCCTGCGGAATAATATAATTTTCGTTGAGTTCTTCCGGAGCGATCAAATCGGCCAGAGCTTGTGCAGCTGCCATTTTCATCTCTTCATTGATGTCTCTGGCGCGTACATCAAAGGCACCACGGAAAATTCCGGGGAAAGCCAATACATTATTGATTTGGTTAGGAAAGTCGCTGCGGCCTGTAGAAATGACTTTGGCCCCTCCAGCCCTGGCTTCATCTGGGAAAATTTCAGGTGTAGGGTTGGCACAGGCGAAAATAATGGCGTCACGATTCATAGTTTTTACCATATCAGCGGTGACCATCCCGGGAGCAGAAACGCCAATAAACACATCAGCACCCACCAGCATCTGAGCAAGGGTTCCCTGCCTGCCTTCCAGATTGGTAATTTGAGCCATTTCTTCTTTAATCCAGTTCATACCTTCTTTACGTCCGGCATAAATGGCGCCGGCCCGGTCACACATAATAATGTTTTGGAAGCCAGCGGAGAGAAGAAGCTTTACAATGGAGATAGCGGCAGCACCAGCGCCCGAAGTGACAATTTTAACATCTTCCTTCCGTTTACCTACCACTTTCAATGCATTGGTAAGTCCTGCCAGTGTAATGACTGCAGTACCATGCTGATCGTCATGGAAAATCGGTATATCGCATTTTTCTTTTAACTTCCGCTCAATTTCAAAGCAGCGGGGAGCGGAGATGTCTTCCAGATTGATACCACCAAAAGAACCGGAGATTAAATAAACTGTATTTACAAATTCATCTACATCTTTGCTTTTCACACACAGAGGGAAGGCGTCCACATTGCCAAAGGCCTTAAATAATACACATTTGCCCTCCATAACAGGCATGCCGGCTTCTGGCCCAATATCACCCAAACCTAAAACAGCAGAACCATCTGTAATGACGGCACATAGATTGTGGCGCCGGGTCAGCTCATAACTTTTTTCCACATCCTTTTGAATTTCAAGGCATGGCTGTGCAACACCTGGGGTATATGCCAAGGAGAGATCCTCCTTAGTTTGTACGGGAACTTTGGCAACAACCTCAATTTTGCCTTTCCACTGAGCGTGCTTTTTCAGGGACTCTTTTGCATAATCCATATGAGACTCTCCTTTTTATCAGAATGTTTCTTGCAATTTTGTAGGATCTATGATAGTTTCAAACTATAGATACGATATTATGATAATTGGTGGCGATCACGATGACCATAACACAGTTACTTTATTTTCGGGAGGTTTGTCAGCGTGGTGGTGTAACGGCTGCAGCTCGAACGACTCATGTATCTCAGCCTACGATTACAAACGCGATTCGAGATTTGGAAAGAGAATTCGGCGTGAATCTCTTTACTAGGCAGAACAAGAAGATGATTCTCACAGAAGAAGGTGTGTATTTTTATAACAGAACTGCAGGAATCCTGGAAGAAATTGAAAAGCTACAAAAGCAAATGCGGGATTTTGGGCAAAAGAATAAAAAGCTGGTTATAGGAATACCACCAATGATTGGAACGTTTTTATTCCCTGATATGTTTTCCCAATTTCATAAAAACTATGGGGATATGGAAATTGAGATGCAGGAATATGGGTCCGTACAGACATTGGAAATGATGGAAGATAATCAACTGGATTTGGCAATTGCCATTTATGACGGAAAAGAATCCAAACGATTTTCTTCGTTGCCCTTGTTATATACTAAGCTAGTGTATTGTGTTGCAAAGGGACATCCAATGGCTCAAAAATCAGTTGTAAAATTCGAAGATTTAAGAGAAGAACCACTGATTTTAATGAAACAGGGATCTTATCAAAACAGGGAAATTCTTCGCCGTTTTCAGGAAAAAGGTATCCAACCAAACATTTTATTACAAACAGAGCAGCTCTATACTATTGAACAGTACATTCTTCGGCAAGAAGCCGGTGGCTTCTTGTTTCAGGATATCGCTTCTTTTCATCATGATATGGTGGGGATTGCCATAGAGCCAGAGATTCCCATCGAAATACACTTAATCTGGGATAGAAATAAACAACTTCCTCGTAGTGCGATAGAATTTATCCGCTTTGCAAGACAATATGTACAAGAGAAAGGTTTATAAAAATATGATAGCATTGATAGATACAATTGTAAAATATTTAAAGGGAATCATTTCATAAGTTTGGACTATGAAGAAATTGGAATTTCCAGCATCTGAAATCCTGTGAAGCAATGGAAGACGGGAAACACGCCATGACAAAGAGGCTATTGAGGATGCAATTGCGTTGACAGTGCATAGGGTTATTGTTATAATTTATTACGCATCAAACTTTGTAGAAATTTGTGGAGTTTGGAGAGATTGCAATGTTGTTTTTGTCGATAGATTTTGGCACTTCCTCTGTAAAAATGTCGGTACTGGATGAAAACCGCAATACATTGGCCTGGGCAAAGGAATCTTACAACTACATAATTCTGCCGGGGAACAAGTCGGAAATGAAAGAGGCCGATTTCATGGGGGCTCTGTTCAAAGCTGCCGGGAAATTTGACCGGGAGCTTTTACAGAAAGTCGATTGGTTGTGTTATGATACCTTTTCGCCATCTCCGGTGTTTATGGACAAAGAGGGGAACTTGGTCTACAAAAATTTAATCACCCATTTGGACCGGAGAAGTACAGAGCAATCCCAGTATATTAAAAATACCATGGGCTGCGATCACTATATGCACATTTCCGGTATCTACCCGTATCCAGGCGGATGTTCAGCCATGACGTTTATTTGGTTTTTGCAGAATATGCCTGAAATCTATCGGGACACTTATGCAATTGGACATTTGTCGACCTATGTGCATTACAAATTTACCGGCAAGTGGATGGTGGACTTGGTCAATGCCTCTATGATGGGCCTGTATGATACCATTCATCAGAGCGGGTGGTCAGAGGAACTGATTGACACCTTTGGGCTTCGTAAGGATATTTTCCTGGATATCTATGCACCTGGCGTACAGTATGGGACGCTGCTTCCGGAAATGGCAGAGAAACTTGGACTGCGGGCAGGGATTCCCATTTCGGCAGGGACCAACGATATGGCGGCGGCGAATGTTGGCGCATTGAATACAAAGCCTGGAGAAATCATGAATGCAGCTGGCAGCAGCGAAATGGTCAGTGTTTTGGTAGACCGGCCTGTTCCCAATCCGGAATATTATTTGCGGAATACGGCAATTCCTGGAGTTTGGCAGGTTTATGCAACAACGGCAGGCGGTTTTGCAGTAGAATGGTTTTATAACCAGTTCTGTCAGGATATGAGCAAGGATCAGTTCTATGGAGAATTCATGGCCAATGCAATTGAAACCTACCTGGAGGACACCAGCGTAACATTTGCCCCTTATCTTTCCGGCGACAGACAGAGTATTGAATTTAAAACGGCATCGTGGCATGGGCTGACTTTGGGAACCACTCGGGGACAGATGTTAGTAGCAGTGCTCAAAGCGATGAACGGAGTATTGAAGAAAGCCATCGATCAGGCCAGTGAGCTGGTGACTTTGTCAAAAGTTATGAAAATTTCCGGTGGCTTACAAAATGAGGCATATGACCGTCTGAAGGCTTATGTGATTCCTGGATTGGAATTCCAGATTGTGGATGATTGTCCCATCTTGGGGAATGCGGAGCTGGTAAAACGATATCTGTAATTTTATAATTTGTAGAGAAATAGAGAGATGCTTTGAAGAATTCAAAGCATCTCTTTGTATGTGAGTAGGAAAATGTCCATGGCTCAACTTCGAAAATAAGCATATACGGAAAGAAAGGCTTCAGAAAGAATCTGAATTGACAGAATCTGATGGACGAACCAAAATCAGTATAAATATATGAAAAAGTAAGGAAAATTGACTTATCAGTAATTTAAAACGGAATTTTTAACGAAAATAGAAAATATAATGCCTGTGGGCTATTTTTGATTGTATTATATTTAGATATATCAATAAAAATCGAACAGGGTTTTTGTATGTCCATAGGAGAAAGGCAGATTTTCGAGCTTTTTTGGAGGTTTCCGTCATAAAAAATTTAAATTTATTTTTTGGGAAAACTATAGAAATCTGAGTTGTGTTGTGCTAGTATGGTATAGGTGAAAAGTTTTCTTAAACCACGAATGTTAGTAATCCGCATAAGCGTGCATTGTTTGCTCAGTCGGTAAATCACAGAATGGGAGGAACTGGAATATGGAAACGTATGGTCTGGAAAAATTGGGATTGATAAATGCAGAGGCGGTATACCGCAATTTAAGTCCAGCACAGTTGGTAGAGCATGCACTCCGCCGTGGAGAGGGGAAACTGAATTCCACAGGTGCACTATGTGTCGTGACTGGTAAATACACGGGACGCTCACCTGACGATAAATTTATTGTAGATTCGCAGGGTGTACATGACGAAATTGCATGGGGTAAAGTAAACCGCCCGATTTCGCAGGAGAAATTTGATGCAATCTATGATAAGATGATTGCCTATTTACAAAATCGGGAATTGTATATTTTTGACGGCTTTGCTGGAGCGGACCCCAAATATACCAAGTGTTTCCGCGTAATTAACGAGCTGGCTTCCCAGAATCTATTTATTCACCAGCTTTTAATCCGGCCGTCTAAAGAGCAATTGGATGGATTTACACCAGATTTTACCTTGATTGCAGCACCTGGTTTTAAGTGTATTCCGGAGCGGGACGGTACCCACTCAGAAGCTGCAATTTTGATTGATTATGAAAAGAAGCTAGTTCTAATTGCTGGCTCTCAGTATTCCGGGGAAATTAAAAAGTCTGTATTCTCAGTAATGAATTATCTCATGCCCAAAATGGGCGTATTCCCCATGCACTGTTCTGCCAATATCGGTAAAGACGGCGATGCAGCAGTTTTCTTTGGCCTTTCCGGTACGGGAAAGACCACCTTATCGGCCGATCCTAACCGGACTTTGATTGGTGATGATGAGCACGGCTGGTCTGACGATTCCGTATTCAACTTTGAAGGCGGATGTTACGCAAAGACCATTAATCTCCGGGAGGAAAATGAACCGGAGATTTTCCGGGCAATTAAGTTTGGCGCCCTGGTGGAAAATGTGGTAATGGATGAAGAAACACGGGTCAATGACTATGATGATGGATCCCTCACGGAGAATACCCGGGTAGGTTATCCCATTGACTATATTCCCAATGCTGCAATCCCTGGGATTGGTGGAATTCCCAAAACGGTAATTTTCCTGACTGCAGATGCCTATGGTGTGTTGCCGCCAATTTCCAAATTGGATAAGAATCAGGCAATGTACTATTTCGTCTCAGGATTTACATCGAAACTGGCTGGTACAGAACGGGGAATTACCTCTCCGGTTCCCACTTTCTCCACCTGTTTCGGCGAGCCCTTCCTGCCGCTGGACCCCTCTTACTATGCAAAGATGCTGGCAGAAAAAGTTGAAAAATCCGGAGCAAATGTGTATTTGGTTAATACAGGTTGGAATGGTACTGGTAAACGTATGAAGTTGGCTTATACGCGGGCTATGGTAACGGCGGCGCTCAATGGCGAATTAGAAAAGGGAGAGTTTGTAACTGATCCTTATTTCGGAGTAGCAGTTCCTACGGCTTGCGAGGGTGTCCCTGCGGAGCTTTTGATCCCGGAGAACACTTGGGAAGACAAGGCCGCTTATGCTGAGAAAGCAAAGACGCTGGCTGCCAGTTTTGTAGAAAACTTTAAGAAATACACCCATATGCCGGAAGAAGTGGTCAAAGCAGGCCCCAAAGCCTGATTAGTTCTAGAAGCATCAGGCGTCGTGGCATTTTGCTGCGACGCCTGCTTTATAAATTCGCGATTGGAAAATTGTGACAGTCGGGCAATCCGGCTGCAAAAGAATGGAGTGTTTACCCGTGAGAAATGTGCAGTTTACAGAAACCGTACTTCGGGATGCCAATCAATCTCTGATTGCTACTAGACTTCCCTATAGCAAATTTGAACCGATTTTGACGACAATGGACCAAGCGGGGTTTTATGCCGTGGAGTGCTGGGGCGGAGCAACCTTTGATGTATGCCTGCGGTATCTTCACGAAGATCCCTGGGAGCGTCTTCGCAAGATTAGGAGTCATATGCCCAACAGCAAGCTGCAAATGTTGCTAAGAGGACAAAATGTGCTGGGATATAAGCATTATCCAGATGACTTTGTAAAGAAATTCGTCCAAAAATCTGTGGAAAACGGTATTGATATTATCCGAATTTTTGATGCGCTCAATGATTTAGAAAATTTAAAAGTTGCCATTGAAGAGACGCTCCGTTGTGGCGCAATTGCCTCGGGGACGATTTCTTATACAACTTCGCCTGTACACACCCAGGAAAACTATGTGAAAATGGTCAAAGAGCTAAAAGAAATGGGTGTGCAGACGATTTGTATAAAAGATATGGCGGGAATTATGGGACCCCAGGAGGCCTATAATTTGGTCAGCGCCATTAAAGATGCAGTTGATCTCCCTGTGGATTTGCATACTCATTCCACTACAGGACTGGCATTTATGACTTATTTAAAAGCTGTGGAAGCGGGGGTGGATATTATTGATACGGCCATATCGCCATTCTCTGGCGGAACCTCACAGCCAGCGACTGAGACCATGGCCTATGCGCTGCGGCAGTTAGGTTACACGGTGAATGTAGATGACAAAGCACTCATTAAAATGGCGGACTTTTTCAAGCCAATCCGGAATGAATATTTAAAGGATGGGACGTTGAATCCCATCTCTATGTCAACAGATACACAGTGTTTGACCTACCAGGTACCGGGAGGTATGCTTTCCAACTTGCTTAGCCAGCTGAAGATGATGAACGCATTGGATCGTTTTGAAGAAGCTTTGGTGGAGACGCCCAAGGTTCGAAAGGATATGGGATATCCGCCACTGGTTACCCCTACGTCCCAGATGGTGGGGGTTCAAGCGGTGACCAATGTGCTTACCGGCGTTCGCTATGAGAAAGTTTCCAGTGAAATCAAAGCTTATTGTCGCGGTGAATATGGGAAAACACCGGCGCCCATTGATCCGGAGGTCCAAAAGAAAATACTGGGGGATGAAAAACCCTTGGAAGGGCGATATGCGGATACATTAGAGCCTATCTTTGAAAAAACAAAAGAACAACTGGCAGGTGTGGCTAGATGTGATGAGGATGTTTTGTCATACATTGCATTTCCACAACTTGCAGAAAAATTCTTTGAAGAGCGCAAGGCTCGAGAAGAAAATGTAGCCACTTACTGTATTGAAGAGGCATAAGGAGGAACGGACATGATATTGACAAATCTTGCCTCCGGTACACCAATTTCCCTGGGAGATGCTGGCCTTACGGTGGTTTTGGGGATGCTGGTGACATTTGTGGGCCTGGGCCTGTTATTGGCGGTTATGGTGATTATGGCTAAGATTGCCACAAGGAAAAAAGTGCAGACGTTGGAACCGGCTTTGGAAACAGTTAATCCTGTTCCGGTAACACCTGTACCGGCTCCGGGTACGGCGGGGAAAGTAAAGCTTTATGATGTTCCCGACCGGGAGGCTGCTATGATTATGGCTATTGTTGCCAACCGAATGAATCGGCCCCTTAACGAGCTGCGTTTTCTATCCATCAAGGAGGTTCATGAATCATGAAGTATAAAGTAACGCTGAATGGCAAGACCTATGAAGTGGAAGTTGAGGCCGGAAAAGCCATGTTGGTAGATGAGTACGAGGCATATGCTCCAGCGCCCAAGAAAGAGGCAGCTTCTGCTCCTGCACAGCCGGCCTCAGTGCCGCAATCTCCGGCACCACAGGGGGTACAAAATACTCCAGAACAAATGGCCAATGGAGAAGTGATCAAATCTCCAATGCCGGGTAATATTTTGAAAATCAATGTTGCTCAGGGACAGGCTGTAAAGGCAGGTCAGGTCTTAATTATTTTAGAAGCAATGAAAATGGAGAATGAAATCCTAGCACCCCGAGATGGTACCGTGGCCCAAGTAGTCACCACTAAGGGTGCAACTGTAGATACCGGCGCTGCTTTGCTAGTTTTGGCATAAGGGGGGGTCGAGATGAACGTATTAGAAACGCTTGAAACTCTGGTTATGGAATCCGGGTTTGCAGCTTTCTTTGCTGATGGTGGCTGGAAATTCCTTATCATGATTGCAGTAGCGTGTGTACTCTTATATTTGGGAATTGTTAAAAAGTTTGAGCCTTTACTACTGGTAGGAATTGCATTTGGATGTCTTTTGACCAACTTACCTGGCAGCAATCTGTATACGCCGGAACTTTGGGATGCATTTTTGGCCGGCAATATTGGCTATGGAGATATTCTGAAAAACGGCGGCCTTCTGGATATTTTGTACATTGGCGTTAAGGCTGGAATATATCCCTCTTTGATTTTCCTGGGAGTTGGTGCGATGACCGACTTTGGTCCCCTATTGGCCAATCCTAAGAGTCTGCTACTGGGGGCCGCGGCGCAATTTGGTGTTTTTGTAGCGTTTTTTGGAGCAGTTCTTTTAGGATTTACAGGTAACCAGGCAGCCGCTATTGGCATTATTGGCGGCGCAGATGGACCAACTGCTCTCTATCTGACTGCGATGTTGGCTCCGGAATTATTGGGCGCCATCGCCATTGCTGCGTATTCTTATATGGCGTTGATTCCTCTCATTCAGCCGCCAATTATGCGTGCTCTAACCACGGAAAAAGAACGGGCAATTAAAATGGAACAGCTGCGGCCGGTATCCAAAAAAGAGAAAATTATATTCCCTATTGTGGTTACGGCCTTTGTGGTACTACTTTTACCGTCAACGGCGCCTTTAATTGGTTGCCTTATGTTAGGCAATTTGATGCGGGAATGCGGAGTTGTAGACAGACTTTCGGATACCGTGCAAAATGCCTTAATGAATATTGTCACAATTTTCCTGTCAATTTCAGTAGGGGCTACAACGGTTGCTTCCCGGTTCCTTACCTGGGATACCATTAAGATAGTTATTCTGGGACTGTTTGCATTTGCATTCTCCACTGTAGGTGGGCTCCTTCTGGGCAAACTGATGTGCAAGCTGACCCATGGGAAGATTAACCCGCTCATTGGTTCGGCAGGTGTTTCAGCTGTGCCGATGGCGGCGCGGGTTTCTCAGGTGGAAGGACAAAAGGCGAATCCTTCTAACTTCCTCCTCATGCATGCCATGGGTCCCAATGTTGCAGGCGTAATTGGTTCTGCTATTGCGGCTGGCTTCCTCCTGGCAGTATTTGGATGATGTGCATATAAGAATCCACCCAGCATTGGGTGGATTTTTATTTTGCATAATTTGAAATTTAACTTGCAATTTAGAAGAAAATGCAATTAAGCTTGCAAATTGAAAACCAAAGGCGTATACTACACCTGGTACCGATAAATCTGGAAAATTAGGAGTGATTGGATGGGCACAGACTGGGGGAAACGTATCAAAGGGTATGGTATAATGATGATTTTAGCTGTGATTACGGGATTGAGCTATGAACTTTTTATTTTTCCCAATGCGTTTGCACCGGCTGGTATTAACGGATTGGCCACGATGGTTCAATATGTATTCCATGTCAGTATTGGTTATTTGTCTCTTATTATCAATATCCCGCTTATTTTGTTAGCCTGGGCCAGAGTGGGGAAGGAGTTTGCTGAAAAGACTTTGGTTTTTGTCCTGGCATTTTCCGCCACTACGATTTTGTTTAATTTTGTCGATATTAGCCGTTTTGCCTACTACACTGCCAATGGGAACTCTGCAATCCTGGGCCCTGTGGTGGCGGGTGTCATCAGTGGAGGTGTCTATGGGTTGGCCATTCGGCAAAATGGTTGTACAGGCGGTACGGATATTCTGGCGGCTTGGGTTCGGAAAAAGCATCCGGAAGCCAGTTTGGTCTGGGTCATTTTTGGGCTCAATGCTTCGGTTGCCATCTTGTCATACTTTGTTTATGAGTATCAATTCGAGCCGGTTATTCTATGTTTGATGTATTGTTATTTAACTTCTAAAATCAGTGATAATTTCCTGAAAGGTGGGAAAAAGGCGCTAAAGTTTGAAGTTGTAACGGAGGAGGCTGAAGCGCTTTCCCATAGACTTTTTCAAGAATTGCGTCACGGCGTGACCGTTGTGCCAGCATTGGGAATGTATTCTGAAGAAGAGAAAAATTTATTAGTTTGTGTGGTCAACCGACATCAGATTGTAAAATTTCAGGAAATTCTTAGCCAATTCCCCGGATCTTTTGCCTATGTATCGGAAGTAAATGAGACTATGGGTAATTTTAAGAGAATTACAGGATGACTTATTCCAAGTGCTGCTCTTCAGAGCAGCACTTTTTTACATATGGCTTTCTTCCTTTGCATATGGTCTTACAGAAAAGACAAGTTGTAATGGAGGAATTGCAGGTGAGTATTGGGGATTGGATTATGGGATTTCACAGCCTGGTTTGGGGACTTCCCATGATAGCGGTACTTTTTATCATTGGCATTTATCTGACATTGCGAAGCAAGTTTCTGCAAGTGCGAAAATTTGGGTACGCAATGAGGCATATTTTAGGACATTTAGGAAAAAAATCAGGGCAGGAAGGAGAAATGACGTCCTTTCAGGCCGTATGTACGGCACTGGCTTCCACCATTGGTACGGGAAATATTGCAGGTGTAGCGGGGGCAATCGCAATAGGTGGACCGGGTGCGATTTTCTGGATGTGGGTATCTGCGCTTTTCGGTATGGGTACAAAGTTTTTTGAAATTGTGCTTGCGGTTCGGTTCCGGGAAAAAAATGCAAACGGAGATTGGGTTGGTGGCCCTATGTATTATATTAAAAATGGGTTGGGGCCCAATTGGTACTGGCTTGCCAAGCTATTTTGCGTATGCGGGATTCTGGCTGTTTTGGGGTCCGGTTGCATTACCCAGGTCAATACCATGGCCAATGTCATCTGTCAAACAATGGAACAATATCATTTAAAAGTTGCGCAAGGAACCAAGCTGATTTTAGGGGCTGTGTTGGCACTTTTGACTGGATGGGTGCTTTTAGGTGGCATTCAAAGTCTGGGTGCTCTGTTGGAAAAGATGGTTCCGCTTATGGCCGGCGCTTATCTTATTTTGGGGGTTGGGATCATCGTTGTAAACTTTCAAGCATTACCTAGCGCCTTGTCGTCTATTTTTACTGGAGCATTTACTCCGCAAGCGGTGACAGGGGGAGTAGTGGGTTCTTTATGGAAAACGCTACGCTGTGGTGTCGCCAGAGGTACATTTTCCAACGAGGCTGGGCAAGGCACGTCACCCATTGCCCATGCGTCGGCCAACGCAAAAGATCCGGTCGAGCAGGGGTTATATGGGATTTTCGAAGTTTTTGTTGATACGTTTTTAATTTGTACATTGAGTGCGTTAATTATTTTATGCAGTGGCGTAACAATCTCCTATGGAAGGGATGCGGGAGCCGAGTTGGCAACAAAAGGGTTTTATCAAGTTTATGGAAACTGGTCAGGAATTCTCATGGCAGGAATTTTAAGCTGTTTTGCCTATTCTACCGTATTAGGGTGGGGGTTCTATGGGGTTCGTTGCTGGGAGTTCCTGTTTGGCAGTAAATTGACAAAGCCTTTTTTACTTGTCTATGCCAGTACCGCAATGGTAGGTGCAACAATGGAGTTGGGACTTGTCTGGAAATTGGGAGAGACGCTAAATGGGTTAATGTCTGTTCCCAACCTCATTGCTGTTGTCATGCTGTCCAGAGTAGTGCTGCCGTCAATAAAGAATTACAGAGTATTCTCTGCGGACAAAAGGAGAGAAGTTGCAAAACGAAGAAAAGTGGTTTATGATGGAAGCAATTTCTAGAAAGACTGAGGATATACAATGGAGCAGTTTGGAAAATTGTTTTCCAGGTATGAGGTAATTGTAATTTTAGATACAGAGACCAGTGGCCTGCGATTCTCTCAGGATGAGATCATTGAATTGGCGGCAGTACGGTTGATTTCCCAAAAAGGTACGCCGGTAATTGTCCAGGAGTACGATCAGTTAATACAACTGCATCCTGGAAGTCATTTGAATTCTAGGATTACAGAATTGACGGGAATTTCTGAAGATGATTTAATACAATGGGGAGTTGAAAAAAGGCAGGCATGCCAGGACTTTCGGGAATTGATTGCCGGAGAGCGTGTGTTGCTGGTAGCCTATAATGCCCACTTTGATTTAAGCTTTTTATTTTATCTCCTTCACGAGCATCAAATGGCGGAAATCTTAAAAGCTCCTGATTTTTTGGATTTGTTGACGGTTTACAAAGATAGGCGCGCTTATCCGCATAAACTTAAGGATGCAATTTTGGCGTACGGTTTGGAGGATAAGGTAGTGAACAGTCACCGGGCTTTGGATGACGTGAAGGCGACTGTGGAAGTTTTAAAACAGATGGAATTGGAAAAAGCAGACTTACTACGGTATATTAACTTATTTGGTTATAATCCCAAATATGGTGTACAAGGAAAACGAATTCGCTCTGTGGAATACCGTCCCCAATCTTACCAGCGATGTCAGCCCCTTTATGATTTCTGTGAAGATGAGAATTTAGCTCATGTTTAAGGGAAAGCCGAATTGCGTTAGCAGTCCGGCTTTTCCTTTACCGTGCACATTTCAAAAAAACTGGCATACAATATTTTGTAACTTTGATAGGAAGAAAGGGATTACTATGGAGCAAAGGGCCAGTTTTTTCTTGGGTAGTAAAACAAAAAAAGGATTCTATTCTTTTTTTGAGCAGCTTCAGGATCAGCAGGAGATACAACAGGTCTACCTCTTAAAAGGAGGCCCCGGTTGTGGCAAGAGCACCCTTATGCGGCAATTGGGTGAAAAGTTAGAAGCGCTGAATCGAAAGATCCTATGGATTCCTTGTGCCAGTGATCCGGAATCCCTGGATAGTGTGATTGATTTAGATAAGAGAATTGCCATTGTGGATGCCACTGCGCCCCATACATTGGAAGCAAAACTACCAGGAGCGGTGGAAACAATTGTTGATGTGGGACAGTTCTGGGATACTGCGCTTTTAAAGGCCCGTCGAGAGGAAATTGTTGGACTTGACAGCGCGATCGGGCATTGTCACCAGCGGGCCACTGCCCTCATAAGCGGAGCAGCCAAGCTACTGGATTGGAATTATCAAATGGCTTGCTCCTATGTCAACAAATCGTTTTTGGACGAAGAGGCAGAAAAGATTCTGGCGCTGATGAAACCGGAATCAAAGGCGGTATCTTATAAGGCGTTGCTCAGTGCTGTCAGTGTTGGAGAGATTAAATTCTTAGATCATACCTTACGGAGCTTATGTGATCAAGTCTATACTGTGGTAGATGAATGGGGAGCTGGCAGCGATTATTTAATGCACAAGGTATTGGAAGGTTCTGTTTCCAAGGGACTACAGGTGATTGTGTGTTACTGCGGTATCCACGGTGGAGAAAAAATTGATCATCTCATCTTTCCTAACCAGCGCATTGGTCTTTCGCAAATCAATGGATATCATACTTTAACCCACCCGCAGACAACTGCCGTATCAAGTGGCATGAAGCCTATTGAAGAAGCGGAGCGGGAACCTATGTGGGAACTGGGAGATCTGGCAATGGAGATTCTGGATCAAGCTACGGAGGAAGTGCTTCATGCAAAAGAAATGCATGATGACTTAGAGAAAATCTATCGAGAAGCTATGGATTTTTCCCGTGTGGATCAGCTGCAAAGTCAACTCCTAGAACAATGGAAGTCGCAGTAACATTTGGAATAAAAGCCAGGGCGGAATGGTATCCGCCCTGGCTTTTTTGGATTCAAAGAAAGATAAGAGTATAGGATTCTGCAGCAGCGTATATCGGGAGGGAAATAGATATCGTTACTGCCAAGCTAAAATGGGTGACAAATTGGGAGTGGGAATAAATATTCTGATCAGGATTGAGAATGGGCACGTTTTCCTGCCTGCATGGCGTTGTGCTCTAGCGTTAACTCGTTATGAAGTTGTATAGAGTTCCAGGTAGAATTGGTCGGAGTTAGAATCGCTTTTAAGGGAACTTGGGGAAGTTTTGCTTTTCGGAAACCCTGGAGAAATGCATCCAGCTGCCCAGGGGCGAGTCCTGCAAATACCAGCATTTCCTCTGAAAAAGCCGGCTTGACATCAGTTTCAGAATTTTCAGGGGGAACAGCCAGTAACTGGGAAAGTTCCACGCCAAAAAGGGAGGGCGCAACGACCCGGGCCCGTAACCGATGTGTAAGACAGAGCTTTTTTAAAGCAGAAAGTTTTTCTTCGGAAAAGTTATAAAGTAAAACAGTAGGCAACATGAAAAACACTCCCTAAAATATGTATTTGCATCATACCCAATTTGAGATAAAATTGCAACAGGTAAAGACAGAATAAAACATTTGCAACTTCTCATAGGAAATTAAAGACGGACATGATATAATAGCTGCAAATGTAGAACCTATGGGCTCTACGGCCTTTTGTGTTATTTTAAGGAAAAAATGACGGAAAGGAAATTTTTTGAATGTCATGGAGGAACAGGATACATCGGGAGAAAGGACTGTACCAATTCATGATATTTGATCGGAAACTGCATGTGGAAAAAATACATACTACATTTATGCAGATGCAAAGATAGAAAATTGGGGAAGAGAGGCAAAAAGGTTGTTTACAAAGATTTATGTGGAGATTACCAATGTTTGTAATCTCAATTGTGAGTTTTGCCCCAAGACCAGGCGACCGGTGCGTACTCTCAGCCCGACGGAATTTCGACAAATAGCACAACAAGCCAGTCCAATGACTGAGTTTCTCTATTTTCACGTTATGGGAGAACCACTTGTGCATCCCCAGTTAGAAACACTTCTGAACATTGCGGAAGAGCTCGGATTTCGTGTGGTCCTTACGACAAACGGAAGTCTCCTGCCTGAGCGAAAGGAAACACTCCTGAAGGCAAGGGCTCTTCACAAGGTCAATATTTCTTTGCATAGCTTTGAAGCCAATGTCTGGCGGGATGATAATGGGGAAAAGTTTTTTGATTACCTGCTTGGCTGTGCCGACTTTGCAGAAAAAGCTTGTAATTCTGGAATCCTGTGTAATTTCAGGCTCTGGAATTTAGATGGAGAAGGTACCGTTGGTCTAAGAAAACAAAATGAAGAAATCATAAAGTGGCTACAGACAAACTTTCCGGAGCCATGGGTAAAAAATTCACGCGGATTTCGAATAAAAAACGGTTTGTTTTTAGAGTGGGGAGAGGTTTTTCAGTGGCCGGGACTGGAAGAAAAGATTTTATCGGAAAGCGGCTTTTGTTATGGTCTGCGTACGCAAATCGGGATTCTGTCAGATGGAACGGTGATTCCTTGTTGCTTAGATCATGAAGGGGATTTAGCGCTGGGAAATGTTTTGGAGGAGCCGCTGAAGAATATCTTACAATCTCCGCGGGCACAAAAAATATATGCAGGGTTTTCGCAACGCAAAAGAGTTGAGCCTCTTTGTCAGCGATGTGGGTTTGCGCAGAGATTTGCGGCGAGATAAGGAGGACATGGTAAAATGATTGCAGTTTTTGTCAATACTGCGGCAGTATTGGTAGGTAGTTTTATCGGTTTACTTTGTAAGCGTGGCATTCCCAATAAAATGGTAGAAGCTGTGATGTTGGGGCTAGGGCTTTGTACCGTTTACATCGGAATTTCTGGAGCTTTGTCAGGGGAAAACACGTTGGTCCTGATCATATCCATGGTTTTGGGTGCTATTTTGGGTACGGCTCTGGATTTAGATCAAAAATTAAATCGTATGGGCACATGGATTGAAACCAAATTTCCAGCACAATCTGATGGTAGCAATGTGGCATTGGCTTTTGTGACGAGCAGTTTGCTCTTTTGTATTGGGGCAATGACGTTTGTAGGTGCCTTAAATGCTGGATTGACAGGCGATTATGAGATGCTGTTTACCAAGGCTGTTTTAGATTTGGTTTCTTCAGCGATGTTGGCAGCCAGCCTTGGGTTTGGCGTAATTTTTGCTGCAATTTTTGTGTTCCTGTTTGAAGGGGCCATTGTCCTTTTGGCTCAGTTCTTGGCCCCCATTTTGATTGATGCTGTAATTGCGGAAATCACCTGTGTTGGCTCGGTCATTATTCTTGCACTTGGGTTTAATCTGATTGGTATTACAAAAATTAAAGTAACCAATTATCTCCCTGCGATCTTTTTCGCACCTTTCATATACTGGGGTTTGGAAAAAGTGATGGCAGCTATTGCCTAATTGTGGAAAGGAAACTGGAAAAATGGAAAAATTGGAAGCGGCATTTTCAGAAGCGGTATTGCAGAATTTTACCTTTGCGCAGACGCAATTCGGAAGTCCGTGTATGCAGAGCATTCGACAGGTGGAGCTTTATGGGGCACTTTCGATGGCAAAAGACTTAATTGGGCGTAAGCGCAAGTCGGAGAACTTCGACTATTTAGCAGAAAGAGGGGCGTTGCAATATTCGTTGGAAGCGCTTTGTGTGGAAAGCCGCTTTGGGGCGCTTTTTACCGACGAGGAAGTAAACCATTGCTTACAGCTCCTTTGTGACGCAGGATATTTCATAAAATTTCTCAGGAAGTAGTACACCAGTGTTTTTTTTGTAAATTATGTGGGAGTTATGGAACCATGAATCGGACAGTTGGAATTTTAGCTCATGTAGATGCTGGAAAGACAACACTTTGTGAACAGATATTGTACCAGTGTGGGGCCAGGCGAGTTTTGGGACGGGTTGATCACCAAAATGCCTTTTTGGACTATAATCCTATTGAAAGGCAACGGGGGATTACCATTTTTTCAGAGCAGGCAACAGTCCTCTGGAAACAGATACCGATGACATTGGTAGATACGCCAGGACACTGGGATTTTTCACCAGAAATGGAACGAATGTTGGGAATATTGGATTATGCGGTTCTGATAATCAGTGGCACTGCAGGAATCCAAGCCCATACGAAAAACCTTTGGCGTCTTTTGGAACAGCGAGAAATCCCTACATTCATCTTTCTGAATAAATGCGACAATCCCGATGTATGCCCGGAGAAAGTTCTGGAAGAAATAAGAGAGCGTTTTGCATGTGAACTTTTATGTATGTCGTCTCCTTTTACAGAGCAGACCAAAGAGCAAATTGCCATGTTGGACGAGCATACTTTGGAGCGGTACCTAGACGGAGGGCTAAGAGAAGAGGAACTATGGGAAACGGCGATTTGTGCGATCAGAGAGCGGAGGCTTTTTCCAGTTTATACCGGCAGCGCCTTGAGAGGAGACGGCGTTGGACAATTGTTGGATGGGTTGGCGCAGCTGACGCAAGTACAATGGGAGAAACTGGGACCTACTCGGGTAAGGGTTTATAAGATTCGTCATGACAATCAGGGAAATCGCGTGACATTCGGAAAAGTATTGTCAGGGACATTACATCCAAAGGAAGAGCTGGCGGGAGAAAAAATTCACGAGTTGCGTCATTACCAGGGAGAGAAATTTACCCCGGCAGACCAAGTATCGGCTGGGGAACTGTGCGCTTTTACAGGAATTTCTAATTTGAGGCCGGGAGATACCGTAGGAGAATCTGTAGAACACAGAGAAGAGAGTATTCAACCGCTTATTTGCACAAAAGTTTTTATACCTGAGGAACTGACTGCGCAAAAGGCTCTGGAGCAATTGCAAATGATAGATTTAGAAGAACCCACGCTTCATGTGCGGTGGCAACCAGGCGCAAAGGAAATTCAAGTGGATACTATGGGAGAAATCCAACTGGAAGTTTTACAGGACATTGTGAAAAACCGGTTCGGGTGGGCCATTGGTTTTGATAAGCCGCAAATTTTATACCGGGAGACAATTTGTAACAGTGTACATGGAATTGGCCATTATGAGCCGCTGCGGCACTACGCAGAAGTCCATCTGAGACTGGAACCAGGAGCTCCAGGCAGCGGAATACAGTTTACCAGCGAGTGCTCGGAAGACTGTCTAGGGGGGAATTGGCAGCGCTTGATCGCTACACACGTCATGGAAAAAGAACATGTAGGACCTCTGATTGGGGAACCGGTTACAGATATAAAAGTAATTTTAATGGCTGGAAAGAGTCATCTAAAACATACAGAAGGCGGCGATTTCCGGCAGGCTACCTATCGGGCGATCCGGCAGGGATTGTTTCAGGCGGAATGTGTTTTGCTGGAACCTTATTTAACCTTTACGATTCGAATCAAAAACGGGCTGGTAGGTCGGATTCTATCGGATATTCCGAGACTTTGTGCGGAAGCTTCCGCTCCTGTTACTCTGGGAGAGGATACAGAAATTACAGGAAAAGGACCGGCGGCTACCATGATGGGCTACGGAAAAGAGTTTATTGCAATTACAAAAGGCGAGGGAAGCTTTAATCTACAATTTGCAGGATATGGGCTGTGTCATAACACGCAAGAAGTGATAGAACAACGAAATTATGACCGAGAGCGGGACACCGAAAATCCGGCGGACTCAATTTTTTGCAGCCATGGTGCAGGTTATCCTGTAAAATGGTACCAGGTTCCCCAATATGCGCATATTCAGTTATAAAGGAGAACGGCATGAAAATTTGTTTATATGGAGCATCCAGTGATGCCATTAGTCCGATTTACATAGAAAAAACTTGGGAACTGGGAGCTAAAATGGCCCAAAGAGGCCATGGGTTGGTCTATGGTGGCGGGGCCCAGGGCCTGATGGGGGCTGCGGCAAAAGGGGTCCAGGCATATGGCGGTGAAATTATTGGTGTGGCGCCTCGTTTTTTTCAAGTAGACGGTGTTCTGTTTGATGGATGCACAGAGATGATTTACACCGAAACAATGCGTCAAAGAAAGGAAATTATGGAGCAGAAAGCGGATGCTTTTTGTGTTGTTCCTGGGGGAATTGGTACGTTTGAAGAATTTTTAGAAATTCTCACTCTGAAACAGCTGGGAAGGCACAAGAAACCTATCGTTATTTATGATATCAATGACTATTACGCCCCTATGTGGAGTATGTTACAAAGAGCGATAGATCAGGGCTTTATGAAGGCGGCTTGCTCTTGTTTATATGCTCCTCACAGCAGCGCAGAGGCATTACTAACGTATTTGGAGGAATATCAACCAGATCAGGTAGATGTGCGGCATTTGAAAAATATATAGTCTCTGTCCTAGTTGCGTATTGAGTGTATAACTGATCTTTTTATTCATTTTTTGTGCATTCCATAGACAAATGAAAAGAGACAAGATATATTTCAATCTTGCCCCCTTGTTGGTCAGTATGTGTTGTTTTCTGCTTTACTTCATAATATCAACCAACAAATTTTCCAGTTCTTCCAGCGTAATGTTTTTTGTTTCAATTTCATAGTTTATATTTTCGTAGGAGAATTCTGCTATAAAAGTGCCCTGATAGCCATAAATCACTGCTGAAATACCGTTGATTTCGGATTGCGTTGGATTGTTATACACAATGACACAGTCTCTCAACGGTTCTTCATCAGGACAGATTGCTATTCTCACTTCTCCACTCTGTTCTGTCTGATACTCAAACACATAATCGTGCGGAATATATTCTGTTCTAGCATCATCAGCTGGAACGTCAACAGAATAGAACGACATGTACACATAAGCGTCAGATATTTTTGCTATAAAATCGTTGTAATTTAAACCTGTCACAGTTTCAAATTGTTTTAACATGCTTTCTTTCTCTACTTCAGAGAGCCTATCATAGTGAGAGAATTGCACATCCATATCTGCAGTCATGATATTTTTGACTTCATTTGCAACGATAAGATTTGCTTTCTCGGTTTCTGGTTGTATGACACTTGGCCCCGGAGTATCACTCGGCTGTTGAGTCACTTGGCCGTGTTCACCATACAGTACACTTACAACCACAAGGCAAAGACAAGCTGCCATAGTACCCAATTTGAGCCAAATATGACGTAACTTCTTCTTTGTATCCATAGTTACACTAGCACCGGCAACTTTCTGCTCGTCTATCTCACCAATGATATTAAAGAGCTCCTCTTTCTTCATATATCATAGCCCCTTCCTTTAAGATAAGTTTTCAGTTTGCCACGACTGCGCGTAAGCGTAACAGATACGTTCCCCTCACTCATTCCAAATCGCTTTGCAATCTCTGACACAGGGAGAGCATACCAATAACGGCACAAGAAAATATTACACTTCTCTTGTGAGAGGGTGTCAAGAAAGCTGTTGATTGCCCGAACAAGTTCCTTCTTCTCAAACTCCTGTTCTACGCTGCCAGTACCAGATACACACTCACCCAATTCTTTAAGGACAAGTTCGATTTCTCCACCGCCACGTTTATCGGCGTGTCTGTGCCTAAATCTATCGAAGGACAGATTCCTTGTTATCTTCCCTAAATAGGCAGAAAGAACATTGGGGCGGTTGGGAGGAATGGAATTCCAGGTGTTTAAGTATGTATCGTTGACACATTCCTCTGCATCCTCATTGTTGCCAAGTATGTTCTTTGCAATCATTTTGCAGTACCTACCATATTTAGAGGCTGTCTCTTTGATTGCATTGGTGTTTTTTTCCCAATACAGATTTACAATTTCTTTATCTTCCATAGACAGCCCTCCTTTCACCTATATACACGGAAACAGTCCGAAAATCTTACAACTTTTTTGGGAAATTTTTGACTTTTTATATTGTAACGCACGAATTTTCGTTTCTCTCATTTTAGAAATAGTAATTTATAATTTAAAAACATTAGCAACTTAAAATACCTTAAGTGTAATCCTCAAAATTATTTTTGTAAGGGAATATATTTTTATGCCAGAGTCAAATCCGTTTATGCATATTCATTAGTTATATGTATATTTTTGTTCACCGATATTATATAGGAGAGAGACGATATATAAATGAGAAAGAAAAATGCGCTGGCAGTGGCCAGCGCATTTTTTATGTTTCTTCAAAGTCAGAAGAAACTGCCGGTATGAACCCCAGAGATTCCAGGTAAGCCAAGGTGTTTTGGGAATCGATGGTAGGTGTGAAGGTTTTATAACGATATCTGTTTTGGCCGCCAGTTCGATAAGAAAATTGGATTGTGGCATAACAACTATTCTCTTCGTCGTCTTCACTGTAATAGAATTCCTCTTTCCCGATGGTCCCCGCCTGCATATCTGGGTAAATCCCTTGCTGCAAAAGAGCATACCCTTCTTCTTGCGTTAGTTGTTGATCGAATGAATTCTCCTGTGCGTCAACGCCGGAAATATAGACATATTCCAGCTGAGCAGGACCGCATGAGAATAAATCTTCATTTATCAGCAATAAAAACTCCGGGGAGTTGAAAAAGGAATCAAATTGATGAATGATACTGTTTTCGTTGTTCCACTCTTCTTCATTGACTACCAGGCGGTATTCGCGGGGGACAGATTTCCCGTTTTCCAAATGATATACTAAGTTGATATTTAAAATCCAGCTATAAACGTCTGTATCTGCTTTTGTCATGGCTTCTTGATGGGCTTTATCGGTGACTAAGGCCTGATGCCACATTACAATATCGGAGATATAATTCTCATTTTCAATAGTGGCTTCTGAGTTGCTGCAAGAAAGGGTAACGGATTGGATATTTTCTCGTTCCGGCACATAGCGTTCATAACCAAAAATATCCCATTCCATGGAAAAAATAAAGCATAACAGGCACAGGGAGAACACACCGAAGCCTAGCCAGTGCCCTTTCCATACCCGCAGGGTTTTCTGAAGCAGCATTTCTGCCCCAAAATATCCGATGAAACCACCCAAGAGCAAACAGATGGTGACTTGGACAGGATAGATACCCAGTTCTACGGAACGGTTCAGGAGAATCTGAGCGATCAGAAGGCCGATCACACAGCTGCATCCGATGGTAAAACAGTATTTAAAGACCGGACGTAATGCTTTTACTGCAATGACATCGCCGGCTGCTTCCATGCGACGTTTTTTATATAGGAAGAAGCCAATTGCTGCAAATAGAATACCCACAGCAGCGAGTATTAGCAGATAGTTCCAGTGGTGAAACTGGTACTCGTAGACACCTGCAGTATCAAAGGTTGGCGTCACAGTACAGATTGTTTCTGTTTGGCAGTGAGTGAGTAAGTACACTAGAGGAGAGAAAGCTTCCAGTGTGACCGTATTGGCACCCATGCCAAAGACAAAAGACGAAAGAATGGTGCGGATAATGCTTTCCATGACAACAACCGTAAAGTTTAAAATCACATAAAGTGCGGGCAACATTACGATATGACCTGTCAACATAGCGCAGAATGTGGCAAAACTAAAGAAGAATAAGAATTCCAGAACGGACATGGCGAACAGGCAGAGCAATTCCAGACTGACCTGATGGCCCAGTGCGAGATTGATCAGAAAACCACTGGCCAGAATAAATGTCATCGGGAGAACACAAAACAGGATTCCCGAAAAATAGTGAGTGCAATACATGGTCTTACGTTGAATGGGCAAAGCTGCGATGGTATAAATGCTGCGGGTCGAGAAAAGGTAGGAATAAAGAGCCATACTAACACAGATGGCGTAAATAAAGTTTATAATACTGCCGAACTCGATACCGCTGGTTAAAATGTGATACGACATGGAAAAGTATTCGTCGTGATAGGTTAACATCTGCACAGGGACTACAAAGAACCAAACTACGGTGTAGGCAATCCATAAAAGAGAGAAACGGGTAAAGGATTTCTTACTGAGGGCGCTATGAAAGAATGACATTTTTGACGGCATAGTCTACACCTCCTAATTCATAGATGAAGATTTCTTCCAGGCTCAGCGGAACCGTGTCAAAAAACAGCGGTTTGGCCGAAGCGATCAGTTGTGTTACTTCTGCTTGTTGTCCTCGAATAATCAATGTTTGCACCCTGCCAGACGACGAAGTATGCAAAACATTTAAAGAAGCGGGGAGGGGAGTATCGCACACCAGTTGGACTTTTACAATATTATCCTGTAAATCGGAAAGTGATCTCTGAATCATCATTTTGCCATTGAACATGATTCCTACATGATCGCAGACGTCTTCCAGTTCCCGCAAGTTATGAGAAGAAACCAACACTGTGACACCTCGCTGAGATACGTCATCCATCAGCAATGCCCAGATTTGACGACGCATAACAGGATCCAAGCCATCGACAGGTTCATCGAGGATGAGAATATCAGGGCGGCAGGAGAGGGCCAGCCAAAATGCAGCCTGCTTTAACATCCCTTTGCTCAACCGACGCATAGGCATCGTGTCATCTAAGTCAAATACTTCTCCTAATTCGTGGTAAATTTTTTCGCTGAATTGGGGATAGACACCCCGATAAAATTTCATCATGTCCCGTATGGAAGCAGAGGGAAAATGAAAAATCTCATCCGGAATATACGCTATCCGGGACTTTATTTCTACATTTTCATATACCGGTTGCCCTCCCACCAAAACATCGCCGCTGTCTTGCCGGTAGACGCCGGTAAGATGCCGAATGATAGTGGATTTTCCGGCACCATTGGGACCAACGAGACCATAAATTGCACCGTTGGGGACAGACAGATTCAGTCCATCCAAGGCGCGAAACCCGTCAAAAGTTTTCACAACATTGTTAACTTCAATCACTGTAACAACTCCTTACTATACGATATAACAGCCGCAGAAAGTTCATCTGCACTGACCCCCAGCAAGAGAAGCTCTTTCGCTGCAGCAGCAAATTTTTCCATACATGCATCTTTTTGTGCGGTACTAATGTCAGACCAATCGGCGGCAAAAGAGCCTTTCCCAGCAATGGAATATATGAAACCCTCTGATTCCAATTCCCGATAGGCGCGCTGAATTGTATTGGGATTGATTGCCAAATCCGATGCCAGTTCTCGGACACTGGGCAGGCGTTCTCCGGCAGACATAGCCCCTGAAAGAATTAACTTTCTGATACTCTCTTTAATTTGCTCATAAATGGGGCGGGAATCCCGATAGTTCAATGCAATCAAAATTAAGCCCTCCTTTCCAACTGTACTAATTGTAGTGACACAGTTAGTATAACAGATACAGTTTATTTGTCAAGAAAAACCTGCAGTCCCAAATGGACTGCAGGTTTAACGTTCTATTAGGTCATAGTACAGTTTGGTAATACCTTCGACGATCTCCGGGTGCTGAAAGTCTTTATGGTATAACAGTTTAACTTCCCGTATCATGCTTAAATTTTCAACTGGTAAGGCAGTCATCTTGCCTTTCCTCAACTCATCCATACAGGCGCTTTTCGGCAATATAGATACTCCAAAATCCCGCCGAATCAGATCTTTAATGGTTGCCACATTGTCAATTTCTAATACTACGTGGAATGCATCCAGCGTTAAATTATTGGAGTGCAAATGAGAGACAAATAGGTTTCGAGTCCCAGAATTTGGTAGGCGCAAAATCAGATTTTCTCTTTTTAATTCCTCCAGACTAACCATACTTTTTTGAGCTAAGGGATTATGATTTGACATAGCCAGAACTAGACTATCTGTATCTAAAAGGACAGAATTAAAGTCCGTATCTACGAGACTTCCGTCTACAATTGCCATATCGATCTCATAAGTTTTTAACATGCTATAAAGATTTGTAATAGAATCCGAAAAAATTTTAATGGAAATACCATCATGTGCAGCTGCATATCTGGCCAAAACTTCTGCCAGTACATTACTTTCAGAAGTATGGGTAATCCCTACGAACAGGCGAGTTGCATGCCGCTTGGCATCCCAAATGGACTGTGCCATGCTCTGATATAGATTTTCGATCCTTTTTGCATATTTTAAGGCGATTTCTCCCTCATTTGTCAGCTTTAATCCACCATTTCCCCGATTAAAAAGACGAATTTGTAATTCACTTTCCAATTGCTTGATATGCTGACTGACGGCGGGTTGACTAAGGGAAAGTTCCATTGCTGCCTTTGTATAACTGCCGGTTTGCGCAACCTTTATCAAGGTTTGTAGTCTGGTATCAAACATGGATTTCCTCCGAAATATAAATTTTCCTTATAAATTATAAACAAATCATCATTTTACATTATAGGAAATTTCAATATAATACAGTATACATCCCGCTACAGAAACAGTCAAGGAGGAAGGAAAATGGAAAAGTTATACCAGACTTGTGATACCACAACCTGCGTTTTGTTGGCAATTGCCTTAATTTTGCTTTCTGGGTTTCTCATGACCCGCTTGACAAAACAGTTACGTTTACCGAATGTAACAGGGTATATTTTAGCAGGCATCCTGATCGGCCCCTGTGTCGGGAAGCTGGTCCCAGAGGAATTGGTAATCCATATGGATTTCATCAGCGACATTGCCTTGGCATGCATTGCGTTTGGGGTAGGGCAATTTTTTAAAAGAGAGTCTTTACAGAGAAGTAAAGGCAGTGTAATCGTAATTACCATTTTTGAGGCAGTAATCGCTGGCATTTTAGTGTGTCTTGCCATGCATTATCTGGCTGGGCAGGAATGGGGGATTTCCATTATTCTGGGAGCAATTGCAACGGCCACAGCTCCTGCCAGCACTATGATGACCATTAAACAATACGGGGCTGACGGAAATTTTGTTTCAACTTTACTGCAAGTAGTGGCTCTGGATGATGCTGTGTGCTTGTTGGTTTTTAGTTTTGCGGTTGCGTTTGCCACTATGTTATTTACAGGGCAAATTTCTATAACTTATGTAGTGATGCCGTTGGTATGGAATGTAATAGCTTGTATTGCAGGAGTGTGTTTTGGTTGTCTTCTGAGTAAACTGATCACCCCTAAACGTACTAACGAAAATCGGCTCATTTTGACATTCTCCTTACTGTTGGCACTGGCAGGGCTTTGTTCTATCGTCGATTGCAGTCCGCTTCTGGCCTGCATGATTATGAGTGCTGTCTATATTAACAGAACAGGAGATGACTGCCTCTATAAAATTTTAGACCGCTTTACGCCACCTATTATGTCCATGTTTTTTGTAATTTCTGGCATGAATTTAAATGTAGGAATGCTTAAAACAGTTGGGGTTGTGGGGGTTATCTATTTCATTACACGCATTGTAGGGAAAATGGCGGGTGCAGCAATTGGCTGCCAATTAACGGGAGCAACGAAAAATATCCGGAATAATTTGGGGTTAACGCTAATTCCACAGGCGGGCGTAGCAATTGGCCTGGCAGTGTTGTCACGGCGGATTATTCCAGGAGAAGAAGCGAATTTGGTCATGACCATTATTCTCTCTTCCAGCGTCTTGTATGAACTGATCGGCCCGGCTTGTGCAAAAATTGGATTGATTCGTGGTGGTGCAATTCCACAGGAAGCTGGGGTCAGGTTTTTTAGAAACAGTAGGTTGGTTAAGAGATGTGTTGGTATTTTTCATCAGAGATTATTCAAAAAGGAAAAAGTGAGCCAGGAGTCTTTTTAGACTCCTGGCCCACACTTAAGCTGGCTTATAAATCGCAGTTGTTTACGGTTCTTGGGAAGGGGAGAACATCGCGGATATTGGACATGCCAGTCAAATACATGACGCAGCGTTCAAATCCCAAACCAAACCCTGCATGGCGTGCAGAACCATATTTCCGAAGATCCAGATAGAAGCGATAATCTTCTGGATTCAATCCCAACTCTTCCATACGGGACAACAAAATCTCATAATTATCTTCTCTCTGGGAACCTCCGATAATTTCGCCAATGCCCGGAACCAGACAATCCATAGCAGCTACTGTTTTCCCATCGGGATTCAACTTCATATAAAAAGCCTTAATTTCTTTAGGGTAATCGGTCACAAAAACGGGACATTTATACACTTCTTCTGTTAAATAACGTTCGTGCTCTGTTTGTAAGTCACTGCCCCAGTGAACAGGGTATTCAAAACGGCTGTTTTGCTTTTCGAGGATTTCTACAGCTTCTGTATAAGTGACATGAGCAAATTGGGAATTCATGACATGCTCTAAACGATTGATAAGGTCTTTATCTACAAATTGATTGAGGAATGCCATTTCTTCCGGAGCTCGTTCTAATACAAAGCGAATGATATATTTAATCATATTTTCTGCCAACCGCATATTGTCTTCCAAATCTGCAAAAGCAATTTCTGGCTCAATCATCCAGAATTCTGCAGCATGGCGTGTTGTATTGGAATTTTCTGCGCGGAAGGTGGGACCAAAGGTATAAATGTTCCGGAAAGCCATAGCAAAAGCCTCGCCGTTTAGCTGTCCAGAGACGGTCAAATTGGTGGGCTTTCCAAAAAAGTCTTTGGAGTAGTCAATCGCACCAGACTGTGTATGAGGTAACTCATTCAGATCCAAAGTGGTAACTTGGAACATTTCTCCCGCACCTTCACAGTCTGAGCCCGTAATCAGTGGTGTGTGGACATAGACAAAATCTTGTTCTTGAAAAAACTGATGAATAGCATATGCGATCAGAGAACGGATGCGAAATACAGCCTGGAATGTGTTGGTGCGGGGACGCAAGTGGGTCATGGTGCGCAAATATTCTAAAGTATGGCGCTTCTTTTGCAAAGGGTAGTCCGGTGTGGAAGCACCTTCAATTTGGACGTTTTCTGCTTGGATTTCAAAAGGCTGTTTCGCCTCCGGAGTTTCAATTAGAGTGCCGCTTACAACTATGGCAGTTCCGACATTTAACTTACCAATCTCTGCGAAATTCTTTAATGCATCGTGGTATACAACCTGAACTGGCTGAAAAAACGTACCGTCGCTGACCATAATAAAGCCAAATGATTTGGATGCACGAATTGAGCGAACCCAACCACCAAGCTGTACTTTTTTATTTTCGTATGCGTGGGTGTTATGATATAGTTCTCGTATTGTTAATAATTCCATGGGTACCACCTCTGCTACAGAATCATAATATTTGCCTTTTCGCAGGCTTTATAGGTTTCTTCATCCCAGAGACTGACTTGAACTTCTCCAATATGACAAGTCCCAATTAACAGCATACATAGGCGACTTTGGCCGATACCACCGCCTATAGTCAGGGGAAGCTCTCCGTTTAAGAGCATGGTATGAAACGGCAAAGTTCTGCGGTCGTTACAGTTGGCAATTGTCAATTGCCGATCCAGGGATTGGGCATCGACACGAATCCCCATAGATGAAATTTCAAAACTCCGGCCTAAGACGTCATTCCAGAACAGAATGTCACCGTTGAGTTCCCAATCATCATAGTCAGGCGCACGTCCGTCATGGCGTTGTCCGGACTTTAAATATTTTCCGATCTGCATCAAAAAAACAGTCTTATGCTCCTTACAGATTGCATCTTCCCGTTCTTTGGGGGTCAGCTGTGGATAGCGGTCTTCCAACTCTTGTGAGGTCACAAAATAGACATCACGACAAATCCGGGTGTGCAAACTTGGGAAGGCAATTTGCAGGGCGTCAGAAGTTTCACAGATAGCGCCTACAATCGAGCGGACTGTTGCTTTTAAATAATTTAAATTTCGATCTTCAGGGCTGATAACCTTTTCCCAGTCCCACTGATCTACATAAATAGAGTGAAGATTATCCAGTTCTTCATCCCGCCGGATGGCATTCATATCTGTAAAAAGACCTTTTCCCTCACGGAAACAGTATCGCTTTAATGCCAGACGTTTCCACTTCGCGAGAGAATGTACAACTTGTCCATTGGCTTTTACATCGGGAATATCAAAAGAGACAGGGCGTTCTACACCGTTTAGATTATCATTAAGTCCTGAATTCTCATCTACGAAAAGGGGAGCAGAAACCCGGCGTAAATTTAAGGCGTTTCCCAAGTTCATCTGAAAATTACTTTTGATGAACTCAATGGCCCGCTGCATTTCATAGATGGACAAGGGCGTTTGATAATCAACAGGGATGTAGACCTTGCTCATAGCAATCAATACCTCGATTCTTTTTGATTTAATAACCCTAAGTATATGTCAAAATGTTAAAAAAAACAAGAAGAAACCGGGAAAATTTCCAGTCAGCTCAGGGAGAAAACAAATCTTGACAGTTTTCATTCGCGGAGTTCTGTATAGTTTCTGGATTGGAAAACGCAACCGTTTACACACATTTTTATGTGGTCGGGCGGCAGTGTCTCTGCAGGTACAATTTGTAAGAAGTGTAAGAAGTTTTTAGGTAATAGCGGAAAATCGAGTACTTTGGTAGAAATTTGAAGGATATATCGGGCCCCTATGTTTTCTTTGGTGAAAAATGAGTATTCTCTGTTTACGGAGATAGGAAGTAAACGTGAGAGACAGAATGTAAAATCAGCTGGTTATACAAGATAACCAGCTGATTTTTTGAACAGATTTTTATTCCGGTATGGGAGCAGGTGCACTCTGCAGTTCCAAAGGTTTAATTTTTGTGCGATAGATACGACCCATGAAAAGAGCTGAGAGAAGCACGGATATTAGCTCTGCAATGGGGAAGGAGAACCATACCAGATGCAGATTACCAGTCAGCGAAAGTAAGTAGGCTACAGGAAGCAGCACGATCAACTGACGGGCAACTGAAATAATCAAACTGAAAAGGCCATTGCCAAGAGCCTGGAAAACAGAACCGGCTACGACAGAAAAGCCTGCCAACAAGAAAGAGAGGCTAATCACTCGCAACGCATAGGCGCCAATTTCCAACATGGCATCTGATGCATCAAAAAATCCAAGTAAAACTTGGGGGCATAGCTGGAAAGTTGCAAAACCAATAAGCATAAATACAATGGCGGTTGCAATACTGATTCGAATGGTTTTAGTAATACGTTCTTTGTAACAGGCACCATAATTATAGGCAATAATGGGAACCATACCATTATTCAAGCCAAAAACGGGCATAAAGATAAAACTTTGCAATTTAAAATACACGCCGAAGACGGCCACGGCTGTAGAAGTAAAGCGTAAAAGAATCTGATTCATTCCGTAAGTCATAACAGAACCAATTGCCATCATCACCATGGAAGGAAGGCCAACCACAAGGATGGGTTTAATGGTAGCCCAGGACGGACGGAATTTGTGGAAAGAGAGTTTGACGTCAGAATTCTTTTTCAGATTAAAATAAATTGCCAAAAGAAATGCAGCGATTTGTCCTATTACAGTGGCTAAAGCAGCGCCTGCGACCCCCATTTCGGGCATTCCTAGCCATCCGAAGATGAAAATGGGATCCAAAATAATGTTCAATATGGCGCCAATTCCTTGTGTAAACAATGTGTAGATTGTCCTTCCTGTAGCTTGAAGGATTCGCTCAAACATAACTTCGCCGAAAATACCAAATGAGGCAATGGTACAGATTTGAATATAGGCAGTTCCATATTCTACAATTTCGGGAATATCAGTTTGGGTGACAAAAAAAGCCCGAGATCCGAAAATGCCGAACAATACAAAGCAGATAGTGCCAATCAGGGATAAAAAGATACCATTACGGGCAGAATTTTGTACTTCGGCGTAATCTTTACTACCTAGGCTGCGAGATAAAAGAGAATTTACACCTACCGCAAGACCGCAGGATACTGCGATTATGAGATTTTGAAGTGGGAATGCCAGAGATACTGCCGTCAGAGCATTTTCGCTGACACGGGAGACATAGATACTGTCGACTACATTATACATAGCTTGTACCAACATTGACAGTATCATAGGCGTAGCCATTGTGGCCAGAAGTCTTCCGACGGGCATGGTGCCCATTTTGTTTTCCTTAACTTGTTTGTTTTCCATATTCCTTATCTACAATCCTCACACATACAAAAATATACGAAACAGAACTATTATACTTGTTCTTTTTCCTATTTGCAAGCAATATAAGGTGCATTTATTGGGAAAAAGAAATTTACGAACCGCTTAAACAAAGTAATAATTTGTGTCCCAGCATGGAACATAGGGGTGATGGCGTAGATAGACTTTGTAGTCTGCTCGCAAAGATAGGATTTGTAAAGGCAAGGTAAACAAATCTTCCGTGCGGTGATAGGCAGAAATAAGCAGTTTGGGCTTCAGTCGGGAAATCGTCTCCTGAGCTCCGGAAATGGCAGCGGATTCCTGCCCCTCAATGTCCATTTTTATATAAGTAAAGGGAATCCCTTGAAACAGATGATCTACGCTGTCAACAGAAATGGTTGTACCCTTATTTCCAATTGCAGATTGCCTTCCGCCTTTACTGGAGAACTGCATTTGACCAGGATGTCTGTGGATTCCCATCTGAAAACAATGGCAGTTGGATAAAAATTGGGTATTACGAAGTAATTTTTGAAAATTTTTACGGTCAGGCTCTACTGCATAGATTGCGCTATAATTGGAAACGTGACGACAAAAATCTGCGATAGTATCCCCGGTGTATGCCCCCAAGTCTAAATAAACCTCCTGTGAGCCCAGCTGGAAAAAAGTGGAATAGACTTCTGAAGCAGGTGTCTCACAGTGAAACAGAGAGGAAATTTTTCCGGTAAGTTTATACTGTAAAATATCGAGAAAGGTAATACGGGAGAGTTCATCAGCCAAAGCGTGATAGACTTGTTCAAGCTGGGAGAGATGAGATTGGCAATAGGACCAGTTAAATATCGTTTCTCCCACTACGGGAACGTCAGGAGCATAGAGCTCCTGCTCCAGACTAAGCGCCTTTAAACGGGCCAATACTTCCGGGCGTTGGGAGCCAAAACATACTAAAATTACCATTTCTCCAAATTGTTTTTTAGCTTGTGCATAAGTGAGAACAGGGTAACCATGGAAGGATTGGCCCCGAACAAACTCATCACTGGCGAAAACGCCGGCAACCGGAATCTGAAGTAAATTTAGCTGATTGAGAATTTTGTCTGCTCCATTTCCCATCCCATATAAAACAATGGGTTTTTCTACGGTTTTCAGATAGTTCCACATTGCGGCATCTCCTTGTACATTGGGAAATAATTCCAAGGCTCTTGTGCAGGCGGTTTCTGATAAAAAGTAAGGAGATTTCCGGTGACAGGGTGTGGAAATGCCAAGCCATAAGACCAGAGCGCAATTTGCCCCTTACAATTTCGCGCTCCGTATTTCTTGTCGCCCCATAAAGGCAGGCGCCGGGATGCAAACTGGGCGCGGATTTGGTGGGTCCTACCGGTATGTAGTTGTATTTTTAGCCATGTCAAAACAGCGGGCTCCTGTATGGCAGACAAAACCTGGTAGTGAAGCGAAGCAGTTCTCACGCCTTTGCGCAAACGCTTTACACAGTAAGTCTTGTTGTGTGCAGGATCTCGGTACAAATAATCTTGCAAAGTTCCCTCTTCCGGGGATACTTTGCCTTGCACAATGGCGAAATACTCTTTTCGAAAGGAGTCCTCCTGAATGGCATGGCTAAGTTGGGCGGCAGAAGCTTTTGTCTTGGCAAAAACCATGACTCCCCCTACAGCCTGATCTAGGCGATGAACCGGAAACAAAAAACTTTGTGTTTCCGGGAGTGCTAACTGTTTTTGCAGCAGCCCCAGCATGGAGACTTCCGGACTGGGAGCGTTTTCACAGAGTATACCCACCGGCTTTAGACATACCAAAAGGTGGTTATCTTCATAGAGAATTTCCATGTTCTAAAACTCCTTTCTTTGGGAGCGCTTTACCAATTCAGATTTATGGTGTCAGGATAGGTTGCGATATCCTGTAAAAGAGAACTCACAGGAAGAACATAAAAATGTTTCCGCCACACGCTTTACTGCTGCGTAACATGCTTTTGTCCCCATAGAGAGCATCTGAACAAGTGTCCATATATTCATGGCGAACGCCTCATAATGAGCAGACTCCCTTCCTTACTTTTCGTGCCAGCATTTTTAAAAAGGAATTTGCAGACGTTATCAATGGGAAAAAGCCGCAGGATGCCACATATATACTGTGCCGGAGCCCAAAGGCCCCGGCACAGGTATCTTTGATTCAAACAGACCGCAATCTTAAAATGTGCAGGGGGAATCGTTATGATACTCCAGGTATCGAAAGACTAGATTTCCCTCTTCCATTTTTGGTGATTCTGAGACGAAATGCCATTGGGGCAAGGCATCCAGGTTCGGGAAAAAACTGTCGGCATCTACTTCACAAAAGGTTTTGGTTATAAAAGCGTGAGAGCAATAGGGGAGCATCCTCTCATAGACGCTGGCCCCTCCGATTACCCACAGCTCCTCCGTGGGGTATGCATGCAGAAAGAGAGCAAGTTCTGGAAAACTGTGGAAGATAACTGCATTGTCTGCCTGAAAATTTGGTTGCCGACTGAGAACTAAGTTTGTTCTGCCCGGTAATGGCTTCTCCCCAGGGAATGTAGCGAGAGTTTTTCGACCGAGAATCACAGTTTTTCCAAGAGTCAGCTGACGAAATCGCTTTAAGTCTGCCGAAATAGAGAAGAGAAGTTGTCCGTCTTTTCCGATGCCCCAGTTTTCACTCACATTGACAATACAATTCATAGAAATCCTCTCACTTAAATCGCAACTGGTATTTTTTCATCAAATTGCGCGTATTGATAATTTTCCAGGCGGAAACTATCTACAGTAAATTGATAAAAATCCGTAATGGAAGGATCTATAGAAAATTTAGGCGCTTCATATTGTTGGTTTTTGAGCATCTTTTCTACCAAAGGTATATGACGATCATAGATATGTGCATCCGCAATGACATGGACCAGCTCGCCAGCTTGAAGCCCGGACACTTGAGCCATCATATGTACCAAAACAGCATACTGCACCACATTCCAGTTGTTAGCCGTGAGCATATCTTGAGAACGCTGATTTAAGATTGCATTTAAAGTATTCCCGCTGACATTGAAGGTCATGGAATAGGCACAGGGATACAGCCCCATGGCATGCAAATCTTCAAAATTATAAAGGTTTGTCAGAATTCTGCGACTGGTAGGATTGTTTTTTAAGTCGAACAAAACACGATCTACTTGGTCAAACATTCCCTCTGCGTATTGATGCTTGACTCCTAATTGATACCCGTAAGCTTTCCCGATTGTACCATCTTCAAAAGCCCAGGCATCCCACACATGACTTGCCAAATCACAGACACGATTTGATTTCTTCTGCCAAATCCATAACAGTTCATCAATACAAGATTTGTAATAGGTACGGCGCAAAGTCATAATGGGAAACTCTTCTTGTAAATTGTATCGATTTACGATTCCAAATTTTTTAATGGTATGGGCCGGTGCACCGTCTTCCCAGTGGGGACGGACATCTCTGTCTGTATCCCAAACGCCGTGATTTAGGATTTCCTGACAGGTTTCCCGGTAAATTTGATCGGCCTTACTCATATAAATTCCCCTAACTTTGACAAGATAAAGAAATTATACCATGTTTCTGAACAGTGCGCAATCCTGATATGGAGAAGGATGGTTGCGGGAATATAGAAAATTTGTTAGAATACAAGGGAGTTTCATGATCGGGAAAGGTAACAGATAGGTATGGAAAAGAATATTACGTTTCAGGAATTGGGAATTTCGGAAGAGCTGTTGCGTGCATTGGAAAATAAGGGCTATGGTTACCCTACCCGCATTCAGGAGGAAGCCATACCACCGCTCTTGCAGTGGAAAGATGTTTTGGCAAAAGCTCCTACAGGAACGGGAAAAACATTTGCTTTTGGGATTCCTATGATACAGCATGTAGATCCGGACAGCCAGGAATTACAGGGACTGATCTTGGCGCCTACCCGGGAGTTAGCAATTCAGATTTGTGATGAATTACGTAGCCTTCTGACATATTATGCCAATGTTCGGGTCACCGTGGTCTATGGTGGCCAGAAAATTGACACGCAAATAAAGAGTTTGAAGAAAAAGCCGCAAATTGTTGTAGCAACACCTGGTCGTTTGATTGACTTGTATAATCGTCACTTATTAAGGTTTGACAAAATACAGACTATAATTCTGGATGAGGCTGACAGGATGCTGGACATGGGCTTTTTCCAGGAAGTGACAAAAATTGTAGAAAAGACAAAAAATAGAAAGAATCTGGGATTGTTTTCCGCAACGATTTCCCAGGAAGTGATGACAGTCAGTTGGATGTATCAAAGAGATGAAGTGGAAATCACAGTACCGGCGGACCAGGAAAACAGGCCGGATATCGATCAGTATTCCATTATGGTATCGCCCTTTGCTAAAATGGAGACGGCATTGCGGTTGATTCAAACAGAAAAATTGGAACGGGTCATTGTTTTTTGTAATACAAAAGTTATGTGTCAGCGCCTTTGCGACGATTTTCAGAGGGCTGGCATTTTGACAGAGTGTATTCATGGAGATATTAAACAGCAGCAAAGGGAAAAGAATATGCAGGCATTTCGGGATGGAAAATTGACGGTCCTGGTTGCAACGGATATAGCTTCCCGTGGTATCGATGTAGAAGATGTAGATTGCGTTATCAATTATGATGTTCCGGAGGAAAACGAATACTATATCCACAGAATTGGAAGGACTGGGCGGGCGAAGAAGAAGGGGGTAGCCTGGAGCATTTTAGGAACGTTCCCGGAAAAGGCGAAATTAGATGAAATCGCCAAATATTCCCACTATACGATACAAGCGATGACCATTACGCCGGACGGGAAGTTTGTGAAAGAGGAGCCCAGAAAGGTCTCTACAAAACGGTGGTATCGATAAGGATGGATGAAAAAGAGAAAGGCATGCTGTTGCTTTGCTGTAATTTTCGACAACGAGAAGGACCGCGACCTTTGACGGTGGCCCAGTTTCGCAAGTTGGGGGTGCAAGTTCGAGAACTGGGGAGACATTTTTCCGCTTCTTCCCAGGAACTGACGCCTCTGCAATTGATGGAAATTGGCTATTCTGAAGAGGAGAGTTTGCGGATCTACCACCTTATTTCCCGGGAAAAAGAGTTAGACCAGTATTTGCAACAGGCAGATAGGTGGAATATTGTGCCAATGACTCGCATCAGTGCCGATTATCCAGCGGTATTGCATAGGAAACTGAAGGAGTACTGCCCACCAGCACTGTTCTTATATGGAAATAGGCAGCTTTTGAAAACAACTTTAATTTCTGTAGTAGGGGCCCGAGAAATTACACCGGATCACAGAGATTTTGCCGAAAAAGTTGGAAAAATGGCGGCAAAATGTGGGTTTACCCTGGTGTCTGGAGGCGCAGCAGGTGCCGATACCGTTGCCTTCCAGGCCTGCCTTGCATCTGGGGGAAATGGAATTTGCGTGGTACCAGACCGGTTGAAGGATTCTGTAAGCAGAAAACTGGATATGGAAAGGGTACTTTTTTGTTCCACGGATGGTTTTGATATCGGGTTTTCCGCAGCCAGAGCACATGCCCGTAACCGTATAATTCACTGTTTGGGAGACCGCGTTTTTGTTGTGCAAACACATTGGCGGAAGGGCGGAACCTGGTCTGGCACAATTGAAAATTTGAAACACGGTTGGAGTAAAGTGTTTTTATATGCAGATGGCTCTCCGGGTGACTTGGAACTTGTCCAAAAAGGTGCAATTGGATTGGATGGTAGTTTTGACTCTATAGAAAAAGCTATGAAAGAAAATTTCTAATAATTTCCATATTT
>CALXCQ010000003.1 GCA_944386835.1 uncultured Oscillospiraceae bacterium | reverse complement strand
CAGTCTCGAAGAAGAGGAGCAACTTCTCGGTGCTGCCGCCAGGATTGTCCTTCAAACTGGAAAGGGAGTTAAATACTGCTCCACCATATTGGCTCCCCTCTTGGGCCAGCAGAATCTGCTCTACGATTTCATCGGCGCTTGTCCACCCATCGGCTGTGCAAATTTTATCGGCACTATATATATAGTAGATGGGCAGCTCGTTGTGTTCAGCCACTTGATTCCACCAAGCAGAAACAACTGTAAAGGGAACGTCCTTATCATCTCTTGTTGTATCCGCTCGAACCATGACCAAATCAACATAGTCCTTTTCAATGAAACCTTTGACATCTGCATATCCATCGGTCAAGGTGGCAAATTCAGCTGTAGTGTCACTTCCTTGCTTATTGTCAGTCTCATTGACCCAGACACTATCGGTCAGCAGACCAAACTGGACCGCGCGATTTGCCTCCTTGGATTTTTCGGAAAGGGCCTTCACCAAAGACTCTGTAGCACTCTGCATAAAGCTTTCATAGCCTTGGCCAGCACCGTTTTCCTCATAATCACTGTAGCTAGCCGCTGAAGAGAGATAGTAGTAATCATCCAGCAGCACACCATCTAGATCATAGGAAGAAACGATTTGCTCCAAATTCTCACCGCTTTGTTCAATCACATCGCTGGTAATCGTCTGCGCATCGCCATTCTGCGTTGCAAGAGCGTCATAGATGACATATACATACATCTTTTCTTCTCTTGCCTTTTTGATGGCATACTCCAATGGATCAAAATCTTCCATGACGCTGGGCATCACATCGCTTTTATAAATGACCTGATCCTTATAGGATAGACCAATGACTACTGTATTCATGGTCAAATCCTTCGCTGACTGAATCGCTTCATCGATCTGACTTTGTACCGTTGTTGCGGACAGGTCATCACCAACAAGAAAATCTGTTCCCGGCATTAGATATACCGCTCGCATTTCCGTTGGCTTGTTAAAGCTAACAGGCTCCAAAGTCAGATCAGTGCTGTCTACATTGTCAGGCACCACCTGCGCTTCCTCATTTTGCAATTTTGGTGTCTGTTGCTCCAAATTTTTGTCTGCCACAAAAATGGATGTCACTCCCGTTACCAGTGTGATCAAAACAAACAGAACACTGAGAGAAATTGCTGTGACCCTTCTGTTCGAAAAAACTGTTTTCAAAGCGTATCCCTCCCTCACATCTACTTGTAGAAGATATGGTTATTTTAGAATGGTTTTTAAATTTTCTTTTTCCTCCTCTACTAGCTCTTTTACGGATTGTTCTGGTTGAAATAATGTTCCATAGTTGTAAAGTGAAAAACCTTTGTAGGAATCCCCTTGCAGATCTCTGCAAAATTCAACTTGACGTTTGAGCAGATCACCACCGTCAACAATCCATTCGTCCATTCCCTCTTCACCAGCCCATTGATCTTCCTGGCCAATTTTATAGGCTGCAAGGCCGATGTATAGATCTACATCACTTTGGGACGCAAGATCTGCCCACTCCTCAACTGTAGCCGCAAACGGTACACTGTTCTTAAAGCCATAATAAACTTGTGGCATAATATAATCCAGATAGCCTTCTTTTTCTATCCAATATTTCACATCAGCATATTGCTTATTGTAGTTGATATCAATATTCCCTTGGGGGCTGATACCAAATTCCATATTCTCATCAATAGCTTTGATAGCCTCATAAACCTTGTGGATAAGCGTATTGACATTGTTTCTCCGCCAAACGTCCAATGACAGCTCTTTACCACTTTTCTCATAGGCTTTGCTATCAAAGACTACATCAGTGGTTGGATAGAAATAATCGTCAAAGTGAATAGCATCTATATCATAGTTTTGCACAAGCTCTTTTACACCGTTTACAATCAAGGCTTGGTTTTCATCAATGGCGGGATTAAGGTACAGCGCCTGAGACAGCGCCGCTTCCCCAGATTCCCCTTGGGTTGTGACGACATAGTCGTCCTGCTCCATCAGCCATTGATAGATGATCGTATCCGTATCCAGCGTTTGCGTAGGTGTCTTTACACGATAAGGATTAATCCAGGCTTCAATACGCAAATCACGCTCCCTCGCCAGATCAATCATTAGCTGCAACGGATCGTATCCAGGATCCTGGCCCTGGGTCCCCGTGATGATATGAGACCAAGGAAAATAGCTGGACTTGTAAATTGCGTCGGCAAAAGGTCTCACCTGCACGATCACAGTATTGAGCCCCATCGCATCAATGTTGTCAAATACATTCTCCAGGTGTTTTTGTGTCTGTGCTTTATCAGCAGACAGCAGATCCTGTAACTCCAGATAAGACAGCCAAACAGCCCGCCTCTCTCCCTGGGTGTTATCGGAGCCTGTACCAAAGGACACGTTATCATCAGTGCCTGGGGATTCTGGTGAATATTCAGCATCCGACTGTGCGCCATTGGGCAGCGTAACCGCACCTGAAGCCTCATTTTGGGGAATTGATGTTTCTTTTTCCGCGCTGCAGCCGGGCAGCACAGCGAGTAACATCAATAGCAAAATTGTCATGATTCGTACTTTCATTTGTTACTTCAATCCATAATTTTGCTTATTTATATTCTAATATTAAGGCGAAAATAGGTCAATAGTTAATGTCTTCATAACAAAATGTTTACATATTCAGTCAAAATGTCGAAAAATCGCAAATATTTTACCCGTTTCCACTTTGCATTTCCTTCCGCTTTTATGTTTTTTCATCTCTTTCATTCATATTTTATACATAATTTTGATGTTGGCATTTTCATTTTCTTCCTTTCCGCCTCGGCATTTGAAAGTAATTTTATAGATAAAATTACTTATTTTCCCAATTATATTGTAAAAAATCTTTTCTTTTTGTTTTTTATACTTATTGATATCTATTTTCTTTTAGTTCATCTCTATTATTGTAATAAATTCACATAGTGTAAAGTTTATTACTTTACATAGATTTTTCGCAAAATTCCGCCATGTCAAAATGACCAATAACTCTATGCTATTTTATGTAAGCAAAAAAACATTTATGTAAAAGCATAAAAAAGAGGATGAGCTTCCAAAAATCGCTCATCCTCTTTTTCTCAAATTGAGTTAATTCAAATATATACATGATAAACATTTTGATAGAGTTTATTTTTTATTTGATTGAATTTCCCTTTATCCAATTCTTCCGGATAGGACATCAAACACAGGGGAATTGGCTTTTCTGTTGCCTGCATAGCTGGTTGTTCATAAGTAAAGGGCAGCAGATGAAAACCCAGCCTTTCATAAAATCCAATTCTCCTTCGGGCAATTTCTGTTTCTGGCGGTTCTACCTCCAGACAAAAAGTTTTTTGTTTGTTTTCCATCAACTCGACGAGCATCTTCTTCCCTAGCCCCTCATTACGATGGCTTGCCTCAACAGCAAAATGCTCGACAAAGACAAAATCTATAAAATCCCACACAGCAATAAATGCGTGGATTTTTTCTTTCTCCTGATAAACAAAGATCTTGTAAAATTCATTGTTCAGCACTTCTTTTTGTCCCTTATAAGTTCTTCTCTCACTTGACGGAAAAGAATCGGCTAAAATTTGATATACTTGTTCAAAA
>CALXCQ010000002.1 GCA_944386835.1 uncultured Oscillospiraceae bacterium | reverse complement strand
CTCTGGGGAAGAGAACGCAAAATGACCGCTGCCTGGCGGCCTGTTTGGTATCACTACCACCACAAGAATGAGTCGGAACAAGAACCAAGGCCGCCCCGGAAGTTTCTCCTTTGTGTGCCAACTACTGGAGGAACACGGGGCGGAAGGATTACCGCCCTGGGAAATGTCCCTTTGGGTATGCACCACTGGGAAAACATGGGGCGGAAGAATTACTGCCCTGGGAAATGTCCCTTTGGGTATCTACCACTGGGGAAACATGGGACGGAAGGATCGCCTCTCCGGGAAATTCCCTCTGCGCACTTGCCACCGGGGGAAACGCCGGACGAAAACTACAGCCGCCATGCTGCGGCGGAACGGGGGAATACCATGGCCACAAAGCCAGTTGAAAATCATAAAGAAGAAGTGCCTTTTGCTCACTACTGCCAGCTGTTTTCCCAGCTGGACCCAGAGGAAGCCGCTGTCCGAACGGCGGTGGCCTTTGACGCTGGGACCCAGGAGTTTTGCCTGGAGTTTCTGACGGAAACCTACTGGGTCCACTGGCCCGATTACCGGATTCGCTCGGAAAATGCGCAGGCTCTGGCCCTTAAGAGCCTGCCGGCCCAGACCTTTTTACTCCGGTACTTGCTGGAGGGAAAGGCGGAGCCGTTTCACGGCAGTTTTCTCACCTTTCGGGAGATGCCCTGGGGAGAACTGTATATCTCTCCGTTCACCGGCCGGTGTCTGACCCGGGCGGCCTTTACCTTCGGCACCCGGATCGCCCAATTTCGCAAGGCCATGGAAAGCCTGGGGGCCACGCCCCTTTCCCACGGGGATGCGGCCTACGAAATCCCGGTGCTGGGAGATTACCGGATGCAGCTGATTGTCTGGGAGGGGGATGAGGAATTTCCGCCCAGTGCCCAGATTCTGTACTCCGACAATTTTGTAGGAGGATTTGCGGCGGAAGACCGGGTCGTGGCCGGGGATTTGGCGATTACGGCGGTGAAACAGCGGATGTGAAGCCGGCCTCCGGACTGACAGCCAGCGGTAAAAGAAGTACCGGTGGACAGTTTCCGCTGACAGCTTACCAATGCCGGAAGTGTCAGAGCACCGCAGGCTGACCGTTTGCAGATAAGAGAAGTGTCAGAAGACAGTTTGGACGGATGGCCTGCCGGCGGCAGACCGCCCGGGGTACTTGGGATGATAGCCGGTTGACAGAAAATGATATGCCAGGCTGGCAGTCAGGAATACAAAGAAGTAACAGCTCCAGAACCTCTGCAAGCAGAGGTTCTGGAGCTTTTGCTATAATAATTAAGATATAAAAGCATATCTATTGACGAATGAGGAAAGACGTGCTACACTCATTCCGTAATATTGAACAGCGTTCTTATTCGATTATAAATATTGCATAATAACTTTAAAAATAATTAAATAAATATAGATCGTTTGTACATGATTTTTCGGGGGAGGGAGGGCTTCTTTCGTTTGTTTATAATAACGAACGCTGTTCTGATTACTTCGTCATAATTGCTATATTTGGCTTTTGAATTTTTGAAGTTATTTCCGGTGCATCCAATTGACGAAACAATGTGGGAGTGCTAAACTGATATCGATAAATAAATATCAAATATGGTAGGACAATAGAAAACACCGACTGCCTCCGCAGCAAGGCACAATGGAAAGTATTTTCCGGTTCCGTAACGGCGGGCCAGTCAGCGTACGATCTGTCCGGGTTCCACAGGAAAGTGGAAAGGACCGCCTGCCTGCCTCAGAAGAGGCGTGGGGAACGTATCTTCCCGGTCCCTGTGGGCGCGATGGCAAAAAGCGCCTGCCGCTTTGGTATCAGTTTTGTATGTAGCAAACTACCCAAACAGTTTGTTTCATAGATCTTGTATGCGCCTGCCCCTTGCCATTACAGCGGCGCAAATTTTAGTATACAAGGAGAGAATCACTATGGCATTTAAATCCGACATCGAAATCGCTCAGGAAACCCCAATGCTTCCCATTATGGAAATTGCCAAAATGGCCGGCGTAGATGAAAAGTACGTAGAGCAGTACGGCAAGTACAAAGCAAAAGTGGACTACAACATCCTGAAGGATGTGAAGCGGGAAGACGGCAAGCTGATCCTGGTCACCGCGATCAATCCCACCCCTGCCGGCGAAGGTAAGACCACCACGACGGTGGGCCTGGCCGACGGCCTGAAAAAGCTGGGCAAAAACGTCATTGTTGCTCTGCGGGAACCCTCTTTGGGGCCGGTTTTCGGCGTCAAGGGCGGTGCAGCCGGCGGCGGATACGCGCAGGTAGTGCCGATGGAAGACATTAACCTCCACTTTACCGGTGACTTCCATGCCATTGGCGCAGCCAATAACCTGTTGGCGGCGATGTTGGATAACCATATTTATCAGGGCAACGAACTGAACATCGATCCCAGACGGATTACCTGGCACCGGTGTGTAGATATGAACGACCGTCAGCTGCGGTTCCTGGTGGATGGCCTGGGCGGCCGGGTCAACGGTACTCCCAGAGAAGATGCCTATGACATCACCGTAGCCTCGGAAATTATGGCAGTTTTGTGCCTGGCTTCCGACATTAACGATTTGAAGGCACGGCTGAGCCGCCTGGTAGTTGGCTATACCTACGATGAAAAGCCGGTAACGGCGGGTGATCTGAAGGCTCAGGGCGCTATGGCAGCCCTTTTGAAGGACGCGCTGAAGCCCAATCTGGTCCAGACTCTGGAGCACACTCCGGCCTTTGTTCACGGCGGCCCGTTCGCCAACATTGCTCACGGCTGTAACTCTGTTACCGCTACCAAGATTGCCCGCCGCCTGTCGGATTACACAGTGACCGAGGCTGGTTTCGGTGCCGATCTGGGTGCGGAGAAATTCCTGGATATCAAGTGCCGTATGGCTGGTTTGAAGCCTTCGGCAGTGGTTATTGTAGCTACCGTGCGGGCTCTGAAGTACAACGGTGGCGTACCCAAGGCAGACTTGGGCAAAGAGAATCTGGAAGCTCTGGAAAAAGGCCTGCCCAACCTGCTGAAGCATGTGTCCAACATTACCAATGTCTACAAGCTGCCCTGCGTAGTGGCCATTAACCGGTTCCCCCTGGACACGGAGGCCGAGCTGGCTCTGGTAGAAAAGAAGTGCAAGGAGCTGGGTGTCAACGTGGCTCTGTCCGAAGTGTGGGCCAAGGGCGGCGAAGGCGGCATCAAGCTGGCCGAAGAAGTTATTCGCCTGTGCGATCAGCCCAATGACTTTACCTTCTCCTATGATGTAGAGCAGCCCATTAAGGATAAGATCCACGCCATTGTCACAAAGATCTACGGTGGCAAGGATGTGGCTTATACCCCCGCGGCTGAGAAGCAGATTGAAACCCTGACAGCTCTTGGCTACGACAAGATGCCCATCTGCATGGCCAAGACCCAGTATTCCCTCACAGACGATCCCACCAAGCTGGGCGCTCCCACCGATTTTACCGTAACAGTTCGGAATATTAAGGTTTCCGCCGGTGCCGGCTTCCTGGTAGCGCTCACCGGTGAAATCATGACCATGCCCGGCCTGCCCAAGGTTCCGGCTGCCGAGCGTATCGACGTGGACGAAAACGGGAAGATCAGCGGTTTGTTCTAAGTATTCGGGATTCCACATGGTCTGGCAAGTCCGGCGGCAGTCCGCCGCCGGACTTGCGGCTTATCGTTGCGTGTTTGACTTATGCCTGGAGCGGGCAAGGCTTCGGGTTTATCAAGGACCATTTCGCCAGGAAGGACCTGGCATTTTTTCAGGGGATGGGCCCTGACAATACCATGACAAGATAAGGAGAAAAAACGATGGATTTCACTCAGAACTCTTGCCGGGAATTTGTAGCGGTATTGGCTTCCAACGAGCCGGTACCGGGTGGCGGCGGCGCAGCGGCGCTGGTGGGAGCCGTGGGAACGGCGCTTGGCAATATGGTAGGCTCTTTGACGGTAGGCAAGAAGAAATATGCCGACGTGGAAGCAGAAATGGTGGCACTGAAACAGGAATGCGACGGTTTGCAGAAAAAACTTTTGGATCTGGTAGCAGCCGACGCGGAGTGTTTTGCACCTCTGGCCAAGGCCTATTCCATTCCCAAAGACGATCCCAACAGGGCCCAGGTGCTGGAAGAGGCGACCATTGCAGCCTGTTCCGTACCCATGGAAATTATGGAGACTTGCTGCCAGGCTTTGAAGGCCATTGCTGTGTTTGCGGAAAAGGGTTCCCGGCTGGCGGTTTCCGATGCCGGTTGCGGTGCGGTCTGCTGTAAGGCGGCATTACAGAGCGCCAGTCTCAATGTGTTTATCAACACCAAGACCATGGCAAACCGGGCTCTGGCTCAGGAGCTGAATGACAAAGCCAACGCCATGCTGGAAACTTACTGCGCTTTGGCAGATGAGATTTTCCAGAAGGTACGGGCCAATTTTTAAAGAACGGCCGGGCGGGAATTCCTCGCCCGAAGGGGATAAAGGAGAACAAGCGCGATGGCAAAACAACTACTGGGAAAAGAAGTGACCGCTGCACTGAACGGCAGATTACAGGAAAAGGTCGAGGCGCTGAAGGCAAAGGGAGTCAATCCCACTTTGGCGATTGTCCGGGTTGGAGAGAATCCCTCCGACCTGTCCTACGAGCGGGGCGCCACCAAGCGGGCGGAGCTGATCGGCGTAGAGGTAGTCAAGTATGTACTGCCGGAGGATGTGACCAAAGAAGCGTTAGTGGCCCAAATCCACCAGATCAATGGGGATGATAAGATTCACGGGGTCTTACTGTTCCGGCCTTTGCCTGCTCATTTGCGGGCGGAAGAAGACGCCATCTGCAACGAATTGGACCCGCGTAAGGATGTGGACGGCATTACCGATGGCTCCAATGCCGGCGTGTTTATGGGAAAGGCACTGGGCTTTGCCCCCTGCACCCCTGCGGCCTGCATGGAGATTCTGGACTACTACGGCATTGACTGCACCGGGAAACAGGCAGTAGTCGTGGGCAGAAGCCTGGTGGTAGGGAAACCTGCGGCCATGATGCTTCTGAAAAAGAACGCCACTGTGACCGTGTGTCACACCAAAACCCGGGACATGGCGGCGGTAGCCAGACAGGCGGATATCCTTCTGGTGGCAGCCGGAAAAGCCGGTGTGGTGGGCAAAGACTTTGTCAAACCCGGCATGGTGGTGCTGGATGTGGGTATCAACTGGTCTGAGGAAAAGCAGGGCATTGTGGGCGACGTGGCCTATGACGAGGTAGAACCCATTGTAGAGGCGATTACGCCGGTGCCCGGCGGCGTTGGGTCCGTCACCACTTCCGTGCTGATCGGCCATGTGATTGAAGCGGCAGAGCGGGCCTCAGAAATTTAGAAAACAGAATCAGAATTTAGGGGATGAAGGAAAATGAATCTGTTAACAGCTGCGGAGCAGACTGCCTCCTATGCAGATGTGAGTGTAAAGAAGGCATCTATGCCTCTGGCAAAAATGATTGTCATGGCCATTCTGGCCGGCATGCTGATTGCCTTTGCCGGCTGTGTCACCAATATGGCAACCTATGCCCTGGACAATAACAGTACTGTCCGGACTATTTCCGGTCTTCTGTTTGCCTTTGGGTTAGGTATGGTGATTTTAAGCGGAGCTGAACTGTTTACCGGCAATACCTTAATGACCATTGGTCTTCTGGAAAAGCGGATTCGCCTGGCCGGTATGCTGCGGAACTGGATCTTTGTCTATCTTGGCAACTTCCTGGGCTCCTTGCTGGTGGCTTTCCTGTGCGCCCGGTTTGGATGGCTGTCGGCAGGCAGCAATGCTTTGGCCGCTTTTTCCATGAAAGTGGCGGTGGGCAAAATGACCATGCCGTTCCAGAATGCCTTCTTTATGGGCTTCTTGTGCAACATTCTGGTAACCTTGGCAGTCATGTTCTCTCTGTCTTCCAAGGACGTGACAGGACGGATTCTGGGCGCCTATGTGCCGGTGGCGGTGTTTGTCATCTGTGGCTTCAATCACTCCATTGCCGACATGAACTACTGTACCCTGGGCCTGTTTGCCAAAGGGGTTCCCGGCTATGTCCAGGCAGCGGAAGCGGCAGGGGTAGACCTGGCCAACCTCACCTGGGGTAACTACTTTGTCGGTAATATGTTGCCAGTTACCCTGGGCAATATCCTGGGCGGCGTGGCGGTCGGAGCGGCCTTCTGGATGGTCTATCTGAAGAGCGGCAAGAAGGCAGCTGCCAAGTAACCGTAAATAAAAAAAGACACGGACCGGGGCAGGCGAAATTTCGCCTGTCCCGGTGTTTTGCAGAGTTTGGTGTCATAAGGGGCAACGTGAGCGGCAGGACGGACTTCTGCTTGTCCGATTGTTTTGAAATTCCCGAGCAACGCTACAAGAACGGCAGAGGAAGGTGCCCTGTCATTTTGGGTACGGTTTCCCGTCTGCGTGGTGGTAGCTGCCTTTGCGCTTCTACTGTTGGCAGAGGGCTTAAAGATTTTCGGATAAAAATTGTTTTGCTTTCCGGCAGCGCCGAACGTGGGGAATCTGCAGCGTCCAAGGGAGAGCAGGTTTTGCCTTTCCGATAGTACCGAACGTGCGCGTCCGTTAGATAGGCAAGGTATTCTGCAGGATTCCTGTGGCGCCGGATACTTCGTAAAAAAAGTCACTGTTGATACCCCCTTGACAAAGCCTAGATAATCGAGGTATCCTATACCTAGAAAATCTAGGTATAAACTCTGAGGAGGTGCCCCAATGAAGTTTGACAAAAGCTTACTCTCCGGCAGTACGCCCCTTTTGGTCCTCTCTCTTTTGGAGGCGGAAGACATGTATGGGTATCAGATGGTGACAGAACTGGCCCGCCGCTCGGATGATACCTTTGACCTGAAAGAGGGAACCTTGTACCCGCTGCTTCACGCTCTGGAAAAGGGCC
>CALXCQ010000001.1 GCA_944386835.1 uncultured Oscillospiraceae bacterium | reverse complement strand
GTTTGACCATTTGCGGCGGGGCGGACGGGTGCCTGCCGGTACCGCGGTCTTTGGAACCGCCCTGCAAATCAAACCGCTCCTCCACGTGAATCAGGACGGAGAACTGGCTGTGGTGGAGAAACCAAGGGGGCGGAAACAGGCCATTAAGGCCCAACTGGCCAAAATGGAACAGAGTTGGTTGCCTGAAATGGGAAAAACTGTTGTTGTGGGCCACGGCGCATGCCCGGATGGCGCACGGGTCTTGCAGGATGCTGTCCAGGACCGGTTTCCGGAGGCGACGGTCCTTACAGCCGATATTGGGCCTATCATTGGCGCACATACCGGTCCTGGTATGCTGGCACTGACTTATTGGGGAAACGCTCGCTGACGAATACAGCCTGTGAATTGCTAAACGAGAGGAGGCCTTTTTGCAGAAAGGCATCCTCTCGTTTTCATCATAGAGGTACACTGCTGAACTCTTTCACACCGGGCAATATGGAGCGCTTCGTAAGATTCCATCGGAATGCAATATGTCTAGGGGTTACACACAGAAGTCGGCTGCAAATCCATGCCGTCCTTACTCTTTTCTTTTGTAGCTTTATCAGAACAAATGATATGAGCGCGACTCGGCATCTGTCATCGGTACCTGCTCCAGTATCCGTTTGGTTCGACACAACTTCCGGACAAAGCTATCCAAACACCAGTCCCGCAGCTACTTCAAAACCTGATCCCCGGCTTTCTCCACGTCAGATATCTTCATCCGGCTCCGCATGGTGATCTTCTCCAAATCTGACTTTGGAAAACATACGGGGAAAAAGGCATTCACAAATGAATTTGTTTTCCGACCAGCGTAATCCCAAAGAGGTTTTGGTATTTTTATAATTGATTATTGCTGTTTATAGTTTTTCCTCTGAAATAACTGCTTTTTAGTGTTGTGATTTCCACTGTTTCCGGGTGTTACGATTCTGTCTGTGGTCTTCATGTGATCAGCAAGAGCACTTTGGCCAAGTCCCAGCGCATGGGGCGCACACCGTTGAGAGAGCACTGTACCATTTTAAGTTTCAGAGATTATACCGCTCCTTTAGAATGTGTACAAGTTTTTTCCAAAAGATACGCATATTAATTCTTACATCACTATACAAACAATAGGCTCTCTGAAACATTTCAATTTCAGAGAACCAATGTTTATTTTTGAATTTCGATATTTTCTCATACAGACAGAATTCAATCCATAGCACTCATTCGGTTTTATTGGCCCACAATGGGCAGTGGTTCAAATTTTGGAAAAAATATATTCATTCTCTCACACTTTTCGTTTATGATTCATTTCCTATTCTTTCTGAGTATCTCTCTGCTTCTATCTAAACAAGGTGCCTTTCAAACCGTCATGGATTCCACCGTAAAAGTACTCCTTCGGTATTTCTGGCAGAGAAAAAAATTGTCCCTGACAGAACACCTGCTCTGTCAGAGACGAATAAAAGCACTTGATCCGCAATGCCGCCTTGCTTCACGGCAGAAGCAGTGCCCTTAGCAGGATGCCAATATCTCCGGCAAATGACATCTGCCTACAATGTCGCAGAATCCTCTTATGCAAAGCACATTTGACTGTGCCCTCAGCGCTCTATTTGACAACCTGTCTCTCTCCTGACGCTCTGCACCGCAGGCTCTCTCTAGAGGCATGATTGTTATCAGCTTCGCTTCGTCGGTTTTGATGATGAAATTTTGAAAACTATTTCACCGCCTGGCGGTTTGTCAAGAGAGAATTCCAAACCATGCGCCTCAACCCACGCGGTAGAATTCCATCCATTGGAACCTTTCCGCCAGCAGGCCGGCAGAGTGACTTCGTCGCACCCCAGATAGGTATGCACCCTTGCTTCTCCTTGCCAATCTATTCTTCGGGCACCTCTTTGATACTTCGCCTCTGCGATCGGGATGAGTGCGAGGCAGCATTAGAATGAAGTACCGATGGAACCACCCTGCCCCAAGCCGGGACCGGGGGCGCCGGCCGGTTGCGGTAGCACCTCCGGGCCCGGTTTGTGCATCTACTATTGTTGAAATTGTTCTTTTGTCGTGGTAGACTCTAGCAGAAGTAAATCTGTGGACGGCAGGGAAACAAGGATCAACTTGCTTTCGTGCCGCCGTGTTTAAATGATGACAAGCGAAAGAGGAATGAAAGAAATTGATAAATTGGGGAAAGAAAAAAATCGGAATAACATCTTTTGGCCTGCATGTTTTTGCTATGGCGTTCATGCTGTTAGACCATTTATGGGCAACAATTATGACCAGCCAACACTGGATGACAAATGTTGGTAGATTGGCTTTCCCGATCTTTGCTTTTATGATCGCAGAAGGATATTTCCATACCCGAAACATTAAAAAATATATGGGTAGATTGCTCGTATTTGCTTTAATCTCTGAAATCCCATTTAACCTTATGACAGGAGGAGGATTGTTATATCCGTATCATCAAAATGCATTATGGACGTTCCTGATTGCGATCATATGCATGATTGGCATTGATAGAATAAAGATAAGCAACAGGAATATAGTGGTAAAAACTATATTGATCATTTTGATCGTATTTTTGGGATGGATCATCGGAACCATTACCTTTGTTGACTATTATGGCTTTGGAGTCCTGACGGTTCTGACTTTCTATGCTTTCCGTCAAAAAAGATGGTGGGATTATTTAGCCCAAGTATTCATTTTGTACCTTATAAATGTGGAATTCTTAGGAGGATATTATTTTGAAGTAAATATATTGGGAGTTACATTGGAAGTTGTCCAGCAAGGCCTCGCCCTGCTGTCTTTACCGATTATTTGGCTGTACAACGGAGAACTGGGATATCACAAAAAATGGTGGCAATATTTTTGCTATTCATTTTATCCCCTGCACATGATGGTGCTGTATCTTATTTTTATCTTTATGCTTCATTTTGTGCTTTAACCATGAAAAGATAATGTTTTCCACGCGAAGGAGGCATATTCGTCAGAATCATCACCCATTACTGCCTCGGGTCTAATCGCTTTCAAACGCTTGCGCTACCTAAATCTTAAATATTAAAAGGGCTTCGTCTCCCAAACCAGGAACTGACCCTCTTCCCGTGTAGCCGAGGCGGTGCGTGGTAGGTTCTGTGGTCAGAAATGCTCCCCACCCCATACCGGGATAAGGTAGAATAAGGAACCTGTATCAACTTATCTTACCTTATCTCCATTTCCAATTATAAATAATGAACTCACCGTACACCTCAATTTCAGGCAAACTGTAAAAGTCCTCTGGAATCATTTGATTTCAGAGGACTTTTATCAGCATAACACTACACTTTCATACCATCAT